>NZ_BAABJO010000006.1:0-312179 GCF_039543345.1 Pseudonocardia adelaidensis | reverse complement strand
CGCCGAGTCGAGCAGCGCCGAGTCGAGCAGCGCCGAGTCGAGCAGCGCCGAGTCGAGCAGCGCCGAGTCGAGCAGCGCCGAGTCGAGCAGCGCCGAGTCGAGCAGCGCCGAGTCGAACAGCGCCGAGTCGAACAGCGCCGAGTCGAACAGCGCCGACACCGATGCGGGTTCCGGCGCGCGTAACGGCGGGCCCGGCCCCGGCGAGTCCGGTGAGGTCGACGCCTCCGAGACAACAGATCACCGGCCCGGGATCGACCCGGAGACCGGCCGCCCCCGCAAGTTCGCCTACCCGCCGAACCTGCTGGTGGTCGACGGTGGGCAGCCGCAGGTCGAGGCGGCAGCAGACGTGCTCGCCGGGCTGGGGGTCACCGACGTCGCGGTGTGCGGACTCGCCAAGCGGCTGGAGGAGGTCTGGTTGCCCGCCGAACCCGACCCGGTGATCCTCTCGCGCACCAGCGAAGGTCTCTACCTGCTGCAACGCGTCCGCGACGAGGCGCACCGGTTCGCCATCACCTACCACCGGCAGCGCCGTTCGCGCAGCATGGTCGCCTCGGAGCTGGACGCCGTGCCGGGGTTGGGCCCGGCCCGCCGCGCCGCGCTGCTGAAGCACTTCGGCTCGCTGCGCAAGATCAAGGCGGCCGGGGTGGACGAGATCGCCGCCCTGCCGGGCTTCGGCCCGCGCACCGCGGCGGCGGTGCTGTCCGCGCTGAACGGCCGCTCCGGCGCGGAGCCGGCATCGGCCGGGCAGGGGACGCAGTGACCGGAGGAGCGGTGACGGGGGGCGCGATGTCCGGGGGCGCGATGACCGGGGGCGCGGTGGATCAGACAGCAGAAGGCGACAGCACGGCGAGCAGGGGCGCACGCGGGGGAGTGATCGCGGGGTCCGAGCCGCCGGGCATCGAGGTCACGCTGGTCAGCGGGCTGTCCGGGGCGGGCCGCAGCACCGCGGCGAAGGTCCTCGAGGACCTCGGCTGGTTCGTCGTCGACAACCTCCCCCCGGAGCTGATCGCCACGATGGTCGACCTCGGCGCCCGGGCCCGTGGCGAGATCACGCGGATCGCCGTCGTCATGGACGTCCGCAGCCGGGCCTTCACCGCCGATCTCGGCGCGGTCATCAAGGACCTCGACGCCCGCGGCTACAAACCGCGGCTGCTGTTCCTCGAGGCGTCCGACGCCGTGCTGGTGCGCCGCTTCGAGCAGGTGCGCCGCAGCCACCCCCTGCAGGGGGACGGCAGGCTCGTCGACGGGATCGCGGCGGAGCGGGAGCTGCTCAGGCCATTGCGGGAGAACGCCGACCTCGTCGTCGACACATCCACGGTGCCCGTGCCGCAGCTGCGCGCCACCCTGGAGCGCGCGTTCGGCACCGAGACCGCGCAGGTCACCCGCATCACGCTGGTGTCGTTCGGCTACAAGTACGGGCTGCCGATGGACTCCGACCTGGTCGTGGACGTCCGGTTCCTGCCCAACCCGTACTGGATCCCGGAGCTGCGCGACTTCACCGGCCGCGACGAGACCGTGCGCGACTACGTCCTGTCCCAGGACGGCGCGGAGGAGTTCATCGGCCGCTACCTGGAGCTGCTGCGGCTGGTCGGCGCGGGCTACCGGCGCGAGGGCAAGCGCTACCTGACGGTGGCCGTCGGGTGCACCGGCGGCAAGCACCGCAGCGTCGCGATCAGCGAGGAGATGGCCCGCAGGCTCGCAGGCTCCGAGGGGGTCACCGTGAACGTCACCCACCGTGACCTGGGGCGCGAGTGATCGCGCAGCGACCTGGGGCGCGGATGAGATCGGCCGTCGCGCTCGGTGGCGGCCACGGTCTGCACGCCACGCTGTCGGCGCTGCGGCGGCTCACCCACGACGTCACGGCCGTCGTCACGGTCGCCGACGACGGCGGCTCGTCGGGGCGGCTGCGCCGGGAGCTCGGCCTGCTCCCGCCCGGCGACCTGCGGATGGCGCTCGCCGCGCTCGCCGCCGACGACGACTCGGGGCGGCGGTGGGGCGAGCTCGTGCAGCACCGCTTCGGCGGCACCGGGGCGCTCGCCGGGCACGCGGTGGGCAACCTGCTGCTCGCCGGGCTGATGGAGGTGCTCGGCGACCCGGTCGCCGCGCTCGACGAGGTCGCCGCGCTGCTCGGGCTGCGCGGGCGCGTGTTGCCGATGAGCTGCGACCCCCTCGACATCGAGGCCGAGGTCACCGGGCTCGGTTCCCCGGACGGCGCGCTCATCCGCGGGCAGGTCGCGGTGGCGTCCACTCCCGGGCGGGTGCAGCGCGTGTGGCTGCGCCCGGACCGCCCGCGGGCGTGCCCGGAGGCACTCGATGCGGTGAAAGCTGCCGACGTCCTGCTGCTCGGTCCGGGGTCGTGGTTCACGAGCGTGATCCCCCACGTGCTGGTGCCCGAACTGAGAGAAGCGCTGATCACGTCCCCTGCGCGCCGCGTCGTGGTGCTCAACCTGGCGCCCGAGCCGGGGGAGACCGCCGGGTTCTCACCCGAGCAGCACCTCGCCGTACTCTCGCAACACGCCCCGGAACTGCAGGTCGACGCGGTCATCGCCGACGTCGCCGCCGTCCCGGTGCCCGAGCGGCTGCACGGCACCGCGGCCGCGATGCTCGCCCCCGGAGGCCGGGTCCACCTGGCGCCGGTCGCCGCGGCCGACCCCGCGGCACCGCGCCACGACCCGGCCGCGCTCGCCGACGCCCTCGGCGTCGTGCTCGCGGAACTGGATATGCACACCGGGCCCGGCCCGCTCGCCGGGCCGGTTCAGACGAGGGCGGAGCCGCACGGGTCTGCACCCGGGGGGCAGGAAACGAGGAGGTCGAACGGATGGCGATGACCGCGGCGGTCAAGGACGAGCTCTCCAGGCTCGTCGTCACCAAGCCGTGCTGCCGCCGGGCCGAGGTCGCGGCGCTGCTGCGGTTCGCGGGCGGGCTGCACATCGTCGGCGGCCGCGTCGTGGTGGAGGCCGAGGTCGACACCGGGTCGGTGGCGCGGCGGCTGCGGCGCGAGATCCACGACCTGTACGGGCACACCTGCGAGGCCCACGTGATCAGCGCGGGCGGGCTGCGCCGCGGCGCGCGCTACGTGCTGCGGGTGGTGCGCGACGGCGAGGGCCTCGCCCGCCAGACCGGCCTGCTCGACGTTCGCGGTCGCCCGGTGCGCGGCCTGCCGCCGCCCGTCGTGTCCGGCGGGGTGTGCGACGCGGAGGCGGCGTGGCGGGGCGCGTTCCTCGCGCACGGCTCGCTCACCGAGCCCGGCCGCAGCTCCGCCCTCGAGGTCACCTGCCCCGGGCAGGAGGCGGCGATGGCGCTGGTGGGGGCCGCGCGCCGGCTCGGCGTCACCGCGAAGTGGCGGGAGGTGCGCGGCGCCGACCGGGTGGTCGTGCGCGACGGCGATGCGATCGGCGCGCTGCTCACGCGCATGGGCGGGCACGAGAGCGTGCTGGCGTGGGAGGAGCGGCGGATGCGGCGCGAGGTGCGCGCCACCGCCAACCGGCTCGCCAACTTCGACGACGCCAACCTGCGCCGCTCGGCCCGCGCGGCCGTCGCCGCCGCGGCCCGCGTGCAGCGGGCCCTGGAGATCCTCGGCGACGACGTCCCGGGCCACCTCCTCGCCGCGGGCAGGCTGCGCGTCGAGCACACCCAGGCCTCGCTGGAGGAGCTGGGCCAGCTCGCCGACCCGCCCATGACGAAGGACGCGGTCGCAGGCCGGATCCGCAGGCTGTTGCACATGGCGGACAAGCGCGCCGCCGACCTCGGCATCCCGGACACCGACTCCGCCGTCACCCCGGAGATGCTGGAAGAGGCCTGACGGGCTTGCTCGCGAGGAAGACGTAGCGGTTCAGGCTGAAGAAGGCGGCGTCACCCAGCGACGTGACGTCGTCGATCCAGTCCCGGACGTCGGCATCGTCGATGCCGGCCCGGCCCGTGACGAACGCGCCGATCGTCGACGCGTTCATGGCGCTGAAGGTGTTCGGGTCGTACCCGACGTTCAGCAGCGGGAGGACATGGGTCCGCACCTGCGTGAACCCCGCCGCGCGCAACGTGGGGGCGAGGGTCCGCGGCAGGTGCGGGTCCGCGAGGTGCTCGTCCCACGCGGCCAGGATGCGCGCGGTGCGGGCGGCGTCGCGGGAGTGCCAGACGATCGAGTCCCAGTCGGTGTCGAGCACGAGCAGCCGCCCGCCCGGCCGCAGCACGCGGCGGACCTCGGCCAGCGCGCCGGGCACATCGGCAACGTACTCGAGGACCTGCGTGGAGACGGCGGCGTCGACGCTCGCATCCGGCAGGGGGAGCGCGTCCGCCGACCCCGCCATGATCTCCACGGGGGCGATCTCCACGGGGGCGATCTCCACGGGGGCGGTCTCCGGGGTGGCGGCGGGCGCCCGTGTTCGCGCGGCCGCGAGGGCGCGCATGCTCTCGCTCGGCTCGACGGCGTGCACGCGGCCGGCCGGGCCCACCTCGGCGGCCATCTCGGCGGCCAGCAGGCCGGGGCCAGCGCCGACGTCCACGACGTGCTCCCCGGGCCGCAGGCCGAGGATCCGCCGCACCTCGCGGCGTTGCCCGACCACGTCCGGGGTGGTGTAGACGGCTTCGAGCCGGCGGGCGCCGGCCTCGTCGAACTGCAGCATCCCGGACACGATGACCCTCCTAGAACGCGACCCACTCGACGCGGTTGGGGTCCCAGGATGGCGGCGACGGGATCGCCTGTCGATCTCCCCTCCGAATGAGGTTAGGCTCACCTCATGCGCCGGAGACCGCCCCTTCCCCATTCGGTCGTCGAGGTGCTGCGGACCCGCCGGGTCACACCCCGCATGCAGCGCATCACCTTCGGAGGGCCCGACGTCGCCCGCTTCGCCCCGGTCGGCCCCGACCAGCACGTGAAGCTGTTCTTCCCGCGCCGTCCCGGCGGCCCGATCGACGTCCCGGCCATGCCCGACGACGGCGACGTGGGGCGTTGGTACGGCGCCTACCTGCGGATGCCCGACGAGGACCGGCCCTGGATGCGCAGCTACACGATCCGGGCGCACGACCCGGTGCGTGCCGAGATCGACGTGGACTTCGTGCTCCACGGCGGTGCCGATGCCGATGCCGACGGCGGGGACGGGCACGCCGGCCCGGCCGCCGCGTGGGCGGCGACCGCGGCTCCGGGTGAGCGCCTCGGCATGCTCGGCCCGCAGATCACCCGCCTGCGCGAGCCCGGCCCGCACGCCTGGAAGCTGATCGCGGGCGACGAGTCGGTGCTCCCGGCGATCGGCGCGCTCGTGGAGAGCCTCGGCGCGCACGAGCGCGCGGTGGTGTTCGTGGAGGTCCGGGACGCGGCGGAGGAGCAGGAGCTCACGAGCCCCGGCCGGGTGGACCTGCGCTGGCTGCACCGGGGCGACCTCGCCCCGGGCGCCTCCACCGCGCTCGTCGACGCCGTGCGCGCCGCCGAGCTCCCCGAGGGACCGGCGTTCGCCTGGCTCGCGGGCGAGGCGTCGGTCGTGCGTGCGCTCCGCCGGCACCTGGTCGCCGAGCGCGGGATCGCGCGCCGCGCGGTGTCGTTCACCGGGTACTGGCGACTCCACCGCACCCAGGACGACGCCCCGAGCGAGGAGGAGATCGCCGAGCAGGCCGAGGTGCTGGCCGACGCGGCCGACTCCCCAGCTACCGGCGCACGCGGTACCGCAGGTGCGTGACCCCGCGGCCCTGGAGCACCCGGACCGGTTCCAGCTCGACGTGGCCGATCGCGTCGAACAGCCGCCGTCCCCCGCCGAGCAGGACCGGCACGAGGTGGATCTCCATCTCGTCGAGCTCGCCCGCGCGCAGCAGGGCCTGCGCCGCGCCCGCCCCGTGCACGAGTACGGCACCGTCGCCCGCCGCCGCGCGGGCCCGCTCGGCGCACTCCCCGACGTCGGTGACGAACCGCGCGCTGCCCGGCGGGACGTCGCCGTCGTCGACGTGGTGGGTGAGGACGAAGATCGGGACGCCGTCGTGGTGGTCGCCCTGCCAGCGCCCGGCCAGCTCGAAGGTGTGACGGCCGGAGACGACGGCGCGGGTCGCCATGGCCTCCCGGTACACCTGCCCGTTCGGGCCGTCGCCCATCCGGTCGTCCAGCCAGTCGAACAGGCGGAAGCCGCCCTGGCCGAGCTCCTGACCCTTGCGGTCATCGGGTCCGGCGATGAACCCGTCGAGGGACATGGACATGTACAGGACGAGTCGGGACACCGGAGGAGGCTCTCAGGAGAAGTCGAACGAGGTCCAGCGCGTGGGCCGGAGGGTGAACACCACCAGTTGCGACCCCGGATGGGCGAGCTCGCCGTCGACCATCCCCGCCGCGGTGTCCGGCGGGAGGTAGCGCTCGACGATCCGCAGCATCTGATCGCGCTTCGGCGGCTGGTCGTCCCCGACCAGCTCGCACTCCACGGAGACGTACTTCCACGGCGGGTCGTGCTTCTGCACGGTCATGGTCACCACGCCGGCGTCCCGGATGAGCCCGACCTTGCGGGCGCGGACGCCCTTCGCGCCGGTGAAGATGCTCAGGTCGCCGCCGGGCGCGTAGTGGTACCAGGTGGGGACGGCGAGTGGCGGGCGGGCGCCGCGCGCGTCCGGGCCTGCGGCGACGCTCACCACCGCGATGTGCGGCTGCACGAGGAACTGCTCGCGCTCGTTGGGGGTCAGGGGGCCGGGCATGGTTCCTCCAGGGTCGGGGACAGGACGGTGTCCGGGTCGGCTGCGGCGCGGATCCGGCGCAGCCGCTCGTGGTTGTCGCCGTGGTATGCCGCGGCGGGCAGCGCGCGGTCGGGGTCGGGGAAGTTCGGGTAGACCCGGCCGGTGCCGAAGGGGGCGACCGCCGACCAGGAGCGTTCCAGCCGGGCGGGGGCCCCGGCCACCCCGTCGCTCGCGACGAGGCCGACCTCGAGCAGGAAGGCCTCTCCGCGGTGCGCGAACGCCGTGGCGTCGGGCGGCACGCGGTTGTAGGCGCCGCCCCACGCGTTGAGGTCGACCTCGTGGGCGTGGCCCGGCACCCGGTCGTCCACGACGGCGCGCGCGAGCGCCGCCGCCGCGCCGGCCGGCAACGGGCGGCGGAAGAACTCCGAGCGGCCGTACCGGGTGCCCGGCAGCTCCGCGCCGCTCCCGCCGAGCCCGGCCAGTGCGCGCTTCGCCTCCCGGAACGACCCGGGCGTCACCGTCCCGGTCGCGGGTTCCGCGCCCGCGAGCCGGACGAGATCGTCGAGCAGCGGTGCCGGGTCACCCTCGAGCACGGTCCCGACCAGCTGCACCGTGGCCGGCTCGGCGGGGTCGGCCGGGGCGGCCAGCCGCAGCGTGGAGGTGAGTTCGTCCGGGGCGCCGGGGGCCCAGCGGGGCCACGCCTCGACGAGCGCCGCGGCGTGGTCGGCGTGCCACGCCAGGCGGAACACCGAGGTGGGCGGCGCCGGGACGGGAACGAATCGCAGCGAGGTGACGACCCACCCGCCGCCGCCCCCGCCGCCTCGCAGCGCCCAGAACAGGTCCGCCTCGCGGTGCGCGTCGCAGTCGACGACCCGGCCGTCCCCGCGGACGACCCGGGCGCCGACGAGCCGGTCGCAGGTGAGCCCGTGCATGCGGCCGAGCGGCCCGAACCCGCCGCCGAGCGTGAGCCCGGCGACTCCGACGGTCGGGCCGCACCCCGCGGGCAGGGTGAGACCGTGCTCGTCGAGGGCGTCGTAGAGCGCCCCGAGCCGGGTGCCCGCCCCGACGACGGCGACCCCGTCCCGGAGCGCGACGGTGTCCATCGGGGAGACGTCGAGGACGATCCCGGTGGTCGAGGAGCGGCCCGCGAAGCAGTGTCCGCCGCTCCTGACCGCGACGGGCTCGCGCAGCAGGCGGGCGACGGCGAGGGTCTCGACGACGTCCTGCTCGCCCGCGCACCGCACGACCGCGCGCGGGCGGACGTGGTGGAAGCGGGCGATCGCGGGCCGGCGGGCGGTGTCGTAGCCGGGCGACCCGGGCAGCACGACCTCGCCCGCGATCGCGGCCCGCAGGGCGGTGAGCTCGCGGTCGGTCGGGGTCACGCGGGAGACGCTAGGACGCCTCCGCCCGGGCGTTCTTGAACGAACCGGCCGTGAACGAACCGGCCGTGAACGACCCGGCCAGGAACGGGCCGTAGGAGGCCGCGTGGTCGTGCCCGCAGGCGCACGCGTCCACGGTCTCGGCGAGGAACGCGCGCGGGGTGACCCCGGTCAGCCGGACGCACTCGCGGGTGAGGTGGGCCTGGTCGGCGTACCCGGCGCGGACGGCGAGGTCCGCGAGCGCGCCCGGCCGGCGGCCGGCACCGAGTGCCTCCTGCGCGCGGGCGAGGAAC
The DNA here is from genome assembly GCF_039543345.1 of Pseudonocardia adelaidensis. Taxonomy (NCBI): domain Bacteria; kingdom Bacillati; phylum Actinomycetota; class Actinomycetes; order Pseudonocardiales; family Pseudonocardiaceae; genus Pseudonocardia; species Pseudonocardia adelaidensis. The sequence goes on along the minus strand of NZ_BAABJO010000006.1, from coordinate 303,868 downwards.
CCCTGGAAGCGCAGCGTGCGGTGCAGCGCCTTGGGTCCGAGGCCGACGGCGGCCTGGCAGCGCCGCCGGAGATGGCGTTCCGAGACGGCCAGCAGGGTGGGGAGCCCGGCGACGTCGGTGGCCCGCCCGGGCATCAGCCTCCGGACGGCCTCGGCCACGAGCGCGTCCGGCTCCGGGCCCGCGACCCGCCGGGCGAGCATGCCGCGCTGCAGGGCGGCGAGCGCTCCGGCGGCCGATCCGGCGGCGGCGACGCCCTCGCCGAGCGCGGCGGCGGCCCGGCCCCAGAGCGCGTCGGCCGGGACCGCCAGATCCACCAGCTCGGACGGTGGCAGCCCGAGGAGCGCGCCCGCGGCGCCCGGACGCAACCGCAAGCCGACCACGGTGGTGCCAGGGGTGAGCAACTCGACGTGCGGGCCGGTCCGCGGGCCCGCCACCTGCGGGGTCGCGCCGACCGTGCAGACGATCTCGGTGCCGCCGTGCGGCAGGTTGCGCTGCGGGTAGGCGGGCGCGTCCGCCGCGATCTGCTGGACCCACACCGTCGAGACGACGTCGGCGAGCGCTGCGACCGGCGGCCGCTCCACGTAGCTCTGGGCTGCGGGGCCGGCGGGAGGCATGAGCGCATCCTGCACCGGTGCCGCCGATCGGAGAAGTCCGGTGCCGGTCTCTGGCACGATCACCGCGTGGACGACGCGGTTCGGATGGTGATCGACCGGGTGGCCGACGCGGCGGCCCGGCACGACGTCGCGCAGGAGGACAGGCTCGACCGGTGGCGGGTCCTCGAGCCGGACGCAGGCCGGTTCCTCTGGTTCCTGGTGCAGGCCGTCGAGGCCCGGAACATCGTGGAGGTCGGCACGTCGCGCGGCGTCTCCACGCTCTGGCTGGCGGATGCGGCCCGGGCCACCGGCGGCCGCGTGACCAGCTTCGACACGGATCCGGCCGCGCAGCGCGACGCCGCGGCGAGCCTCGCCGACGCCGGTCTCGCCGGGCACGTCGACCTGCGGCCGGATGACGGCGGCCGGGGCCTCGCCGCTCTCGGTGCCGGCGAGGTCGACCTGCTCTTCCTCGACGCGGAGCGCACCGAGTACCCGTCGTGGTGGCCGCACCCGGTGCGCGTCCTGCGGCCGGGCGGGGTGCTCGTCGCCGACAACGCGCTGTCGCATCCCGACGAGATCGCGCCGTTGGAGGAACTGCTCCGGAGGGACCTCGCCGCCGTCACGACGATCCCGGTCGGCAAGGGGGAGCTGGTGGCCCGCCGCGCATAGGGCCGGAATCGATTAAGGGCCTCGTGGCACCGCGCCTGCCACCGGCGACTAGGGTTGATGCCGGTTCGAGACACGCAGACGGTGACAGGAGGCGCGCACATGACCGTACGGGTGGGCGTGAACGGGTTCGGCCGCATCGGCCGCAACTTCTGGCGGGCGGTCGACGCCCAGCGGGCGGCCGGCACCAGCGACATCGAGATCGTCGCGGTGAACGACATCACCGACAACGCCACGCTGGCGGGCCTGCTCAAGTACGACTCGATCCTGGGCAGGCTGCCGTACGAGGTGACCCACACCGACGACGAGATCGTCGTCGACGGCAAGGGTTTCAAGGGCCTCGCCGTGCGCGACCCCGCCGAGCTGCCGTGGAAGGACCTGGGCGTGGACGTCGTCGTGGAGTCCACCGGCATCTTCACCAAGCGCGAGGCGGCCGCCAAGCACCTGGACGCAGGCGCGAAGAAGGTGGTCATCTCCGCCCCCGCGACGGAGCCCGATCTCACCGTCGTCATGGGCGTGAACGACGACGCCTACGACGGCTCGCAGACCATCATCTCCAACGCGTCCTGCACCACCAACTGCCTCGCGCCGCTGGCGAAGGTGATCGACGACGCGTTCGGGATCGAGAAGGGTCTGATGACCACGATCCACGCCTACACGCAGGACCAGAACCTGCAGGACGGCCCGCACAAGGACAAGCGCCGCGCCCGCGCCGCCGCCCTGAACGTGGTGCCCACCTCCACCGGCGCCGCCAAGGCGATCGGCCTGGTGCTGCCCCACCTCAACGGCAAGCTCGACGGCTACTCGCTGCGCGTCCCGGTGCCCACCGGCTCGATCACCGACCTCACCGTCGACCTCCGCAAGGAGGTCTCGGTCGACGAGGTCAACGCGGCGTACAAGGCGGCGGCGGAGAGCGGGCCGCTGAAGGGCTACCTGCGCTACAGCGAGGACCCGATCGTGTCGTCCGACATCGTCACCGACCCGGCGTCCTGCATCTACGACGCGCCGCTCACCAAGGTGATCGGCAACCAGGTCAAGGTCTTCGGCTGGTACGACAACGAGTGGGGCTACTCGAACCGCCTCGTCGACATCACCGACCTGGTGGCGTCCAAGCTGTGAAGACGCTCGACGACCTGATCGCCGAGGGCGTGTCCGGGCGGACCGTGCTGGTCCGCTCGGACCTCAACGTCCCGCTCGAGAACTCCGACGGGGGCCCGACGATCACCGACGACGGCCGGATCCGCGCCTCCGTCCCCACGCTGCAGAAGCTGCGCGAGGCGGGGGCGCGGGTGGTCGTCACCGCGCACCTGGGCCGGCCCAAGGGCGGGCCCGACCCGGAACACTCCCTCGCCCCGGTCGCCGGGCGGCTCGGTGAGCTGCTCGGCGCCGAGGTCACCCTCGCCGACCACGGCGAGGAGGCGCGGGCCGCCGTCGGTGCGCTGGCCGACGGTGGGGTGGTACTGCTGGAGAACATCCGGTTCGACCCGCGGGAGACGTCTAAGAACGACGACGAGCGCGCGGCGCTCGCCCACGAGCTCGCGGCGCTCACCGGCGCGAACGGCGCGTTCGTCTCCGACGGGTTCGGCGTGGTGCACCGCAAGCAGGCCTCGGTCTACGACGTGGCGCAGGACCTGCCCGCCTACGCGGGCGGGCTGGTGCTCACCGAGGTGGAGGTGCTGCGCAGGCTCACGCGGTCGCCGCAGCGGCCCTACTCGGTGGTGCTCGGCGGCTCGAAGGTCTCCGACAAGCTGGCGGTGATCGAGGCCCTGCTGCCGAAGGTCGACGCGCTGCTCGTCGGCGGGGGGATGTGCTTCACGTTCCTCGCCGCGCAGGGGTACGGCGTCGGCGACTCGCTGCTGGAGCGCGACCAGGTCGACAACTGCCGGAAGCTGCTGGAGACCGGGAAGATCGTGCTGCCGTCCGATGTGGTGGTGGCGGACGACTTCTCGGCCGAGGCGAAGACGCAGACGGTCGGTGCCGACGCCATCCCGGACGGGTGGAAGGGGCTCGACATCGGTCCCGCCTCGGTGGCGGCGTTCGCCGAGGTGCTCGCCGGTGCGGCCACCGTGTTCTGGAACGGGCCGATGGGCGTGTTCGAGCTGGCCCCGTTCGCCGACGGCACCCGCGGGGTGGCGCAGGCGATCGTGGACAGCACCGCGTCCGGTGCCTACAGCGTGGTCGGCGGCGGTGACTCGGCTGCGGCGGTGCGGGCGCTCGGGCTTCCCGAGGACGGGTTCTCGCACATCTCGACCGGTGGCGGCGCGTCGCTGGAGTACCTGGAGGGCAAGTCCCTCCCCGGCCTCGCCGTCCTGGAGAAGAGCTGATGGCCGTACGGAAGCCGCTCATCGCCGGCAACTGGAAGATGAACTGCAACCACCTCGAGGCCATCGGGCTGGTGCAGAAGATCGCGTTCGCGCTGCCGGAGAAGTACTTCGACAAGGTCGAGGTGGCGGTCCTGCCGCCGTTCACCGACATCCGGTCGGTGCAGACCCTCATCGACGGCGACCAGCTGCGGCTCGTGCACGGCGCGCAGGACCTCTCGCCGTACGACTCCGGCGCCTACACCGGGGACGTCTCCGGCGCGATGCTGGCGAAGCTCGGCTGCCGCTACGTCGTCGTCGGGCACTCCGAGCGCCGCGAGATCCACGGCGAGGACGACGCACTGGTCAACCGCAAGGTGCACGCGGCGATCAAGCACGGGATCGTGCCGATCCTCTGCGTGGGCGAGAACCTCGCGGTGCGGGAGTCCGGCGAGCACGTCGCCCACACCACCCGCCAGGTCACCGCGGCGCTGGCGAAGGTGCAGAGCCAGCACGTGCAGACACTGGTGATCGCCTACGAACCGGTGTGGGCGATCGGCACCGGGCGCGTGGCGAGCGCGGCCGACGCGCAGGAGGTGTGCGCGGCGATCCGCGAGGCCGTATCGGCCGCGTACGGCGAGGCCGTCGCCACGACCGTCCGCGTGCTGTACGGCGGCTCGGTGAAGGCGAAGAACGTCGGGGAGATCGTGGCCGAGAAGGACGTCGACGGGGCGCTCGTCGGCGGCGCCAGCCTGGACGCCGACGAGTTCGCGCAGCTCTGCGCGATCGCCGCCGGCGGCCCCCTGCCGTAACCCTGCCGTGAGTGGATACGAGTGCCCAGACGCTCGTATCCGCTCACGACCCCCGGCGGGGGCGCAGCGCCGCCACGGTACCCTCGACATCCCGGCACAGCTGTCGGAGCGCGCGGGCAACACGGAAAGAGGATCGATGGAACTGGCCCTGCAGATCGTGCTGATCATCTCCAGCGTGCTGCTCGTGCTGCTGATCCTGCTCCACCGCGGTCGTGGTGGTGGCCTCTCCAGCCTCTTCGGCGGGGGGGTCCAGTCGAGCCTGTCGGGGTCGAGCGTGGTCGAGAAGAACCTCGACCGGCTCACGCTGTTCGTCGCCGCGATCTGGGTGATCGCGATCATCGGCACCGGACTGCTGGTCCGGGTCGGGTCCTGAGGGAGGCAAGGGGATGTCTGGCGGCAACGCGATCCGCGGCACCCGCGTGGGGGCCGGTCCGATGGGGGAGTCCGAGCGGGGCGAGACCGCGCCGCGCTCGCGCATCCCCTACTTCTGCGCGAACGGCCACGTCACCACCCCGTCGTTCGCCAACGAGGCCGACATCCCCGAGTCGTGGGACTGCCCGCGTTGCGGCCTTCCCGCCGGCCGGGACGGGGAGAACCCGCCCGCGCCGCCGCGCACGGAGCCGTACAAGACGCACCTCGCGTACGTGAAGGAGCGCCGCAGCGACTCCGACGGCGCGGCGATCCTCGAGGAGGCGCTCAACCGCCTCCGCGCCTCGCGCGAGCTGTAGGCGGTCCCGGCGCCCCGAATGCCAGCATGGTGGCTCTACTGGCGTAACGCGCCAGTATGGCCACCATGCTGACGTTGGGTCGGCACCCTAGCGGCTCAGCGCCGTCACCTGCTGGTCGAAGGCCACCACCAGCTGGGCGGCGGTGGTGCCCGTGGGCACGGCGGAGGCCGCGAGCGTCACCAGGTGACCGTCGTGAGTCACGGCGGCGAAGACGTTGCCGCCCTGGTAGCGGCACACGAAGCCGGTGGTGCCCACCGGTGCGCGCGAGCCGTCCTCGCAGAGCTCCGCCACGGTGTCGAGCGTGGGGGCCGGGTCCCGCGTGACGTCCACGGACAGGAACGCCGGGCCATCGGCCGGGCGCGGGGTGCCGGACGGGTCGTAGACGCACCGGGTGTCGCTCGCCGTGCTCGGGTCGGGTGCCCAGGTCAGGCCGGTGGTCGCCGTCAGGGCGCCCGTGTCGAGCAGGCACGCGGCGGGCGGCGCAGGCGGAGGCGGAGCGACCGGGGCCGGGGCTTCGGCCACCGAGCACCCGCCGAGGGCCGCCATCAGGACCACCGCGCCCACCAACCGCCTCACGGGTCCCACTCTCCCACGGGGCCGGGGCACACTGTGGAGCCGTACCGCTGGACCGTTCCTGGTGGGTGGAGGTCGTCGATGACCCGATGGACGTTGTCGCCGGAGAAGATCCCCAGCGCGTGGTTCAACGTCGTGCCGCACCTGGCCAAGCCGCTCGACCCGCCGCTGCACCCGGTCACGCGCGAGCCGGTCGGCCCGGACGACCTGGCCCCGCTCTTCCCGATGGCGCTGATCGGGCAGGAGGTCTCCACCAAGCCGTGGATCGACGTTCCGGGTGAGGTCCTCGACATCCTCCGGCTCTGGCGGCCCACCCCGCTGGTGCGGGCCGTGCGGCTGGAGCGCGCGCTGGGCACGCCTGCGCGCATCTACTTCAAGGACGAGTCGGTGTCGCCCGCCGGCAGCCACAAGCCCAACACGGCGGTTGCCCAGGCCTTCTTCAACGCCCAGGAGGGCATCAGCCGGCTCTCCACCGAGACCGGGGCCGGGCAGTGGGGCACCGCCCTCGCGTTCGCCTGCGCGCAGTTCGGCCTCGACCTGCAGGTCTACATGGTGCGCGCGTCGTACGAGCAGAAGCCGTACCGCCGGGTCGCCATGGAGACGTGGGGCGGCTCGGTGGTCCCCTCGCCGGTGGACGTCCCGCAGCACCCGGGGTCGCTGGGCGCCGCGATCTCGGATGCCGTGCGGGACTGCGTCTCCCGCGACGACACCCACTACGCGCTCGGCTCCGTGCTCAACCACGTGTTGCTGCACCAGACCGTGATCGGGCTGGAGGCGAGGGAGCAGCTGGAGCTCGCGGGCGAGCGGCTCCCGGACGTCGTGATCGCGCCGTGCGGCGGCGGCTCGAACCTCGGTGGCCTCGCCTTCCCGTTCGTGCCCGACGCCGGGGTGCGGCTGCTCGCCGTCGAGCCGGCCTCGTGCCCGACGCTGACGCGGGGCCGCTTCGACTACGACTTCGGCGACACCGCGGGCCTCACCCCGCTGCTGCCGATGTACACGCTCGGCCACGACTTCGTGCCCCCGCCGATCCACGCGGGCGGCCTGCGTTACCACGGCGACTCGCCGCTGGTCTCGGCGCTCGTGCGGGACGGCCGGATGGAGGCGGTCGCGTACCCGCAGGGCACGGTGTTCGAGGCGGCCGTGCAGTTCGCCCGCGTCGAGGGGAAGATCGCGGCGCCGGAGGCGGCCCACGCGATCCGGGCCACGATCGACGAGGCACTGGCCGCGAAGGAGACCGGAGAGGAACGGGTGATCCTCTTCAACTACTGCGGCCACGGCTTCCTCGACCTGTCGGCCTACGACGACCACCTCCACGGGCGGCTCCCGGACGAGCAGGGCTGAGCGAATCGGGGCGGGTCAGCAACCGCACGGCGTGGTGAGGGGGTCCGGGTCCGGGTGCGTGAGGCCCGCGTCGGTCTCCACCGGGAAGCCCTCGCGGGCCCAGTACTCGATGCCGCCCAGCATCTCGCGCACCACGTGACCGAGGCGCGCCAGGGCGAGTGCGGCGCGGGTGGCGCCGTTGCACCCCGGGCCCCAGCAGTAGGTGACGACCGGCAGGCCCTTCCCGAGCGCGCGGGCCGCGCGCTCGGGGATCTCGGCGGTCGGCAGGTGCACCGCGCCGGGGATGCGGCCCTGCTCCCACGCGGGGCGGCTGCGCGAGTCGACCAGCACGAAGTCCGGATCGCCGCTCGCGACGGCGGCGTGGACGTCGGCGACGTCGGTCTGGAAGGCCAGGCGCGAGGAGAAGAAGGCGACGGCGTCGGGGCTCACCGAAAGGGTCATGATCCGACGGTAGGAGCGCGTCCTCGGGCGAGGAAGGCGCAATCCACGGTAGTTTCGCGCTGTGGCCGTGGATTCCCTGGACGACCTGGACTGGCGCCTGCTGGAAGCACTGCAGCTCGACGGGCGAGCGAGCTACGCCGACCTCGGGCGGCTCGTGGGGCTGTCGCCCAGCGCCGTCACGGAGCGGGTGCGCAGGCTCGAGCAGGGCGGCGTGATCACGGGCTACCACTGCGAGGTCGACCCGGAGAAGCTGGGCCTGCCGATACTGGCGCTCGTCCGCCTGCGCTACCCGCACGGCAACTACAAGCCCTTCCGCGACCTGCTGGCCACCACGCCCGAGGTCACCGAGGCCCACCACGTCACGGGGGAGGACTGCTTCGTGCTCAGCGTGCGTGCCCGCGGCATGCGTCACCTGGAGGAGGTCACGGGCCGGATCGCGGGCCTGGGCGCGGTGACGACGAGCGTCGTCTACAGCACCCCGCTGCCGAGACGGTCAGCGGTGACGAGCGCGGTGGGAGCCAGCGGAAAGGCGGCGAGCGCGAGCACCCGCCGCGCGTGACCAACCCGATCAGGGTGGGGGGAGGGCGTTCAGCAACGTGCCCGGGCCCACCGTCGCCGACCCGCTCGCGCGCACCCGGTCCCTGAGGGCGCGGTCGGCCGTCACCACCAGGACCGGCTCGGCCGCCAGCTCGGCGGCCAGGGCCGCGATCGTCGAGTCGCCGTCGGCCGTCGCGTGGACGACGGCCAGCCGCGGGTGCCTGGGGAGGTCCTCCACCCGCGCGGCGGCGCCCTCCAGCACCAGGTGCACCTGCAGGTCGGCGTCGGGGTGCCCGAGGTGTTCGGCGAGCCGGGCCGGGTCGACCGTGAGGGCGGCCACGATCCGGCCGGCCAGCCGGCGGGCCGCACCGGGACGGTCGCGCCACCAGCCGTCGGGGCGCGCGCCCACCACGTTCGCGGCGTCGACGACCACGTGGAGCATCAGCCGATGCGGGGCACCAGGTGGCGGGGCAGCTTGGCCGCGGCGGCCCGGTCCAGCAGCCACCGGGTGCGCCTGCGGCCCTGCGCCCCCGCCACCGGGATCGCCACCTCGCCCGCCCCGCCCAGTGCCATCGCCACGGCCGCCGCCTTCTCGTCGCCGGTGGTCATGATCCAGACCTCGGCGGCGCGGCGGATCGCCGGGAGCGTGAGCGACACCCGGGTGGGCGGGGGCTTCGGGCAGCCGTGGACGGCCACGACCGTGCGTTCGGTCTCGTAGACCGCGGGGGAGTGCGGGAAGACCGACGCCGTGTGGCCCTCGCCGCCCATGCCGAGCATGAGCACGTCGAACGACGGGACCGGGCCGTGGTCCTCCGGGCGGGCGGACCGCCGGAGGACCTCCGCGTACGCCTCCGCGGCGGCCTCCGCGCCCGCCGGGCCGGTGCCGGTGTCGGCGCCCATCGGGAACACCTTCGCCTCGTCCACCGGGACGTGATCGAGCAGCGCCTCGCGGGCCTGCTTGTCGTTGCGCTCGGGGTCGTCGGGCGCGACGAACCGCTCGTCGCCCCAGTAGAACTCGACCTTGCCCCAGTCGACGGCGTCGCGGGCCACGGACGCGCGCAGCTGCTGCAGTACCGCGATGCCGGTGCCGCCGCCCGTGAGCACGATCTTCGGCGTCGTGCCGGCCGCCTGCAGGTCGACGAGCTTGGTGACCAGCCGGGCGGCCACCGCAGCGGCGAGCACGTCCGGGTTCGCGTGGACCGCGATGTCCGGGGTGGGCATCAGGCGCCGGCCAGCGCGGGGATCTTGACCGGCGTGCGGCCGCGGGCGACGCGGCCGACACCCGCGAGCGCGGCCCCGTAGATCTCGTCCGTGTCGAGCCTGCGCAGCTCCTCCGCGAGGCAGTCGCGCACCTCGCGGCGGGCGAGCGCGACCAGCCGGTCCGGTTGCCCTGGCTGGCGCAGCGTGCCCACCTTCCCGTCCGGGCGCACGAGCTCGACCGGCCCCGAGCGGCGCTCCATCCGCACCGACACCACACCCGGGCCCGACGCCGCGGGCGAGCGCTTGACCTTGCAGTCCAGCCGCACGGCGAGCCAGCCGGCGAGCAGCTCCGTGGACGGGGACACGGCCTCGCCCGCCACGACCGCGTTGGTGACCGGCTCGTACGGAGGGGCGTCGAGCGCCGTGGCGAGCAGCGCCCGCCACGGGGTGAGCCGGGTCCACGTGAGGTCGGTGTCGCCCTCGACGTAGTGCGCGCGGCGCTGCTCGAACGCCTTCATCGGGTTCTTCGCCGACAGCGCGTCGGTGATCCGGCGCGTCGCCAGCTTGCCCACCGGGTCCTCGGACGGGACGGCCGGGGCGTCGTTCGGCCACCAGGCCACGACGGGCGCGTCGGGCAGCAGCAGCGGCACCGCCATTCCGGCGCCGGCCTCGTCCCCGGCGAGCGCGCCGTAGCCGCGCAGCACGATCACCTCGCTCGCGCCGGCGTCGCCGCCGACGCGGATCTGGGCGTCCATCCGCGGCGCCGCCTTCCGCAGCCCCCGCGCCAGCACGATGATCCGGCACGGGTGCTCGTGGCTGGCCGCGTTCGCGGCGGCGATCGAGTCCTCGATCTCCCCGCCGTCCTCGGTGACGATCACGAGCGTGAGCACGCGGCTCGTCGTCAGCGCGCCGCCGCTGGCCCGCATCTCGACCAGCTTGCGGTTGACGGCCGACGCGGTGCTCGACGGAAGATCGACGATCATCGCAGGCTCCTCGGGTTCACGGCCGCCGCCACGTGCGGCCGGTGCGGGCGAGCATGGCGTTGGCCGAGCCCGGCCCCCAGCTGCCCGCCGGGTAGGGGTCCGGGCCGGTCGGCTGCCGCGCCCAGTGCTCGATCACCGGGTCGAGAATCTCCCAGGACCGCTCGACCTCCGCGTTCACCGGGAACAGCGACGGCTCCCCGAGCAGCACGTCCAGGATCAGCCGCTCGTACGCCTCGGGGGACGCCTCGGTGAACGCCGAGCCGTACCCGAAGTCCATGTTGACGTCCCGGACCTCCATCTGGCTGCCCGGCACCTTCGAGCCGAACCGCATGGTGACGCCCTCGTCCGGCTGGACGCGCACGACCAGGGCGTTCTGCCCGAGCTCCTCGGTCATCGTGGCGTCGAACGGCAGGTGCGGGGCCCGCTTGAAGATCACGGCGACCTCGGTGACGCGCCTGCCGAGCCGCTTGCCGGTGCGCAGGTAGAACGGCACGCCCGCCCAGCGCCGGGTGTCCACCTCGCAGGTGATGGCCGCGAACGTCTCGGTGCGCGAGTTGGGGTCGAAGCCCTCCTCCTCGGTGAGGCCCTTGACCAGCTCGCCGCCCTGCCAGCCGCCGGTGTACTGCCCGCGCGCCGTGGTCTCGTCGAGCGGCCCGACGAGCTTCGTCGCGTTGAGGATCTTGATCTTCTCGATGCGCAGCTCGTCGGACGAGAACGAGACCGGCTCCTCCATCGCGATGAACGCCAGCAGCTGCAGCAGGTGGTTCTGGATGACGTCGCGGGCGGCGCCTATCCCGTCGTAGTAACCCGCGCGCCCGCCCAGGCCGATGTCCTCGGCCATGGTGATCTGCACGCTGTCGACGTAGTGGCTGTTCCAGATCGGCTCGAACAGCTGGTTGGCGAAGCGCAGCGCCAGGATGTTCTGCACCGTCTCCTTGCCGAGGTAGTGGTCGATCCGGAAGACCGAGTCCTCGGGGAAGACGTCGTTGACGATCTCGTTGAGCTCGATGGCCGAGTGCAGGTCGTGCCCGAACGGCTTCTCGATGACCACCCGGCGCCAGCCGTCGCCGTCCTGGCGGGCCAGCCCGGACCGGGCGAGCTGCTTGAGCACCACCGGGAACGCCCCGGGCGGGATGGACAGGTAGAACGCGTGGTTGCCCGCTGTGCCGCGCTCCCGGTCGAGCGCCTGGACGGTCTGCTCGAGCCGGTCGAACGCGTCGTCGTCGTCGAAGGTGCCGGACACGAACCGGAACCCCTCGGCGAGCCGGTCCCACACGGTCTGGCGGAAGGGGGTGCGGGAGTGCTCCTTCACCGCGTTGTAGACGACCTGGCCGAAGTCCTGGTCGGCCCAGTCGCGGCGGGCGAACCCGGTGAGCGCGAAGCCCGGCGGGAGCAGGCCGCGGTTGGCGAGGTCGTAGATGGCCGGCATGAGCTTCTTGCGCGACAGGTCGCCGGTGACGCCGAAGATGACCAGGCTGCACGGCCCCGCGATCCGCGGGAGCCGCTTGTCCCGCGCATCGCGCAGCGGGTTGGTCCACCCCGCTGCCGCGGACGTTGCGGCGCTCATCTGTCTCCTCGCTGTTCGGCTTGCGGGGATCATTCCAGGTCTCCTACAGCTGTTGCACGGCGCGCGCCACGGTGACCAGGCCCGCCACCCGGTCGGTGAAGTGGAGGCGGAGCACCGGCCTGCCGCGCGCGGTGAGGGCGGCGGCGTCGGCGCCCGCGAGCTCCTCCTGCACGGCGGCGAGCGCGTCGGCCGCCTCGGGGCGCAGGCCGGGGTCGTCGGGGTCGGCGGTGAGCTGGCACACCCGCACGGCGGGCGGGCCGCCCTTGGCGTGCTGGCCGCTGCCGGGCAGGCAGCGCGGCGCCCACCCGAACGTCGTGGGCAGGCCGGTGCGGCGGGCCAGCTCGGCGCGCAGCACGGCGGCGGAGGCGTCCTCGATCCGGTCCAGGTAGGCGTGCACGGCCAGGTGGTGCACCACCCCGGCACCGTCGATGTCGCCGTCGTCCGGACCCACGAGCGCACGCAGCGCGTCGGCGACGGTGGCCGTCCCGTCCGGCAACCAGTCGCCCGCGTGGACCTCCACACCCCCCTCGGTGAAGGCGGGCCCACCGCGGGCGGCGGCTGCGGCGTCGTGCGCGTCCGGCCGGTCGGTGGGGTCGACACCGAGCACGTGCGCGGCCGCGGCGACGGCGTGCTGCCAGGTGGCCATCTGCTCGGCCACCGAACCGCGGGTGGTCAGCGCGGCGCCCGGCACGTCCCCGATCCCCACGGCGGGCAGGTCCACCCACTCGGGGGCGCCGGGTCCCTCCACCACCACGGGGAGGGGGCCGTGGCCGTCCTTGCCGAGGCCGCCCGCCACGAGCTGCGCGGCCCACTCGGCGAGCGCGGGCTCGTCCGGTGCCGCGAGCGCGAGAGCCGGTGCGGACGCGAGCAGCGCCCCGAGCGCGAGCGCCGCGTGGTCGCCCCCGGCGTCGCCCGTGCCGGCGCCCAGCTCGGCCCGGACCGCGGCCGCTTCTTCGAGCACGCCCCCGACGTCGACGCCGGCGAGCCCGGCCGGGACGAGCGCGTAGGCCGTGAACGCCGCCCACGGGCCGTCGACGTCGTCGGGCCCGAGCACCACGACGGGTCCGTCCGGGCTCGCACCGGCCGGCAGCAGCGGCCCGTCCGGCGGCGTGACCACGACGGTGTGCGCCTCCGGGGGCACGCCCTCGGCGCGGAAGGCGGCGTGGACGGTGTCGAGCAGCAGCCGCACCGGCTGCGGGTCCTCGCCGGGGGGCACCGACACGACGAGCACCGTCTCGGCGAGCTCGCCGGCCAGCGCGTCCGCCACCTGGGGTGGGTCGGTGGTGTCGAGGACGACGAGGCGGGGGTCGGACCCGGCGAGCGCCTCGGCGGCGACGCCGGCACCCCCGGCGGTGGCGAGCAGGACCCTGACCTGCCCGGCCACCCGGCGCTGCTCGGCCAGCGCCGCGATCTCGCCGACCAGCGGGCGCGCCGCGCGCACCGCGCCCGTCCATCCCGGCCGGGCGACGCGGGGCCACAGGGCGAGGTCGCCGCCTGCGACGCGTGCGGCGACGCCGCCTTCGACGAGGCGCGCGAGCACCTCGTCCTCGGACGGCACCGGTCGCGCGGTCACCGCGTGCGCTCCCCTCCGGCTCGCTGCGGCTAGCGGGCCTGCTCGAGCTGCTCGGTGACGGTGTCACCGAGCTCGGTCCAGGACTTCGAGAACTTGTCGACGCCCTCGTCCTCGAGCACGCGGAACACGTCGGGCAGGTCGACGCCGACCCGCTCCAGCGCGTCGAACACCTCCTGCGCTTCGGCGCCGGTGCCGGTGACGCGGTCGCCGTGCACCTCGCCGTGGTCGCCGAAGGCCAGCAGCGACTTCTCCGGCATCGTGTTCACGGTGTCGGCGACGACGAGCTCGGTGATGTAGAGGGTGTCGGGGTAGTCCGGGTTCTTGACCCCGGTGGACGCCCACAGCGGCCGCTGCGGCCGGGCACCCTTCGCCGCGAGCGCCTTCCACCGCTCGGAGGAGAAGACCTCCTGGAACGCGGCGTAGGCCAGGCGGGAGTTGGCGACGGCGGCCTTCCCGCGCAGGGAGAGTGCCTCGTCGGAGCCGATCGCCTCCAGCCGCTTGTCGATCTCGGTGTCGACGCGGGAGACGAAGAAGCTCGCCACCGATGCGATGCCCGCGAGCTGGTGCCCGTTGGCCGCGGCCTGCTCGAGGCCGTCCAGGAAGGCGCCCATCACGGCCCGGTAGCGCTCGACGGAGAAGATCAGCGTGACGTTGATGCTCACGCCCTCGGCGAGCGCGCGGGTGATCGCGGGCAGGCCCTGCTCGGTGGCCGGGATCTTGACCAGCAGGTTGGGCCGGTCGACGGCCTTCCACAGGTCGAGCGCCTGGGCCACCGTGGCCTCGGTGTCGCGCGCGAGGCCCGGGTCGACCTCGAGCGAGACCCGCCCGTCGACGCCGTTCGTGGTCTCCCACGTGCCGCTGAACACGTCGCAGGCCTGCTGGACGTCGGACACGGTGATCTCGCGGACCGCGTCCTCGACCGACGCCCCGCGCGCGGCGAGCTCGCGGACCTGCGCGTCGTAGGCCTCGCCCTTCGACAGTGCGGACGCGAAGATCGTGGGGTTGGTGGTGACGCCGACGACGTGCTTGTCGGTGATCAGCTCCTGCAGGCTGCCGCTGGTCAGCCGCTCGCGCGACAGGTCGTCCAGCCAGATGGACACCCCGGCCGCGGCGAGCTGCCCGAGTCGATCGTTGCTCATGGTTGTTCCTCCTCAGGAAGCCTTCTCGAGGCTGCGCTTCGCGGCGGCGACGACGTTCTCGGTGGTGAAGCCGAACTCGCGGAACAGCGTCTGGTAGTCGGCGCTCGCGCCGAAGTGCTCGATGGAGACGTTCTCGCCCGCGTCGCCGGTGAAGCGGATCCAGGGCTGGGCGATGCCGGCCTCGACGCTCACCCGCGCGCGGACGGCCGCGGGGAGCACCGACTCGCGGTAGGCATCGTCCTGCTCGTCGAACCACTCGACGCACGGCATGGACACCACCCTCGTGGCAACGCCCTCGGCCTCGAGGACCTTCCGGGCCTCGGCCGCGATCTGCAGCTCCGACCCGGTGGCGATGAGGATCACCTGCGGGGCGCCGGAGGACGCGTCCGCGAGCACGTACCCGCCGCGGGCGACGCCCTCGGCCGAGGTGCCCTCCAGCACCGGCAGGTTCTGCCGCGTGAGCGCCAGCCCCTTGGGGCCCTCCGGGCGCTCCAGCGTGGCGCGCCACGCGTGGGCGGTCTCGTTGGCGTCGCCGGGCCGTACGACGGCGAGGCCGGGGATGGCCCGCAGCGCGGCAAGGTGCTCGATCGGCTGGTGGGTCGGGCCGTCCTCGCCGAGCCCGATCGAGTCGTGCGTCCAGACGTAGACGACGCTCGACTGCATGAGCGCCGCGAGGCGCACCGCCGGGCGCATGTAGTCGCTGAACACCAGGAACGTGCCGCCGTACGGCCGGGTGGGCCCGTGCAGCGCGATGCCGTTGAGGATGGCGCCCATCGCGTGTTCGCGGACCCCGAAGTGCAGGGTGCGGCCGTAGGGGTGGGCGTCCCACATCTTCGTGGCCGTGGAGGTGGGGCCGAACGAGTCGGCGCCCTCCATCGTGGTGTTGTTGCTCTCGGCGAGGTCGGCCGAGCCGCCCCACAGCTCCGGCAGCACGTCGGCGACGGACTTGAGCACCTCGCCGGACGCCTTGCGGGTGGCCAGGCCCTTGGCGTCGGGCTCCCACACCGGAAGTGACTTCTCCCAGCCCACCGGCAGGTCCCGGCCGAGCACCCGCTCGAGGAGCTCCTTGCGCTCCGGCTCCCGGGCGGCCCAGTCCTCGTAGGTCTTCATCCAGGCCTGATGGGCCTCGCGGCCGCGGTCGACCACCTTGCGGGCGTGGGCGAGCACCTCGTCGGCGACCTCGAAGGACTGCTCCGGGTCGAACCCGAGGATCTTCTTGACCTCGGCCACCTCGTCTGCGCCCAGCGCCGACCCGTGGGCCTTGCCGGTGTTCATCTTGTTCGGCGCCGGGAAGCCGATCACCGTGCGCAGCTGGATGAACGACGGGCGCGTGGTCTCGGCCCGCGCGTTCTCCAGGGCATCGAGGATGGCGGTGACGTTCTCCCCGCCGTCGACGACCTGCACGTGCCAGCCGTAGGCCTCGTAGCGCTTCGCGGTGTCCTCCGACAGCGCGATCGTGGTGTCGTCCTCGATGGAGATCTTGTTGTCGTCGTAGATCACCGTGAGGTTGCCGAGCTGCTGGTGCCCGGCCAGCGACGACGCCTCGGAGGTGACGCCCTCCTCGATGTCGCCGTCGGAGGCGATCACGTAGATGTGGTGGTCGAACGGACTCTCGCCGGCCGGGGCGTCGGGGTCGAACAGTCCGCGCTCGCGGCGGGCGGCCATCGCCATGCCCACCGCGTTGGCGAGGCCCTGGCCGAGCGGGCCGGTGGTGGTCTCGACGCCGGGCGTGTGCCGGTGCTCCGGGTGGCCGGGGGTGCGCGAGCCCCAGGTGCGCAGCGCCTTCAGGTCGTCGAGCTCGAGCCCGTAGCCGGACAGGTACAGCTGGATGTAGAGCGTGAGGCTGGAGTGGCCGGCCGACAGCACGAACCGGTCGCGGCCGATCCAGTCGGGGTCGTTCGGGTCGTGACGCAGGACGCGCTGGAAGAGCGCGTAGGCGAGTGGCGCGAGGCTCATGGCGGTGCCGGGGTGGCCGTTGCCCACCTTCTGAACGGCGTCGGCGGCCAGCACCCGGATCGTGTCGACGGTCCGCCGGTCCAGGTCGGTCCAGTCGTCCGGGACGCTGGCGCGGGTGAGGGTCTCGATGTCGATATCGGCCACAGCTCTTCCCTTGATTCGAATGGGATATGCAGGCGGTACGCCTCGACGCGACCGCTCAACGCTGACTCGCTCCACGGCCAGCCTAGTCGCGTTGGGCGACCGTGTGTGATCACGTGCCGCCCGCTCGGGAAGGGTCTACCCGGCCGAGGGGGCCGGCATGCCCCGGGCTACCATCGACAAGCCGTAGAACTCGGGGTCGCCCGGGTTCCCCACCACGCGGATCGAGGTTGTGCCGGTGACTCTGCCCGTGTCCCGCTCGGGCCACCCTGCCCAGGGCGCCCCGGGCGCCTGGCGGGTCGGCTGGGGACGCCTGCGGGACACCGTGCGCGCCTACCTCGGGCTCACGAAGACCCGGATCATCGAGCAGCTGCTCGTGGTCACGGTCCCGGCCATGTTCCTCGCCGAGCGCGGCGTGCCGTCGGTGTGGCTGATCGTCGCCACCCTGCTGGGTGGCGCGATGGCCGCCGCCAGCGCGCACGCGCTGAACTGCGTCGTCGACGCCGACATCGACGCCGTCATGAAGCGCACCAGCCGCAGGCCGCTGGCCAAGGGGCAGGTGCCCACCCGGCACGCGCTGGTGTTCGGGCTGGTGCTGGGCGCGCTCTCCGCGGTGTGGCTGGGGCTCACCACCAACTGGCTCGCCGCCGGGCTCTCGGTGGCGGCCATCGCGTTCTACGTGCTCGTCTACACCCTCCTGCTGAAGCGGCGCACCTCGCAGAACATCGTGTGGGGCGGAGCGGCGGGCTGCATGCCGGTGGTGATCGGCTGGGCCGCGGTCACCGGGTCGGTCGACTGGCCCGCGTTCGTGATGTTCGGTGTGATCTTCTTCTGGACGCCGCCGCACTTCTGGGCGCTCGCCATGCGCTACCGGGACGACTACGCCGCCGCGAAGGTCCCGATGCTGCCGGTCGTGGTCCCGCCGGAGGAGGTGTCGCGGCGCATCGTCATCTACTCGTGGGTGATGGCGGCCTGGTCGCTGCTGCTGCTCCCGAGCACCTCGTGGATCTACGCCGCCGTCGCCGCGCTGGGCGGCACCTGGTTCGTCCTGCAGGCCCACCGCCTGCACCGCGGAGTGCTGGCCGGGGTCGAGACGCGCCCGATGCGGCTGTTCCACCTGTCGAACATCTACCTCTGCTGCCTCTTCGCGGCGATCGCGGTGGACGCGGCGATCGGCCTCCCGGTCCTGTCGCTCTAGGCCCCGCGTCGTGCCCCGAGGGCCGGGGCGAGCTCGGAACCGCGCGTATCAGGGAGCGGGCGGCGCGCTCTTGGGGGCATGTCGAACCCCCGCCACGTCCTCGTGATCGGGGCCGGGATGAGCGGCCTGTGCGCCGCGATGCTCCTGGCCAGGGACGGGCACCGCGTCACCGTCGTGGAGCGCGACCCCGCCGCGCCGCCGCCGCCCGAGGCCGCGTGGCAGCACTGGAACCGGCGCGGGTGCGCCCAGTTCCGGATGCCGCACTACATGCTCCCGAGGTTCCGGCAGCTGCTCGAGGCGGAGCTGCCCGACGTCGCCGCCGCGCTCGTCGCGGCGGGCGCCGCGCGCTACGACGTACTGGCGCAGCTCCCGGATGCAATGCTCGGCGGCCGGCGCGTGGACGACGACCGGTTCGAGGCGCTGACCGCCCGCCGCCCCGTGCTCGAGGCCGTGGTCGCCGGGATCGCGGCGGCCGAGCCGGGGGTGCGCGTCCGCCGGGGCACGGCGGTGCGGGGCCTCCTGACCGGGCAGGCCGATCGCGCGGGTGTGCCGCACGTCGCGGGCGTCGTCACTGGGGAGGGGGAAGAGCTCTCGGCTGACCTCGTCGTCGACGCGGGCGGCCGGCGATCCGCGCTGCCGGGCCTGCTCGCCACGGCCGGGATCAGTGGCGTCGTGGAGGAGCGCGAGGACAGCGGATTCGTGTACTTCGGACGGCACTTCCACAGCCCGGACGGGCTGCCACCCCTGCGCGGTCCGCTGAACCAGCAGTACGACTCGATCGGGCTGCTGACGCTTCCCGCCGACCGCAACACGTGGTCGGTGACGCTGATCGTGAGCTCCCACGACCGGGAACTGCGCGTGCTGCGCGACCCGGACGCCTGGTACGCGGCGGCGCGCAGCTACCCGCTCGGCGCGCACTGGGTCGACGCCGAGCCGATCGACGCCGGGGTCGCCGTCATGGCGGGCATCGAGGACCGCATCCGGTCCTACGTCGCGCCCGGTGGCGGGCCCGTCGTCACCGGGCTGGTGGCGGTCGGCGACGCATGGGCGTGCACGAATCCGACGCTCGGGCGCGGCACGTCGATGGGCCTGTGGCAGGCCGTGCTCCTGCGCGACCTGTTGCGCAGCAGTAGCGGCGGCGCCCCCGCCGACCTCGCCGCGCAGTGGTGGCGATGCACGGCCGACCTGCTCCGACCCTGGTACCGGGCCACCGTCGCGGCCGACCGCGCACGGCTCGCCGAGATCGAGCGCGACCGCGCCGGCCGCCCCGGCCCGCCCGACGACCGGGCCGGCACGCTGGGGAAGGCCCTCGCCGCGGGCGCCGGCCGCGACCCCGACGTGCTGCGCGACCTGCTCGAGATCGCCTCGATGCTCACGCTGCCGTCGGACGTGCTCGGGCGGCCGGGCGCGGTGCAGCGGGCGCTGGCAGCGGGCGCGGGTGCGTCGCAGTACCCGCTGCCCGGCCCCGACCGCGGCGCGCTCCTCGCGAGGGTGGAGCGCGCCGTCGCAGCCTGAGCCGCCTACGCCGCCGGGATCATCCCGTGCGGGTCGAGCACGTACTTGCGCGCGGCGCCCTGGTCGAACTCCTGGTAGCCGCGTGGGGCGTCGTCGAGCGGGATGACGGTGGCGTTGACCGCCTTCGCGATCCGGGCCTTGTCGTGCAGGATGCTCATCATCAGCCCGCGGTTGTACCTGAGCACCGGGCACTGGCCGGTGGTGAAGGCGTGGCTCTTCGCCCAGCCCAGCCCGAGGCGGACCTTGAGCGTGCCCTCCTTGGCATCGGCGTCGGGGGCACCCGGGTCGCCGGTCACGTAGAGGCCCGGGATGCCGAGGCGCCCACCGGCCCGCGTGAGCGACATGATCGAGTTGAGCACGGCGGCCGGCTGCTCGCCCGCCCCCGCCCCGTGCCCGGACGCCTCGAACCCCACGGCGTCGACCGCGCAGTCGACCTCGTTGATGCCGAGGATCTCCGCGATCTGGTCCTCCAGGGTGGCGTCCTGGGTGATGTCCACGGTCTCGCAGCCGAACGAGCGGGCCTGCTCGAGGCGTTGCGGGTTGCGGTCCCCGACGATGACGACGGCGGCGCCGAGCAGCTGCGCCGAGTGGGCCGCGGCGAGCCCGACCGGCCCCGCGCCGGCGACGTAGACGGTGGAGCCGGTGGTGACGCCCGCCGTGTGGGCGCCGTGGTAGCCGGTGGGGAAGATGTCCGACAGCATCGTCAGGTCGAGGATCTTCTCCAGCGCCTGGGCGCGGTCCGGGAACTTCAGGCAGTTGAAGTCGGCGAACGGGACCATCACGTACTCGGCCTGCCCGCCCTCCCAGCCGCCCATGTCGACGTACCCGTACGCCGAACCGGCCCGGCCCGGGTTGACGTTGAGGCAGACGCCCGTCTGCCCCTCCCGGCAGTTGCGACACCGCCCGCACGCGATGTTGAACGGCACCGAGACGATGTCGCCGACGTCGAGGAACTGGACGTCATCGCCCTTCTCGACGATCTCCCCCGTGATCTCGTGGCCGAGGGTCTGCCCGGCGGGCGCGGTGGTCCGGCCGCGCACCATGTGCTGGTCGGAGCCGCAGATGTTCGTGGCGACGTTGCGCAGGATCACCCCGTGCACCGCCTTCTGGGTGAGGCCCTTGGACTTCGAGACGTCGGCGGGCACCTCCAGCTTCGGTGGGTCGTGGTCCTCGACGACGACCCGGCCGGGCTCCTTGTAGACGACGATCTTGTTTCCACTCATGGTGATCCACCTCACTTGTGGTCCGTGTCGGTCCTACCCCCGGCCGGGCGTGTCCACAAGACGGCCATCAGGCCCATCGCGACGACCGGGCCGTGGATGCACGGCCGCCGAATACGCTGTCGAGGCGGTCGGTGGGAACCAGGAGGAGCGGAGGCCGTCGTGGCGGCTGGCAGACCTGTCCGCCGGCGCTCGCCGCGGGCCCGGTGGGTGCGGCGGGCGGCGGCCAGGCTCGTTGCTGCCCTGTCGCTCGCGGCGGCGGGCGGGGCCGTGGCACGCGAGCTCACGCGGCGGGAGCTGCGCGGCTACGCCGCGGAGCAGGCGGCGTTGCGCCGGGTGGCCACGGTGGTGGCGCGGGCGGCGGCGCCCGAGGAGGTGTTCGCGGCGGTGGTCGCGGAGGTCGGGCGGTTGCTCCCCGCCGAGCAGACGCTGCTGAACCGCTACGACACGAGCGGCACCGCAACGGGGGTCGTCGGTGCGTGGGCGCGGCCGGGCGTCATCCTGCCGTTCCCGGTCGGGACGCACTGGCACCTCGGCGGCCGCAACGTCAGCACGCTCGTGATGCAGACCGGGCTGGCCGCCCGGATCGACGACTACCGCGAGGCGGCGGGGGAGGCGGAGGGCGAGGCGGCCACGCTCGCGCGGCGGCGGGGCATCCGGTCGTCGGTCGGGGTCCCGGTCCTCGTCGAGGGCCGGATGTGGGGTCACCTGAGCGTGGTGTCGATGCGCGAGAAGTCGCTCCCGGCGGGTACCGAGGCGCGCCTCGCCGGCTTCAGCGCCCTCGTCGCCACCGCCATCGCCAACGCCCAGGCGCGGCTCGAGCTGCGCGGGTACGCCGCGGAACAGGCGGCGTTGCGCCGCGTGGCCACCCTGGTGGCCGGCGCGGCGGCGCCGCACGAGGTGTTCGCCGCGGTGACCGCGGAGGTCGGGCTCCTGCTCGACGCCGACTACACGGCCATGGAGCGCTACCACCCCGAGGGCGGGGTCACGGTGCTCGGTGCGTGGGCCCGCGAGGGCGAGGTGCCCACGCCGGTCGGGAGCCGGATCGAGATCGGGGACCGCAACGTGACCACCCTGGTGTTCGAGACCGGCAGGCCCGCGCACGTCGACCTGTACGGCGCCGATGCCGGCCGGCTGTCCGAGTCCGCGCTCGTCGCGGGCGTGCGGTCGGCGGTCGGCGCGCCGATCAGCGTGCAGGGCCGGTTGTGGGGGGCGATCGTCGTGGGGTCGCGCCGGCGTGAGCCGCTGCCCGCCGACGCGGAGGCGCGGCTGGCCGGCTTCACCGAGCTCGTCGCGAGCGCGATCGCCAACGCCGAGAGCCAGGAGCAGCTGACGGCCTCGCGGGCCCGGATCGTGGCCGCCGCGGACGAGACCCGGCGTCGCATCGAGCGCGACCTGCACGACGGAGCCCAGCAACGGCTCGTCACGATCGCCATGGAGCTGCGGGCCGCCCAGGCCGCGGTGGCGCCGGGGGCCGCCCCGTTGCGGGCGCAGCTCGACGAGCTGGCCGTCCAGGCGGCCTCCGCCGTGGACGAGCTGCGCGAGCTGGCCAGGGGGATCCACCCCGCCGTGCTCGCCGAAGGCGGCCTGCGGCCTGCGCTCGGTGCGCTCGCCCGTCGGTCGGCCGTGCCGGTCCGGCTCGACGTGCAGGGGGTCGACCGGCTCCCGGAGCAGATCGAGATCGCCGCCTACTACGTGGTCTCCGAGGCGTTGACGAACGCCGCGAAGCACGCCGGTGCGTCCGGCGTCGACGTGTCGGTCGAGCTCGTGGCCGGTGCGCCCGGCACCGCCGTCCGCGTGCGGGTCTGCGACGACGGGCGGGGCGGGGCCGACCTCGCGGGCGGGTCCGGGCTCGTGGGGCTCAAGGACCGCGTCGAGGCGCTGGCCGGGCGGTTCGCGGTGCGGACCGGCCGCGGTTCCGGCACCTGCGTGGAGGTCGAGCTCCCGCTGCAGGTGGCCTAAGGGATCAGGAGGAGCTTCCCGGTGGTGCGCCTGCCCTGCAGGTCCTCGTGGGCGGTGCGCGCCTGGTCGAGCGGGTAGCGGTGACCGATCCGCACGTCGAGCGTGCCGTCGGCCACGGCCGAGTAGACGGCCGCGGCACGGGCGGTGAGCTCCTCGCGGGTGGCGACGAAGTCGAACAGCTTGGGACGCGTGAGGTACACCGAGCCCGCCGCGTTGAGGCGCTGCGGGTCGAGCGGGGGCACGGGCCCGCTGCTGGCGCCGCAGAGCACCAGCAGCCCGCGCCTGCGCAACGCGGCGAGGCTCGCGTCGAAGGTGCTGGCCCCGACGCTGTCGTACGCGACGTGCACCCCGGCCCCGCCGGTGACCTCCCGCACCGCCGCCGCGACGTCGTCCACCTCGGTGTAGCGGATCACCTCGGCGGCCCCCGCACCGCGCGCGAGCTCCTCCTTCTCCGGGGTGGACACCGTGCCGATCACGCGCCCGCCGCGCGCGGTGGCGAGCTGGGTGAGCATCAGGCCGAGGCCGCCCGCGGCCGCGTGCACGAGCACGTCCTCGCCGGGCTGCACCGCGTGGCAGTCGGTGACCAGGCAGTGCGCCGTCATGCCCTGCAGCAGCGCAGCGGCCGCCACCTCGTCGGACAGGGCGTCGGGCACGGGCACGGCCTTGTCGGCGGAGACGGCCGCGAGCTGGGCGTAGCTGCCCAGGTTCTCCGACCACGCCACCCGGTCGCCCACCGCGAACCCGGTGACGGCCTCGCCCACGGCCCGCACCCGGCCCGCTCCCTCCAGCCCGGGGACGTAGGGGAGGGACATCGGGTAGATGCCTTCGCGCTGGTAGGTGTCGATGAAGTTGACGCCGGCCGCCGCCACCTCCACGAGCAGCGTGCCGGGCCCGGCCACCGGGTCGGCCAGCTCCGTCGGTGTCAGGACGTCGGGGCCACCTGCCGAGCTGATCTGGATCGCGCGCACGGCCCGATCATGCCCCCCGGTCGGCGAGCGCGGGCGCGCGGGCCGGGGTGGGCGCCGGGAGGCCCGGCCGCTCGGTGAGGGCGGCCCACAGCGCGGCCGCGGCGACCGTGACGAGCGCGGCGCCGAGCACGTGCAGCGAGACGAGCGCCTCGGGCACGCCGAGCGCGTACTGGACACCGCCCAGGAGCCCCTGCGCGACGACGACTCCCACCAGCACGGCGTAGCGCCGCAGCACCCGGGACGGCGCGGCCACGGCGCGCAGCGCGAAGCCGAGCCCGACGAGCAGCCCGAGGTAGCCGAACAGGAGCTCGGCGTGCAGCTGCGCCACGGTCTCGACGCTCACCTGCAGCCGGGGCGTCTTCGCGTCGCCCGCGTGCGGGCCCGCCGCGGTGACGAACGAGCCCGCGGCCAGCACCGCGGCGAGCACGGCCGTGCTCGTGGCCACCAGCCAGCGGACGGGGCGGGGCACCGGCCTGCGCGGCGGGCCTGCCCCGTCGGATGCGGCCGCCACCAGCTGGACGGCGAGCCAGACGAGGATCAGCGACACGAACAGGTGCACGCTGACGCTCCACCAGACGAGCCCGAGCAGCACCACCCCGCCGCCGATCACCGCCTGGGCGACCACGCCGAGTGGCTGGACGAGCGCGAGCCGGGTGAGCCGGGAGCGGCGCGGCCGGGTGGCGAGCGCCGCGAGCAGGCACGCGCCGGCGACCAGGACGACGACGCCGGTGAGCAGCCGGTTGCCGAACTCGATCCACTGGGTGATCGGCTCCACCTCGGGGTGCGGGGTGGGCACCAGGCTGCCCGGCACGCACTCCGGCCAGGTCGGGCAGCCCAGCCCGGAGCCGGTGACGCGCACGACCGACCCGGTGACCGCGATGCCCGCCTGCGCCACGACTGCAGCGATCGCGAGTGCTCGCATCACCGGCGGCGGGACGGCCGGGAGGCGGTCGAGCAGGGCGGAGCGGGTCATCGACACATCGTAGAAGACCGCGTCGCGGGAGGTTGGGGCGCTCCCGGGCCGGGCACCCGTCGATCGGGGGGCTGACAGGCCGCTCGCAGGGTCCTACCGTCGTTCATGCAGCCCAAGTCAGGGAGGCGCTGATGACCGCCGTCGAGCCGAAACCGATCGCGCCGCAATATCCAGCGCGCCGAACGCCGAAGGGCTCGACGTTCGTCAAGATGCTGCGGACGACGGACCCGAAGGACATCGCGATCCTCTACCTGGTCACGTCGTTCGTGTTCTTCATGGCCGGTGGCGCGATGGCGCTGCTCATGCGGGGCGAGCTGGCCGTGCCGGGACTGCAGTTCCTGTCCACCGAGCAGTACAACCAGCTGTTCACCATGCACGGCACGATCATGCTGCTGCTGTACGCCACGCCGATCCTGTTCGGCTTCGCGAACTACATCGTGCCGCTGCAGATCGGCTCGCCCGACGTCGCCTTCCCGCGGCTGAACGCCTTCTCGTACTGGCTCTTCCTGTTCGGCGGGCTCATTGTCATGTCCGGGTTCCTCACCCCGGGCGGCGCCGCCGACTTCGGCTGGTTCGCCTACGCGCCCCTGCACAGCGCCGAGTACTCGCCGGGGGCCGGCGGCGACCTGTGGATCACCGGCCTGATCCTCGCGGGTCTCGGCACGATCCTCGGCGGCGTCAACTTCACCACCACGATCGTCTGCCTGCGCGCCCCCGGCATGACGATGTTCCGGATGCCGATCTTCTGCTGGAACATCCTGGCGACGGTCATCCTCATTCTGATCGCCTTCCCGGTGCTCACGGCGGGCCTGTTCGGGATGCTGGCCGACCGGCACCTGGGCACCCACGTGTTCGACCCCGCGAACGGCGGCGCGATCCTCTGGCAGCACATCTTCTGGTACTTCGGCCACCCCGAGGTCTACATCGTGGCGCTGCCGTTCTTCGGGATCGTCACCGAGGTGATCCCGGTGTTCAGCCGCAAACCGCTGTTCGGCTACAACGGCATGGTCTTCGCGACGATCACGATCGCCGGGCTGTCCTCGGTGGTCTGGGCGCACCACATGTTCGCCACGGGTGCGGTGCTGCTGGCCTTCTTCTCGCTCACCACCTTCGCGATCGCCGTGCCGACGGGGATCAAGTTCGTGAACTGGATCGGCACGATGTGGCGCGGCCGGATCACCTTCGAGACGCCGATGCTGTTCAGCGTCGGCTTCCTCGCCACGTTCGTGTTCGGCGGCCTCACCGGCATCCTGCTGGCCTCGCCGCCGCTGGACTTCCACGTGTCCGACACGTACTTCGTGGTGGCGCACTTCCACTACGTGCTGTTCGGGACGATCGTGTTCGCCACCTACGCCGGCATCTACTTCTGGTTCCCGAAGATGACCGGCCGGATGATGGACGAGACCCTCGGCAAGGTCCACTTCTGGCTGACCTTCGTCGGGTTCCACCTGACGTTCCTGGTGCAGCACTGGCTGGGCAACGAGGGCATGCCCCGCCGCTACGCCGACTACCTGCCCACCGACGGGTTCACGGTGCTGAACTCGATCTCCTCGATCGGGGCGTTCGTGCTCGGCGCCTCGGTGCTGCCGTTCGTCTGGAACGTCTTCCGCAGCTACCGCTACGGCCGGGTGGTCACGGTGGACGACCCGTGGGGCTTCGGCAACTCCCTCGAATGGGCCACGTCCTGCCCGCCGCCGCGGCACAACTTCACCGAGCTGCCCCGGATCCGGTCGGAGCGCCCGGCGTTCGAGCTGCACTACCCGCACCTGGTGGAGCGCTTCCGGGGGGAGGCGCACATCGGCAGGCGGCATCCGGCGCCGTCCGAACAGCTCGCCCACGGCGTGGGCAGGGAGTCGCACCCCGACGACGACCCCGGGTCCCGCTGACGCCGACGCACTGACGCCGATGGGGCGGGGTCAGCCGCGCAGCGGGTCGAACGGGGCGAGCTCCGGCACCGGCTCCGCGGTCATCACCGCGCGGGCGAGGAGCTTGCCCGTCACCGGCCCGAGCGTGACGCCCCACATGCCGTGCCCGCCCGCCACGTGCACGCCCGGCATCCGGGTGGGCCCGATGAGCGGGAGTCCGTCGGGCGTGAGCGGGCGGGGGCCCACCCACGGGTCGCGGACGTCGGCCAGGTCGACCCCCCGCAGGTACGGCGCCACCGAACGGACGACCGCGGCAACGCGCCTGCCGTCGAACGGGGCGTCGCGGTCCGCGATCTCCATCGTCCCGGCGACGCGGACGCGGTCCGCGAGCGGGGTCAGCGCCACCCGCGCCGCCGGCAGGTAGACCGGCTGGGGCAACGGCCGGTCCAGGCCCGCGCTGAACGAGTAGCCGCGACCGGCCTGCACCGGTAGCCGCACGCCCGCCGTGCGGGCGAGCTCGGGCAGCCACGCCCCGACGGCGAGGACGACCGCGTCGGCGGACTCCGGCGGGTGCGCCCACGTCTCCACCTGCAGCCCGCCGGGGCCGAACCGCACCGCGCGCACCCGCGCGCCCGCCACGATCCGCCCGCCGCGGGCCCGGACGGAGCCGGCCAGCGCGGCGAGGAACCGGCCGGGGTCGACGTGGCGCTGGCCCTCGAGGCGCAGGACCGCCCGGATCCGGTCGGAGAACGGCGGGCCGACGTCGGCCAGTGCGGTCAGGCGGACGTCCTGGCCTGCCGCCCGCACGGCATCGAGCTCGTGGCGAACGCCCGCGTCGTCGCCCTGCTGCGAGAACCCGATGAGGACGGGCGCGTCGTGCGTCGACGCGGCCACGCCGCCGGCCGCGAGCTCGTCGAACGCGGCGAGCGCGCCGCGGTCGAGCGGAGTGAGCGCGGCGAGCCCGCGCCGCCACGCACGCGGCGTGGAGCGGGCCGCGAACCGGAGGAGGAACGCGACCGTCGCGGGGCGCAGCCGGGGGGACAGGTGCAGCGGCGAATCCGGGTCGAGCAGCCCGCGCAGCCCTTCGCGCAGCAGCGCGGGCTCGGGCAGCGGTACCGCCATGGCGGGCGCGAGGTAGCCGGCGTTGCCCCAGGAGGCGCCTGCTCCCACGTCCGAGCGGTCGAGCACCGTCACCTCGGCCCCGTGCTCCTGGAGGAACCACGCCGTCGCGAGGCCGACCATGCCGGCGCCTGCGACCACGACGCGGCGCGGTGGGCGGGGTGACGGGTGCATCTCACTCCTCGTGGGGGTCGTCGGGTGGGGGCTCCGCCGTGGTCGCCGTGAGGCGCAGCTGCAGCCCGACGGCGAGGCGGGCGTCGGGGTCGTCGAGGTCGAGGCCGGTGAGCTCGCGGATCCGGCGGAGCCGGTAGCGCAGGGTGTTCGGGTGGACGTGCAGCCGCGTCGCCGCGCCGACCACGTCGCCGAACGACTCGAGGTACGTGCGCAGGGACTCCAGCAGCGGCGTGTGGTGCTCGGCGTCGTAGCGGGCGACCTCGGCGAGCGGGCCGGTGCGGAAGTAGTCCCGCAGCCGCGCGGGGACCGGGACCTGCGCGAGGACCACCTGGGCCCACACGTCGGTCACGTCGGCGACGCGCCCGCGGTCGGGCGGGACGGCGAGCACGGCGTCGGCGTCGGCCCGGGCGACGGCGAGCCGAGCCGGCCGCCCCACCGGCCGGCTCACCCCGATCGCGATCGGTGGGTCGCGGCGGTCGGCGAGGCGGTGGAGCGTCCGCCGCACGGCTCCGGGGACCCGGAGCGTGCCCGGCGGCAGCGCCAGCACCGCGTAGGCGGTGTCGTCCAGGACGGTCGTCACGGCGCCTGGGCTCACCGTCGCCAGGTGCATCCCGAGCGCGTCCGCCGTGCGCTGCAGGCCCGCCTGCCGGTCGGCCGCGAGGTCCGGGCCGCCGTCGAGCCGGGCCGCCGCCACCACGAAGGGGCCCTCCGGCAGGCCGAGCCGGCGAGCCGTGTCCGCCGCCGTTTCCGCCGCCGGGTCACCCGGCTCCCCGTCGAGCAGGCGGGCGGTCAGCTCGGCCCGCCTCCGGCGGCCCGCGGACTCCACGGCGCGCTCCTCGAGGATGTGCAACGCGGCGGTGCGCGCGGCCGAGACGAGCGTGCGGCTCCGGTCGGCGTCGAGCGGGCCGTCCGTGGTGGCCCAGATGGACCCGAGGATCTCCTCGCCCGCGCGCACGGCCACGGCGGCGCGCGGGTGCAGGCCGGGCACGGGCAGCACGACGTCGATGGGCTCGCCGGAGGAGTAGAGCCGGTCGAACACGCCCGCCGCGGTGAGGCGGTCCCGCCACTCGGCGGGCACCTGGCGGCCCAGGACGGTGGCGACCCGCGCGGCGTCGGCCACGGCCTGGTTGCCGGAGAAGGCGAGCACGCGGGAGGCGCGGTCCTCGATGGTGACGGCCCCGCCGAGCGCGGCGGCGACGGTGTTGGAGAGCGCGAAGAGGTCACCGAGCGGGCGGCCGGGCGGCCGGGCCCCCGCCCGCGCCGGGTCGATCACCGCCCGCAGCAGCAGGACCAGCTGTGACCAGGGCACCGCGGCCGCGACGAGCACCGGCACCCCGGAGGCCGCCACGGCGTCGTCCAGCCCGGCCGGCACCTGGGCCCGCAGCACGAGCCCGGCGGCGCCCGCGCGGCCGAGCGCGGCGAGGAGGGCGGTCGCCTGCTCGGCGTCCGCGACGCCGACGCCGAGCACGAGGGCACCGGGTGGGTGGGCGGCGCTCCCGGGTTCGGCGGGGTCGTGGATGGCGATACCCGTGACGAGGGGGTCGTGTGCGCTGCTGCCCGCGAACGTCAGCAGCGTGCTCCCGACCTCGTCGAGCAGGTGGGAGAGCGGCACGCCGGGAAGTGCTGTCATCCGTCCCTCCTGGCTCGCCCGCCCCGATCGTGGCGGGTGCGGGCGCGCATCGTGGTTGCCGGATCCTCCAGATCCGGGTGCGGTGATTCTCACGGACGGACAAAGCGGTGGGGGGTGGCGCCGCCCGGACAATCGCCGGACACCCCGACCGACCGCGGGAGGAACCGCCGGTGAACCGAGAGATCGACGACGCTGCCGTTCTCCGCACCTCGACGATCACGATCGCGCTCCTCATGGGCGTGTACGTGATCGACTACATCGACCGCGTCATGATCGGGGTGGCGCTGCCGTTCCTCGGCGCGGATCTCGGCCTCGACAAGACCCAGCAGGGCCTGGTCGTATCGGCGTTCGCGATCGCCTACATGGTGTTCCAGGTGCCCGGCGGGCTGCTGGCGGACCGGTTCGGCGCGCGCCCGCTCCTCGTGACCTCGCTCGTGGCCTGGTCGGTGTTCACGGCCGCCACCGGCCTCGCCGGCGGGCTGGTCGCGCTCCTCGCCGTCCGCGCCCTCTTCGGCGTGGCGCAGGCGCTGTTCCCGGGCGCGTCGTTCAAGGCGCTGGCGGAACGGACGCCGCCGGGCATCCGCAACC
This sequence comes from Pseudonocardia adelaidensis, assembly GCF_039543345.1. Classification (NCBI taxonomy): domain Bacteria; kingdom Bacillati; phylum Actinomycetota; class Actinomycetes; order Pseudonocardiales; family Pseudonocardiaceae; genus Pseudonocardia; species Pseudonocardia adelaidensis. Next base: position 274,106 of record NZ_BAABJO010000006.1, on the reverse strand, counting down.
GCAGCGCCGGGCTCATGCTGGCGTCCAACTCCCTCGGCGCGGGCATCGCGCCGCTGCTGGTGGCGCCGATCATCGTGGCGATCGGCTGGCGGCACGCGTTCTGGGTCGTCGCGCTCGGCGGGGTGGTGCTCGGCCTGCTGATGTGGCGGCTGCTGCCGCCGCCGCTGCCCCGGGAGGTCACCGAGCTCGACGCGGCCGCGGCGGGGGCGGCACCCCGCGTGGGGCCGGGGCAGGTGCTGCGCAGCGGCGCGGTGTGGCGGTACGCGGCGCTCTTCGCGTGCTTCAACATGCTCAACTACGGCATGATCACGTGGGTCCCGAGCTACCTGTACGAGGCGCGGGGCCTCTCGCTCGTGGCGGCCGGGCTGTCGTCCGCGGTGCCCCTGCTGATCACGGCGGTGAGCGCCGTCGTGGGCGGCTGGTTGATGAGCCGCTGGTTCGACGACCGGGCCCGCCTGCTCGTCGTCCCGGTGCTCGCCGTGTCGGCCGTGTTGCTGGTCCTCATGCTGCGGGCGGAGAGCACCACCGCGTTCACCGTCTTCCAGTCGCTCGCCATGGCGTTCAGCGGGCTCGCGACGATCGGCATCCTCGGCATGCCGATCCGGGCCCTTCCCCGGGAGCTGATCGGGTCGGGCATGGGGCTGGTGAACACCGGCGGACAGGTCGCCGGGGTGCTCGCGCCGCTGGTGATGGGCTGGCTCGCCGAGGAGTTCGACTTCGGCGCGGCGTTCGGGTTCCTCGTCGCCACCACGGTGGCGGCAGCCCTGATCGCGCTCGTGACCTCGTCGCGCCCCGCCGACCTGCGGCTGGGCACCCCTACCGCGGAGGTGGCCTCGTGATGACCCACGACCTGGTGCTGCGTGGCGGCCGGGTGATCGACCCGGAGTCGGGCACGGACGCCGTGCGCGACGTGGCGATCGACCGGACGGCCGACGGCGCCACCGTCGCCGCCGTGAGCGCCGACGAGCTGGACGGGCGGGAGGTCCTCGACGTCCGCGGGCTGGTCGTCGCGCCGGGGTTCATCGACCTGCACAGCCATTGCGACGACATCCCCGGCCAGCGCCTGCAGGTGCTCGACGGGGTGACCACCGCCTTCGAGCTGGAGGCGGGCGTGCACCCGGTCGGGGCCGCGTACGCCCGCGCAGCCGCCGAGGGCCGCCCGATCAACTACGGGTTCTCCACCTGCTGGGCCGCCGCCCGCCTGAACGTGCTCGCCGGCGTACCGACCACCGGCTCGGCGCACGACGTGATCGGGAACATGGGCGTGCCGGAGTGGCAGCGGGAGGCGAGCCGGGAGCAGGTCGAGCGGATGCTGGCGCTGCTGGAAGCGGACCTCGCCGAGGGCGCGCTCGGCATCGGGATCCTCGTCGGGTACGCGCCGCGGGTGGCGCCCGACGAGTACGTCGCCGTCGCGGGCCTCGCCGCCCGGCACGGGATGCCGACCTACACGCATGCCCGCGAGCTCGTGGAGCAGGACCCGGACACGCCGATCGACGGCGCCGAGGAGATCGTGCGCGCGGCGGGGGAGACCGGCGCCCACATGCACTACTGCCACGTCAACAGCACGTCGCTGCGGCACGTCGACCGCGTGCACGCGCTGGTGGAGCGCGCCAGGGCGAACGGGGCGACGATCACGACGGAGGCCTACCCGTACGGCACCGGCATGACGGGCATCGGCGCGGCGTTCCTCGCGCCCGAGCTGCTGCACCGGCGCGACATCGGCCCGTCGGCGATCCAGCACCTCGCCACCGGGCGGCGCATGGCCGACGAGGCCGAGCTGCGGCGCATGCGCAGCACGAACGAGGGCGACTGGGTGCTGGTGCACCTGCTCGACGAGTCCGACCCGTCGGCCCGTGCGGTGCTGCAGCGCGCACTCGTCTTCCCGGACACCGCCGTGGCCAGCGACGCCGCATCGCCGATCTGGCGCACCACCCCGTTCGACCCGATGCGCTGGCCGCTGCCCCCGGACGCCGTGACCCACCCCCGCACGGCCGGGACGTTCGCGCGCACGCTGCGCGTGCTCGTGCGGGAGACCGGTGCGCTGAGCCTGCCGGAGGCGGTGCGCCGCGCGAGCCTGGTGCCGGCGCAGATCGTGGCGGCCGTCGCGCCCGCGATGGCCCGCAAGGGCCGGCTCCGCCCCGGGGCCGACGCCGACGTCGTGGTGTTCGACCCGGACACGGTGGCCGACCAGGCCACCTACACCGACACCACCCGCCCGAGCACCGGGTTCCGGCACGTCCTGGTCAACGGGCGGACGGTCGTGCGGGACGGCGAGCTCGACGTGACGGCCCTACCGGGCCGCCCGGTGCGGGGTGGAGGTTCCTGAACCCACCGGTGCGCCCTCGGGCCGGCCTCGCCCGTGTTCGAGCCGAAGCAACGATCATGACGGCGACGACTCGTACCCCTCGACGTCCGGCCTCTGGTCGTTCTGCAATGCCGATCAAGGGCAGATGGTCGCTCCCGGAGATCGGCCAACCACCATTTCCCCTTGATCGGCGATCCGCTGCGCCTACGGCAGCCCGCACAGCGACCGGAGGCCCCACCGGGACCCCCACGATGCGCGCCGGGCCTACCGGAGGCGGACGAAGCGGATCGCCAGGGCGCTGCCCAGCGCCGTCCACGCCAGCAGCACGAGTACCACACCGGCGGACGGTGGCGCGCCGGTGGCGAGGGTGTCGCGGAGGCCCTCGGCCAGCGCGCCGGAGGGCAGGGCCGCGGCCACCGCGGCGAGCGGGCCGGGCAGCCGGCCCACCGGGATCACGATGCCGCCCGCGAACAGCAGCACGAACCACACGAGGTTGGCCACGGCGAGGGTGATCTCGGCGCGCAGCGACCCGCCGAGCAGCATGCCGAGCGCGGCGAACGCGGCGCAGCCCAGCAGCACGAGCGGCACCGCCCAGCCGACGCCTGCGGGTTCGGGCCGCCAGCCCAGCACGGCGGCGATGGCGCCGAGCACGACGACCTGCACGGCGACGACCCCCAGCACGGCGGCGAGCCGCCCGGCCACGAGCAGCCAGCGGGGCAGTGCGGTTGCCGCGAGCCTGCGGACCACGCCGTAGCGGCGGTCGAACCCGAGGGCGATCGCCTGCCCGGTGAACGCGGTGGACATCACGGCGAGCGCGAGCACCCCCGGCGCGACGGTGGCGACCCGCGGCTCCGGCAGCGGCACCACGGTGAGCAGGGTGAGACCCACCAGCAGCACGATCGGGACCAGCACCGTGAGCAGCACCTGCTCGCCGTGGCGCAGCGCGAGCCGCAGCTCGGTGGCCGACTGGGCGGCGAGCATCCGCAGGGGCGAGCCGGGGCCGGGCCGGGGTGTGAAGGTACCGGCGGGGAAGTCGGGCGAGGTCACGACCGCAGCTCCCGCCCGGTGAGCTCCAGGAACACGTCCTCGAGGCTGCGGCGGGCGACCTGGACGTCGTCGGCGAGGGCGCCGTTGGCGGCGCACCACGACGTGATCGTGGAGAGCACCGCGGGATCGATGCGGCCCTGCACCACGTAGCGTCCGGCGACCGGCTCGTCCGCGCAGTACCCGGCGGGGAGCGCCGCGGCGAGCCCGGCGACGTCCATGCCGGGCCGGGCGCGGAAGCGCAGCTCCTGCTGGCCGCCGGTGGCGGTGAGCGCGGTGGGGGAGCCCTGGGCCACGACCCGACCGCCGTCGACGATCACGACGTGGTCGGCCAGCGCCTCCGCCTCCTCCATCAGGTGCGTGGTGAGCAGCACGGAGACGCCGTCGCGGCGCAGCGCGCGGATCAGGTCCCAGACGAGCCTGCGGCCCTGCGGGTCCATCCCGGCGGTGGGCTCGTCGAGGAACACCAGCTCGGGCCGGCCGACGATGGCGCACGCGAGCGCGAGCCGCTGCTGCTGGCCGCCGGACAGCCGCTTGTAGGGGGTGCGCGCGCAGCCGTCGAGGCCGAGCACGGAGGCGAGCCAGCCGACGTCGAGCGGGTGGGCGGAGCAGGCGGCGACCAGCCGCAGCATCTCGGCGGCGTGCACGCCCGGGTACGCCCCGCCGCCCTGCGGCATGACCCCGACGCGGGCGCGGAGTGCGTCCGGGGCGCCGGTGGGGTCGACGCCGAGGACCCGCACCTCGCCCGCGTCGGCGCGCAGGAAGCCCTCACAGACCTCCACGGTGGTGGTCTTGCCTGCGCCGTTGGGTCCGAGCAGCGCGAGGACGGACCCGGTGCGCAGCTCGAGGTCGAGCCGGTCGACCGCGGTGGTGCGGCCGTAGCGCTTCACGAGGCCGCGAATCGAGACGGCGGGCGCCGGGGACGGCGCCTCGTCGGGCGGCCCGCTCCTCGACCGGGCGGTACTCACGGTGGTCGAGCTTAAGGCGACGGGTCTAGACACGGGTCTCGGGCACGGGGACGGGGGTGCGGCCGGGCAGCACATCGATGTCGAAGCCGCTCTGGCCGGCGAGGTGGCGGCGCAGCACGAGCAGGAAGACCAGCAGGATCCCGAGCCCCGCGATGATCGACAGTGGCAGCTGGAACGCGCGGAACTGGAAGTCGGCCCCGGTGGGGGGCACGAGGAGCGCGAGGACGGCCGATGCGGCGAGCGCGGCGCGGCGGTAGCGGGGCAGGCCGCGGGTCGCGGCGAGCGGGATGGCGGCCCACAGCAGGTACCAGGGGTGCACGACGGGGCCGAGCAGCACCACCGCGCCGAGTCCGGTGCCCATGCCGGTGATGGGTTCGACGCGGCCCCGCAGCACGGCGAGGAGCAGCATCACGACGAGCACGGCCGACGCGGCCAGCCCGATGTTGCGGGACACGGCCAGCACGGCGTCGGTGTGGTCGCCGAGCCTCGCGAGGATGCCGAGCTGGCCGCCGACCATGCCGAGGTCGGTGGTGACCGACATCCAGCTCCGGATGAGCTGCGGGATGTCGAGGGTCTTCAACCACCCGATCCCGACGCCGGTGCCCACGGACATCGGGACGTAGCAGGCCAGTGCGAGCAGGGTGAACAGCCCGGCGACCGGGGCGACGTTCGTGATCCGCCCGCCCCGGCGGCGGGCCCACTCCATGCCGAGGAAGCCAAGGGCGAGGATGGCGGGCAGCTTGATCGCCGAGGCGGCGATGATGAGCAGCGCGCCTGCCAGCAGGTTGCGGTCGAGCAGCCGCTCGCCGGTGCGCAGCCCGACCTCGAACCCGGCGAGCATGAGGCCGACCATGAGCGCCTCGTTGTGGATGCCGCTCACGAGGTGGAACAGGACGAGGGGGTTGGCGGCGCCGAGCCACATCGCGAGGCCGGTGTCGAGCCCGCACCGGCGGGCGAGCTTCGGCAGCGCCCACAGGATCAGGCCGAGGCCGGCGAGCGCGAGCAGCCGGTACTCGAAGATGCCGAGCACGACGTCGTTGCCGGACAGGGCCGTGATGCCGCGGCCCAGTATCAGGAAGAGCGGGCCGTAGGGGGCGGGCGTGTCGCGCCAGATCGTGGGGATGCTGCGGGTGAGCGGGTCGTCGACGCCGAGCGCCTCGGCGGGCCCGAGCACGTACGGGTCGAGCCCGCGGGCGAGGGTGGCGCTCTGCGCGAGGTAGCTGTAGACGTCGCGGGAGAAGAGCGGCGGGGCCAGCGCGAGCGGCACGGCCCACATCACGGCGGTGCGGGCGAGCTGCGCCGGGGTGGGCGCGGGGGCCACGGCGCCGCGGGAGCGCAGCATCTTGCCGACCCACAGCCACGCGAGCACGAGCAGGCAGATGCCGGTGTAGGTGACGGCGATGGCGATGGTGGTGTTGCGGCTCGGCAGGCCGAGCAGCCGCAGCCCGAACAGCGGGTTGGGCACCGGGAGGGCGCCTGCGCCGAGCCCGCCCACCGCCATGAGGAGGGTGCCGGTGAGCCCCACGAGCCGGGCCCTCCGGCTGGGGTCGCGCACGGGCCGCGGCACGGGTGTGGCCGCGGTCTCTGCGGCGTCGAGCTCCCGGGCGACCATGGGATGCAGCGTATCCAGTGCCGCACGCCGGGAGGTCACCCGTGTCCGGTCGGCCGGTCGCCCCCACCCGGACGTGAGCGTGCTCACCTCCGGCCGGGGCGGTTTTGCCCCCGCGCGGGATATACGCAAGACTGGTGTTGTGAAAAGCGCCCGGCCAGCCGTGCCGGTCGACGCCCGCCCGCAAGAGGGCGCGTCGACCGGTGAGGGCGGCACGCGCGAGGCGGTGGCCCGGCTGCTCATGGAGCAGGGCCCGATCACCGCGGCCGCGGTCGCCGCCGAGCTGGAGCTGTCCGCTGCGGCCGTCCGGCGCCACCTCGACGCGTTGCTGGCCGACGGGGAGGCCGAGGCGAGGGAGGCGCCCCGGCGGGGTCCCCGCGGGCGGGGCCGCCCGGCCAGGGAGTACCTGCTCACCGACGCGGGCCGGGCCCGCTTCGGGCACGGCTACGACGAGCTGGCGGTGGCCGCGCTGCAGTACCTCGCGGAGCACGGCGGCGAGTCGGCGGTGCGCGGGTTCGCCCGCAGCCGGGTGGACGCGCTGCTCGCCGCGGGGGCGCAGCAGGTCGCGGCGGCGCACCGGCCGGACGAGCGGGCCGAGGCGCTCGCCGCGCTCCTCACCGCCCACGGCTACGCGGCGCAGGCGCGCGAGTCGCGCAGCGGCGTGCAGCTGTGCCAGCACCACTGCCCGGTGGCGCACGTCGCGGCGGCGTTCCCCGAGCTGTGCGAGGCCGAGACCCAGGCGTTCGCGGCCCTGCTCGGCACGCACGTGCAGCGGCTCGCCACGATCGCGCGCGGCGACTCCGCGTGCACGACGCACGTCCCGTTGGACGCTCCCGACATCCAGCGGTCGCACGAACCCACCACCACCGTCCCCGCAGGGAGGCAGTCCGAATGACCACCACTCCTGAGGCACTCACCCAGGAGGAGACGCTCGCGACGCTCGGCCGCTACGACTTCGGCTGGGCCGATCCCGACGTCGCAGGCGCCTCCGCCCGCCGTGGGCTGTCGGCGGACGTCGTCGCCGACATCTCCCGGATGAAGGACGAGCCGAAGTGGATGCTCGACTTCCGGCTCAAGGCGCTCGACCTGTTCGAGCGCAAGCCGATGCCGCGCTGGGGCGCCGACCTGTCGGACATCGACTTCGACAACATCAAGTACTTCGTGCGGTCCACGGAGAAGCAGGCCACCTCGTGGGAGGAGCTGCCCGAGGACATCAAGAACACCTACGACAAGCTGGGCATCCCGGAGGCGGAGAAGGCCCGGCTGGTCGCGGGCGTCGCGGCGCAGTACGAGTCCGAGGTCGTCTACCACCAGATCCGCGAGGACCTGGAGGCCCAGGGCGTCATCTTCCTGGACACCGACACCGGTCTGCGTGAGCACCCGGAGCTGTTCAAGGAGTACTTCGGCTCGGTCATCCCGGCCGGTGACAACAAGTTCTCCGCGCTCAACTCGGCGGTGTGGTCGGGCGGGTCGTTCATCTACGTGCCGCCGGGCGTGCACGTCGACATCCCGCTGCAGGCCTACTTCCGGATCAACACCGAGAACATGGGCCAGTTCGAGCGCACGCTGATCATCGTCGACGAGGGTGCCTACGTGCACTACGTCGAGGGCTGCACCGCGCCGATCTACAAGACCGACTCGCTGCACTCTGCGGTCGTCGAGATCATCGTGAAGAAGGGCGGCCGCTGCCGCTACACGACCATCCAGAACTGGTCGAACAACGTCTACAACCTGGTGACCAAGCGGGCGAAGGCCGAAGAGGGCGCCACCATGGAGTGGGTCGACGGCAACCTGGGCTCCAAGGTCACCATGAAGTACCCGGCCGTGTGGCTGATGGGCGAGCACGCCAAGGGCGAGGTCCTGTCCATCGCGTTCGCCGGCGAGGGCCAGCACCAGGACGCAGGCGCGAAGATGGTGCACCTGGCGCCGTACACGTCCTCGACGATCATCTCGAAGTCGGTGGCGCGCGGCGGCGGCCGCACCTCCTACCGCGGCCTCGTGCAGGTCAACCCGCGCGCGCACCACTCGCGGTCCACGGTGAAGTGCGACGCGCTGCTGGTGGACACGATCAGCAGGTCGGACACCTACCCGTACAACGACATCCGCAACGACGACGTGTCGATGGGCCACGAGGCCACGGTCTCCAAGGTGAGCGACGACCAGCTCTTCTACCTGATGAGCCGCGGACTCACCGAGGACGAGGCCATGGCCATGGTCGTGCGCGGGTTCGTCGAGCCCATCGCGCGCGAGCTGCCCATGGAGTACGCGCTGGAGCTGAACCGGCTGATCGAGCTGCAGATGGAGGGCGCTGTCGGATGACCGCTCCGGAAGTTGCCGGCCTCGCCCCCGAGCTGAAGGGCGCGAAGAAGGGCCAGGGCGAGTCACCGATCGCGTCGGCGAGCGAGCGCTTCACGTCCTACGACGTCGAGGCGTTCGAGGTACCCGGCGGGCGCGAGGAGAACTGGCGGTTCACGCCGCTGCGGCGGCTGCGCGGCCTGCACGACGGCACGGCGTCGCTGGACACGGCCACCAAGGTCGACGTGTCGGGTGCGGACGGCGTCACCGTCGAGACCGTCGGCCGGGACGACCCGCGGCTCGGCGAGGGCGGTGTCCCCGCCGACCGCGTTGCCGCAGCCGCGTGGTCGGCGTTCGGCGAGGCCACGATCGTCACCGTCGACGGCACGCCGGGCCCGATCACGATCCGGGTCACCGGGCCGGGCGAGGGGCGCACCGCCACGGGGCACCTGCAGCTGCGCACGACCCGGCACGCCGAGGCCACGGTCGTGGTCGAGCACCGGGGGTCGGGCACGGTCGCCGACAACCTCGAGGTCGTGCTCGCCGACGGCTCGCGCCTGGAGCTCGTGGTCACGGAGGAGTGGGCCGACGACGCCGTGCACGTGGGCGCGCGCCACTACTCGGTGGGCCGCGACGCCACCCTGCGCTCCACCTCGGTGTCGCTCGGCGGCGACCTGATGCGCGTCAGCGAGACGGTCGGTTACGCCGGCCCCGGTGGTGACGCCGAGCTGCGCGGGCTGGGCTACGCCGACGCCGGGCAGCACCTGGAGCAGCGCCTGCTCGTCGACCACTCGGTGCCGCACTGCCGCTCCGACGTGATGTACAAGAACGCGCTGCAGGGCGACGGGGCGCACACCGTCTGGATCGGTGACGTCGTGATCCGGGCCGCGGCCGAGGCCACCGAGACGTTCGAGTTCAACCGCAACCTCGTGCTCACCGAGCGCGCCCGCGCCGACTCCGTGCCCAACCTGGAGATCGAGACCGGCGAGATCACCGGTGCCGGCCACGCCAGCGCCACCGGCCGGTTCGACGACGAGCAGCTGTTCTACCTGCAGAGCCGCGGCATCCCCGAGGACGTCGCGCGCCGCCTCGTCGTCCGCGGCTTCTTCGGCGAGATCCTGTCCAAGATCACCCTGCCCGAGCTGCGCGAGCGCCTCGAAGCGGCCGTCGAGGCCGAGCTCGCAGTGACCGGCGTCTGAACCCACCACACGGAGCATCCACAGAACATGTCCACCCTGGAGATCAAGGACCTGCGCGTCTCGGTCGCGACCGACGACGGCGCCAAGGAGATCCTGAAGGGCGTCGACCTCACGGTCCGCACCGGCGAGACGCACGCGATCATGGGCCCCAACGGGTCCGGCAAGTCCACCCTCGCCTACGCGGTCGCGGGCCACCCGAAGTACCAGATCACCGGCGGCAGCGTCACGCTCGACGGTGAGGACCTCCTTTCGCGCACCGTCGACGAGCGCGCCCGTGCGGGCCTCTTCCTCGCCATGCAGTACCCGGTCGAGGTGCCCGGCGTGTCGATGGCCAACTTCCTGCGGTCGGCGGCCACCGCGGTCCGCGGCGAGGCGCCGAAGCTGCGCACCTGGGTCAAGGAGGTCAAGGGCGCGATGAGCGACCTCGACATCGACCCGGACTTCGCCGAGCGCTCGGTCAACGAGGGCTTCTCCGGCGGCGAGAAGAAGCGCCACGAGGTGCTGCAGCTCGCGCTGCTCAAGCCGAAGTTCGCCATCCTCGACGAGACCGACTCCGGCCTCGACGTCGACGCGCTGCGCGTCGTGTCCGAGGGCGTCAACCGCTACCGCGAGGGCGCCGACACCGGGGTGCTGCTGATCACCCACTACACCCGGATCCTGCAGCACATCCGCCCCGACGCGGTGCACGTGTTCGCCGGCGGGCGGGTCGTCGAGTCCGGCGGCCCCGAGCTCGCCGACGAGCTGGAGCGCAGCGGGTACGTGCGGTTCACGGGCGGGAAGGCCGAGGCGGCGGTCTGATGACCGCGCTCGAGGTTCCCGAACTCACGGGCCTGGACATCGAGAAGATCCGCGCGGACTTCCCGATCCTCACCCGCACCGTGCGCAACGGGCTGCCCCTGGTCTACCTCGACTCGGGGGCCACCTCCCAGCGGCCGCGCCAGGTGCTCGACGCCGAACGGGAGTTCGTCGAGCAGCACAACGCGGCCGTGCACCGCGGCGCGCACCTGCTCGCCGAGGAGGCCACCGACGCCTACGAGTCGGCCAGGGCCCGGATCGCCACCTTCATCGGCGCCGACCCGGGCGAGGTGGTGTACACGAAGAACGCCACCGAGGCGATCAACCTCGTCGCCTACGCGATGGGCAACTCGTCGGTGCGCACCGGCCTCGGCCCGGAGTCGAAGCGGTTCGCGCTCGGCCCCGGTGACGAGATCGTGATCACCGAGCTCGAGCACCACGCCAACCTGGTGCCCTGGCAGGAGCTCGCCCGCCGCACCGGCGCCACGCTGCGCTGGTACGCGGTGGACGACGGGGGCAGGCTCGACCTCGACTCGATCGAGCTGTCCGAGCGCACGAAGCTGGTGGCGTTCGCCCACCAGTCCAACGTGCTCGGCACGGTGCTGCCGGTGGCGGAGCTGGTGAACAGGGCGCGTGCCGTCGGGGCGCTCACCCTGCTCGACGCGTGCCAGTCCGTGCCGCACATGCCCGTGCACCTGGCGCACCTCGGCGTCGACTTCGCGGCGTTCTCCGGGCACAAGATGCTCGGCCCGTCCGGCGTCGGCGTGCTGTACGGCCGTGCGGAGCTACTGGCCGCGATGCCGCCGTTCCTCACGGGCGGGTCGATGATCGAGCTGGTGCGGATGGAGGGATCCACCTACGCGCCGCCCCCGCAGCGGTTCGAGGCCGGCGTGCCGATGACCTCGCAGGCGATCGGCCTGGGCGCCGCGGTGGACTACCTGTCCGGCATCGGCATGGACCGCGTGCACGCCCACGAGCTGGAGCTCGCCCGCGCCGCGCTCGACGGCCTGGCCGAGGTGCCCGGCGTGCGGATCATCGGTCCGCGCACGCTGGAACAGCGGGGCGGCACCGTGGCGTTCGTGGTGGACGGGGTGCACGCCCACGACGTCGGGCAGGTGCTCGACGACCGCGGGGTCGCCGTTCGGGTGGGACACCACTGCGCATGGCCGTTGCACCGCCGGTTCGGCGTGGCGGCCACCGTCCGGGCATCGTTCGCGGTGTACAACACCCCGGAGGAGGTCGGCGCGTTGATCGAGGGCGTGCGCGCGGCCCGCGAGTTCTTCGGGGTGAGCTGAGCAGACATGCAGCTGGAGCAGATGTACCAGGAGATCATCCTGGACCACTACCGGTCGCCGCACGGCGCAGGCCTGCGCGAGCCGTTCGACGCCGAGTCGTTCCAGATCAACCCGACCTGCGGCGACGAGATCACGCTGCGGGTCAAGCTGGACGGCGAGAAGATCACCGACGTCTCGTACGAGACGCTCGGCTGCTCGATCAGCCAGGCCTCGGCCTCGGTGCTCACCGACCTCGTGGTCGGCCGGTCGGTCGAGGAGTCCCGCGAGGTGCTCACCGCGTTCCAGGAGATGGCGCAGGGCCGCGGTCAGGTCGAGCCCGACGAGGACGTGCTGGGTGACGGCGTCGCGTTCGCCGGGGTGGCCCGCTACCCGGCGCGCGTCAAGTGCGCACTGCTCGGGTGGATGGCGTTCAAGGACGCCGTCGCCCGTGCCGAGAACGGTGCCGGGAATGGCACGGCGGGTACCGTCGAGGCCGAGGAGGCAACCACATGACCGAGCACATGACCGAGCACAAGACCGACACCGAAGAGGTCGTGCGCGGTGCTGCCGGTATGCCCGAGCCGCCCGCGCCCGCCGGCGGGGTCTCGATCGACGACCTCGAGGAGGCCATGCGCGACGTGGTCGACCCCGAGCTCGGCATCAACGTCGTCGACCTCGGCCTCGTGTACGGCATCCAGGCCGAGAACGGCGTCGCCACCATCGACATGACGCTCACGTCGGCGGCCTGCCCGCTCACCGACGTCATCGAGGAGCAGGCCAGAGGGGCGCTGGTCGGGCCCGGCCTGGTGGACGACCTGAAGATCAACTGGGTCTGGATGCCCCCATGGGGCCCCGACAAGATCACCGACGAGGGCCGCGAACAGCTCCGAGCCCTGGGCTTCCGCGTCTGACGACCTCACGGCCCGGTGAGGGCCAGGTCGGCCGCGGCACGGGCGTGGGTGCGGGCCGTCGCGATCAGGGGCACCTCGGCCTCGGTGAGCGCCAGCTCCAGCTCGGTGCACGCCAGCGCCACCGCGTCGGCGCCGTTCGCGGCGAGCGAATCGGCGGTTGCCCGCAGGGTGGCCTGGGACTCCGGTCGCACCTCGCCCACGGTCAGCTCACCGAAGATGATCTCCTCGAGCCGGGCGCGGGCCGGTGCGCCGGGCACCACCACGTCGACGCCTTGGCGGGCGAGCCGCTCGGCGTAGAAGCCGTCCTCCAGCACCGGGCGGGTGCCGAGCAGGCCGATCCGCCGCGCGCCCAGCCGGGTCGCCTCGTGGCCGACCGCGTCCGCGATGTGCAGGAACGGAGCCGGGACCGCATCCTCGATGGCGCCCGCCGCCTTGTGCATGAGGTTCGTCGCGAGCACGACCAGCTCGGCGCCCGCGCCGACGAGCCCGGCGGCGCTCGCCGCCATGATCTTCCCCGCCCGCTCCCAGTCGCCGTCGATCTGGCACTGCCGGATCTCGTCGAAGTCGAGCGAGTGCACCAGCAGGTCGGCGCTGTGGTGCCCGCCCAGCCGCTCCTGCACCCGCTCGTTGATCACCCGGTAGTACTCGGCCGTCGAGTACCAGCTCATCCCGCCGATGACACCGATCCGCTTCATGCGACCCATCGTGCGGCCGGCCGGGAGCCATAGGAAGTCGTGTTCTCCTTGCAGGATCCATCGCGGATACTTATGGCCATGGATCCGAGGCGGCTGCTCACCTTCCGCGCGGTCGTGCGCGCGGGCTCGATCAGCGCAGGCGCCCGCGAGCTGGGCTGGACGCAGCCCGCGGTGAGCCAGCAGCTCGCCGGGCTGGAGCGCGAGGCGCGCACCCCGCTCCTGGTCCGCGGGCCGACCGGGGTCGTCCCGACGGAGGCGGGGGCGGCGCTGCTCCGGCACGCGGACGCCGTCGACGCGGCGCTGCGTTCCGCGCGGGAGGAGCTCGACGAGCTGGCGGGGCTGGGCCGGGGGACCGTCCGGATGGCGGCGTTCCCATCCGCCGGGGCCGTCGTCGTGCCGGCGGTCGCCGCGCGGCTGGCCGAACGCGCGCCCGGCGTGCAGCTGCGGATGGAGGAGGCCGAGCCGCCCGAGGCCGCCGCGCTCGTGCGATCCAACGCGGTGCACCTCGCGCTGGCCTTCCGCTACCCGGGGCAGGGGGCCGAACCCGATCTGACGTGGCGGCCGCTCGGCGCGGACCCGGTGCGGATCGTGCTCCCCGCCGCGCACCCGCGCGTCGACGGCCTCGCCGCGCTGCGCGACGAGTCATGGGTGGCCGGGTGCGAGCGCTGCCGCGCCAACCTCGTCTCCGCGTGCGAGACGGCCGGCTTCACCCCGGACGTCCGGCACGTCACCGACGACTACGTCGCGGTGCAGGCGCTCGTCGCCCGGGGCGTCGCGGTGTCGGTGCTGCCGGAGATGGCGCTGCGCGCCGCCGCCGTGGCAGGCGTGCGCGCCGACCCCGATCCCGCGCTCGCTCCGCGGACCGTGGGGGTGCTCCACCGCCCGGGGGTCGAGCGGGTGCCTGCGGTCGCTGCGGTGCTGGCCGTTCTCGGGTCTATGACCGACCTTCAGCGCTGATTCTCGCTCCGCAAGCGCCGCTCAGCCCTTGACCGCACCCCCGAACGCGAAGGCGCCGCCGAGGCGGCGCGAGAGCACGAGGTAGAGCAGCAGTGCCGGCAGCGAGTAGATCAACGAGTACGCGGCGAGCTGCCCGTAGATGACCGAGCCGTACTGGCTGAAGAACGTGAAGATGCTGACCGAGGCGGGCAGGTTCTCGTTCGAGAGCAGCAGCACGAAGGGGATGAAGAAGTTCCCCCACAGGTTGATGAAGGTGTAGATCGCCACCACCGACAGCCCCGGCCACATCAGCGGCATCACGATCGTGCGCAGCGCCTGCATCGGGGAGGCGCCGTCGGTCCATGCGGCCTCCTCCAGCTCGATCGGCACGGCGTCCATGAAGTTCTTCGTGAGCCAGATGGAGATCGGCAGCGCCGTCGTCGCCATGAACAGGATCGTGCCGGTGTAGGTGTCGATGAGGTTGAGCTGCACGAACAGGCCGTAGACCGGCACCATGATCGCGGTGATCGGCAGCCCGGTCGTGAAGAGCACGGTGAGCATGAAGGGCCGCTTGAACCGCGACTGGTACCGCGAGAGCGGGTAGGCGGCCAGCACCGAGGCCACCAGGGTGACGAGCGTGGCGCCCCCGCACAGGATGAACCCGTTGAGCATCGGCCGGTAGGTGGTGTCCTCGTCGAGGACGGCGCGGAAGTTCCCCAGCGACCAGGGTTGCGGCCAGGACACGGAGAGCCCTGCCGACTCGTTGAACGCTCCGAGCACCAGCCACAGCATCGGCACCACGAAGCAGGCCCCGATCAGCGCCAGCACGAGGTTGACGGCGGCCTTGCCGGCGAGCCGTGCCGGGCGCATGCCGCCGCGGCGCCGCCCGCCGTGCGGTGGCCCGGACGGGGAGGGGGCCGGGTGCGTGGGGACGGTTGTCTCGGTGGTCACGAGATGGCCTCCCCCAGTCGGAGCGCGCGCAGGTAGACGAGCGAGAAGATCCCGCCGATGAGCAGCAGCACCAGCGCCAGTGCCGTGCCGTAGCCGAGCTGGGAGAACTGGAAGGCCTGCTGGTAGGCGAAGATCGGCAGCGTCGTGCTCTGGTTGTTCGGCCCACCCCGGGTCATGGTCCAGATCAGGCCGAAGATCGACAGCGTCTGGAGCGTGATGAGCATGAGGTTGGTCGCGATCGAGCGGCGCACCATGGGCAGCGTGACGAGGAACAGCCGCCGCCACGTGCCCGCCCCGTCGACGGTGGCGGCCTCCTCGATCTCCCTCGGCACCTCGGACAGGGCCGCCGCGTAGACGAGCATCGAGAACGCCGTGCCGCGCCAGATGTTGGCGATCGACACCGCCAGGATCGGCGTGCTGAAGAGCCAGTTCTGCTCCGGCACGTGCAGCCAGCCGAGTATGGCGTTGAACGACCCCTCCTGGCCGAGGAAGGCGTACCAGAGGTAGCCGGCGACCACCTCGGGCAGGACCCACGCGCCGATCACGATCGCGCTGACGACCGTGCGCACCACCCGGTGCCCGGCGCGCATGAGCAGCGCGAGCGTCATCCCCAGCACGTTCTGGCCGATGATCGCCGACACCAGGGTGAAGACCACGGTGAGGAGCACGGCCAGGTGGAAGTCGGCGCTCCCGAAGGCCTGCCGGAAGTTGTCCAGGCCGACGAAGTCGGCGCCGGACGCGCCGGTCAGCGCCATGTCGGTGAACGCCGACCAGATGCAGTACGCCACCGGCCCGGCGAGGAACACCACGAGCAGGACGACCGCCGGTGCCAGCGGCATGCCGCGCAGGAGGGCCGCCGGCGCCGGGGCGCGGCGCTGCCCCGGGCCGGCCGTGGCCGTGCTCATGAGCCGGGCGCCGCGACCACCGCGTCGCCGGCGAGGGACCGCACCTGGTCGTCGTAGTTCCGGGCCGCGGCCGCGGCGTCCCCGCCGGTGATCACGGACTCCGTGGCGACCTGGATCTCGTTGGAGACCCGGGGGTAGAGCGAGTACGCCGGCCGGTAGCTCGTGGTCGGCACGAGCGAGGAGAAGAAGTCGTTCGACGGGTTGGCCCCGGTGTAGGACGGGTCGTCCGCGACGTCCTTGCGGACCGGGATCTGCACGTTCTCGATCGCCCACTCCAGCTGGTTCTCGCGGTTCGACACCAGCTTGATGAACTCCCACGCCATGTCGGGGTTGTCGGCGTTCTGCGGGATGGCCCACGTCCAGCCGCCGGACATGCTGACCTTGCCGGGGGCCTGGCCCTCCTGCGTCGGCATGGCGGTCCACCCCATCACCGAGCTCCACTGGGGCCACGGGTGCGGGCCGGTCTCCAGCCAGTCCTGCGAGATCCACGAGCCTTCCATGCTGATCGCGATCTGGCCCTCGGGGATCAGCTGCTCTGTGGTGGTGTTGGTCCAGTTCGGGTCCAGCGCCTGCTGCGGGGTCGGCCCGAGCCCCTCGGAGTAGACGGTCCGGAGGAACTGCAGCGCGTCGCCGAAGCCCTTGCTGCCCACCACCCACTTCTGCTGGGCCTGGTCGTAGAGCGTGTCGCCGGTGCCGTAGAGCAGCATCTCGAAGCCCTGCATCGACGCCGCCTCGCCCACGCCCTTGCCGGCGTAGACGTTGAACGGGATGACGCCGGGCACCGCGGCCTTGATCGTCCGGGCCGCGCTGAGCAGGTCGTCCCACGTCTTCGGCTGCCAGTCGGCGGGCAGGCCGGCCCGGGCGAAGATCTCCTTGTTGAACCAGACGCCCCGGGTGTCGGTGCCGTCTGGCACCCCGTAGGTCTTCCCGTCGAGGGCCCGGCCCGCGCCCTTGGCCGTGTCCTCGAACTGGCTCCACTCCGGCCACTGCGCCAGCCGGTCGTCCAGCGGGCGCAGGTAGCCGGCCTCGATGTCCGAGTTGATCAGGAAGGTGTCCTCGTAGACCGCGTCCGGCGAGGTGCGCGGCGTGCGCATCTGCAGCTGCAGCTTGGTGAAGTACTCGTTCTCCGACGCCTGGATGGGCTGCAGGTCGATCGTGACGCCGGGGTGGGCCTGCTCGAACTGGGCCTTGACCTCGGTGAGGTAGTTCTCCTGCACCCGGGTGCCGCCGAACTGCCGGTAGGAGACGGTCACCGTGGAGTCGCCGCCGCCGTCACCGCCCCCGCAGGCGGTGAGGGTCACGGCCATGAGGCCGGCCGCGGCGAACGCACCCGCCCTTCGCCATCTCTGCCCTGCACTCGTAGCCAGCACTGAAGCTACCTCCGTCTTCCCGCCATTGGTGACGTCCGGGCGTCATCGCCGTGCATCCGGGGACTGCTCGCCGAGCCGGCGCTTCCATCGGTTGGAGGAGGAACCTAGATTCAACGCTTTAATGCGTCAATACTGTCCGTCGCTGTTGGGGTCGTTATCGTCACCGGCGACGAGGAGGACGTGCGAGGGATGGCACCTGGGACGAGCGGTCCGCCTTCGGGCGTCGCGTTGTTCGCGTGGGTCAAGCAGGAGCTGCTGGACTCCATCGGACGCGGCGAGTTCTCCCCCGACGAGCCGTTCATCACCCAGCGGGAGATCGTCGAACGCTTCGGGGTGTCGACGACCACCGCCATCCGGGCGCTGAACGAGCTGGTCGCGGACGGGGTCGTCGTCCGCCGCCGCGGGCGGGGCACCTTCGTCGCGCAGCGACCCGCGGCGCGCGGGCCGGCGGCGCCGGGGCCGTCGCGGGTGGCCTACGTCAGCCCGGACCGGCGGGCCGGCATGCACGACTCCGAGCTGCTCGCGGCGCTCTCGGTCGAGGCCGCCGCCCTGGGGTACGAGCTGACGGTCGCGCACACGCGGAGCGCGTCGCACGAGGCGGAGGTCCTGCGCACGGTGTCGGCAGGCGGTGCGCGGGCGGTGGTGTTCTTCGCGCACGACCGGTCGGGCGCCGCCGGGGTGATCGAGGAGCTGCGGCGGGAGGGGCTGGTCGTGGTCCTCGTCGACCGGTACCTCCCCGGCCTCCCCACCGACGCGGTGCTCTTCGACGACTTCGCGGTGGGCCACGACGTCACCGTCGCGATGCTCGACCGGGGGCACCGCTCCACGGGCGTGCTGTGGAGCGAGATCGACGTGACGAGCGTGCGGGACCGGCTCGCGGGCCACCGCCGGGCGTTGCGCGAGCGCGGGCTGGCCGAGCTTCCGGAACGGTCGGCCCTGCGGCCGTTCGCGTACCTCGAGGCCCCGGCCCGGCAGCGCAGGCTGCGCGCACTGCTGGAGTCGGACGACCCGCCCACCGCGCTCCTGTTCGGCAACGCCCCCACGCTCGCGGTGGCCGTGTCGGACCTGCTGGCCATGGACGTCGACCTCCCGGGCTCGATGGAGCTGGCGAGCATGGACCAGTCCGTCCCGGAGGTCGTCTCCCCGCTGTCGGTCGTGTCGGCCCGGCTGCCGACCCGGGAGCTGGGCAGGCAGGCGGCCCGGCTGGTGGACGAGCGCCTGCGCGGCGCGGGCGGGCCGGCCCGGCACGTGGTGCTGTGCGCCGAGGTCCAGGTCGCCGCGCCCGGACGGAACACCCTCGTGGTCAGCGGGTCGGACGACGCGGGCCACCGGGTGCGCGCGTCATCCGGCACCGGCGGCGCGACCGAGGCGTCCGGCCAGCGCGCGTAGGTGCTCGCGCAGCTCCGGCGGCTCGTGCACCTCGAACTCGCAGCCGAGCCGCAGCAGCGCGAACGCCAGCCACTCGAGGGTGTCGGTGTGGCTGCGCAGGCGGCAGCTGCCCGCGTCGATCGGCTCCAGGTCGGCGGACCCGTCCCCGATGCGGCCGCGCACCTGCTCGACCGGGGCGTGCAGCGTGGCCACCGCGGTGTGGACGGCGACGCCCGAGTACAGCGCGTCGGTGACGTACGCGGCGGCGTCGGGCGCGGGCAGCTCCCGGACCGTCGCCCGCGCGCCGGTCGGCTGTGGGGCGTCGACGCGGTCGACCCGGAAGATCCGCCAGTCGTCGCGGTCGAGGTCGTAGGCGACGAGGTACCAGCGCCGGCCTGCGGGGACGAGGCGGTGCGGCTCCACGTGCCGCCCCGACCCGGTGCCGTCGGCCGCGGTGTAGCGCAGCCGCACCCGCTCGCGGTTCGTGATCGCGGCTGCGAGCGCGGTGAGGTGCGCGGGGTCGACGGGGGAGGCGTAGGCGTCCGGCGCGGGCAGGGTGGCGGCGCCGAGCGCGCTCACCCGGTAGCGCAGCCGCGACGGCAGCACCTGCTCCAGCTTGGCGAGCGCGCGGACGGCGGCCTCGTCGATGCCGGTGACGGCCTGCCCGGCCGCCGTCCGGAGCCCGACGGCGATGGCGACCGCCTCCTCGTCGTCGAGCAGCAGCGGCGGCATGGCGGTACCCGCGACGAGGCGGTAGCCGCCGAGCGCGCCCATCGTCGCCTCGACCGGGTATCCGAGGTCGCGCAGCCGGTCGACGTCGCGCCGCACCGTCCGCAGGCTCACCCCGAGCCTGCGGGCGAGCTCGCTGCCCGGCCACTCCCGGGGCGTCTGCAGCAGGGACAGCAGCGTGAGGAGGCGGGCCGGGGTGTCGGTCACGGGGAGAAGAATGCCAGCGAAGTGTGCCAGCAACTGGCCTACACGGCGCGCCGCAGTTCGTGGCGGCGATGGAGTACATGCAGAGCGGCGAGCTGGTCGTTCCCGATCGGTAGCCGCCGATCGGTGGTCGCCGTTCAGGCCGCGCGTTCCAGCAACCACGGGTGGAGATGGCGGTACCCGCGCACGGCGACCGACCGCAGTGGCCGCAGCGTGAAGCGGGGGTCGCCGGTCAGGGCGTCGGCCAGCCCGCGGTCGGCGAGCACGCTGCCGGGGCGGGCGTGGGAGGTCAGCCGCGCGGCGATGTTGACGACCTCGCCGTAGACGTCGCCGTAGCGCACCAGCACCGGGCCCGCGGCCAGTCCGATGCGCAGCTCGGGGAGGGCGGGCTCGGCCCGCACGCGGTCCTGCAGGGCGAGCGCGATGCCCGCGCCGTCGGCGGCGTCGTCGGCGACGAACATCACCTCGTCCCCGACCGTCTTGACGATCCGCCCGTGCCCGTCCGCGATCACCTCGGTGGTGGTGGAGCCGAAGCGTTCGATCATCTCGGAGAGCTCAGCGGTGGAGCGGCGGCGGGTGGTGCGCGTGAACCCGACCATGTCGGCGAACCCGACGACGAGCGGCCAGGTGCCGGGCCCCTGCCCGGCGCCACCGGCCGTCACGACCATCCGCCGGACGGCCGCCGCGAGGTGCCGCCGCCAGACGTAGGTCTGCAGCTCCTCCAGCACGGGCAGGACGGCGGCCGCGATCTCCCGGGACCCGCGCGGCGTGACGTCGCCGCCCTGCCCCTCGATCACCCGGATGAGCATCCCGACCTGCCACTCCGCGAGCCGCGACAGCGACTGCGCCATCGACCGCGCCACCGCCTCGCGCACGTCGGGGTCGAGCACGCCGGCCTCGGTGAGGTGGGTCATCAGGCGCACGGCCTCGAGGTCGCGCTCGGTGAAGAGCACCTCGTCGTCGCCCGCCTCCGCGAACCCGAGCGCCCGCCACAGGCGCCTCCCGGTCTCGAGGTCGAGCCCGGCGGCCTCGGTGACCTGCTGCCGCGTGTAGCGGCGCGGCGCGCCGAGGATGAGCTCCTCGAGGGCGTCCTCCGGTGCGGGATCGGTCACGTCACGTCGTGTGGACGATCAGCACGTCGATGCCGGCGCGGCGCGCCACGTCCGACGGCACCGAGCCGAGCAGCCGCCCGCTGAGCGTGTTGAGGCCCCGGTTGCCGACGACGAGCAGGTCGGCGCCCGTGTCGCGCACCGCCTTGCGCAGCACGTCCACGGGCGGGCCGTCGGCGGCGAGCGTCCGGATCGAGCGCGCGCCTGCCGCGGCGGCGCGCTCCTCGGCGGCGCGCAGGGTCTCCTCGGCAGGCGTCCAGCCGACCACGAGGTAGGCCTCGTCCTTCAGTGCGTCCTCCGCCTCGGCCGTGTCCTCCCGGGACGGGGGCGTGAAGGCGCAGACGATGACGAGCTGGGCGTCGCTGTCGGCGGCGACGGCGGCGGCGCGGTCGACGGCGTTGAACGACGTGGCGGAGCCGTCGGTACCGACGACGATCGTGCGGTAGGCGGGCATGGGGGAGCCTCCGGCATCGGGGAACGGGCCTCAGGTTACCGCCGGTAGTGAGGGACGCGTGCAGACCGCCATGCCCCGGTCGGGGGAAGCAGGGCGGGGCCGATCAGCCGGGCGCGCATGCGCCAGCCGGAACGGCCGTACAGGGCGCGCATGGTGGCGGCGGTGCCCCGCACGTCGGCGCGGCCCACCAGGTAGCACCAGCGGTGGCGCGGCGGCAGCGCGAAGAACGTCTCGAAGAAGGCAGGCACCTCGGCGGGCGGCATCCGCAGCAGCGCCTCGAGGCCGATCCGCCGGAACCGGTGCACGGCCCGCGCCCCGGGCGGCCAGACGACGGCGCGCGCGGCTGCGAGTGCAGCGGCGGGCCCGGCCGTCAGGCGCGTGGCGATCGCGTCGGCGACGGCCGGTGCGAGCCGCAGCGACGTGGCCACGGAGAACCCGCTCGCCGGGTGTACGAGCGGGGCCGCGGCGCCGAAGGCGAGCACGCCGGGGGCGCGGTGACGGGGGGTGTCGACCGGGAACCGGACGGACTCGGTGGCGGCGCCGGCGGGCACGACGACGCCGCGCCGGGCGAGCCGGGCGTGCAGCCGCCCGCGCAGCGCCGGGAGCGGCAGGCCGGGCCTGCGGGCGAGCGAGGTCTCCTCCAGCAGCACGGCGCCGCCGCCGAGCGGGACGCCGTACAGGAAGGTGGGCCAGCCGTCCTCACCGTGGTCCGGGCGCCAGTCCATGAACAGGGCCTCGCCGGGCGCCACCAATGGCGCGGCCGCGTCCTCGTCGACGACGACGCCCGCGGCCGTCTGCTCGGCGGCGGGCCTGCGCAGGCGCGGTCCGGCGTGCAGGGGCCTGCGGTGCCCGCCCGCGTCGACGACGACCTCGGCCCGCAGCTCCCCGCCGTCGGCCAGCCGGACGGCGCCGGACGCGAACCCGGCCGCGCGACCCCGGCGGACCTGCGCGTCGTGCCGGGCCAGCTCGCCGTCCAGGTGGGCGCGCAGGGCGGGGACGTCCAGCACCGCGTACTCCCAGCCCGTGCGGTGCTCGGAGAGCGCAACCGCTCGCCCCGCGGCCCGGGCCGCGATCACCGACGGCGGGAGTCCGGGCGGCAGCTCGTCGGCCCAGCAGCCGTAGGTGGCCCGCCACGGGGCTTCCGGTGCCGGGTCGACCAGCACCGTCCGCAGCCCGCGTCCGGCGGTGGCCGCGGCCAGCGCCCGGCCGGCCGGCCCGCCGCCGACGACGAGCACGTCCGGGTCGCGGTCCACCCCCGCATCCTGCCGGGTCCGGGGCCGCCCATCCGGCGCAGGTGGATAGCCTGCGGTCCGTGGCGGATCACTCGCGCGCGGCGCGGCGCTCGGGGGTGGGGGAGACCGGGGCAGGCCTGGCCGCCAGCCCGTTCCGGGTCGACCGGGACCGGATCGCGGCGTCGCCGTACTTCGCGCGCCTCGCCGGCGTGACGCAGGTGGTGAGCCCGACCGGTGGCGGGCTGCTGCTGCACAACCGGCTCACGCACAGCCTGCAGGTGGCGCAGGTGGCGCGGGCCATCGCGGAGCGGCTGACCACCGACACCGGACCGCTGCTCGACTCGCTCGGCGGCCTCGACCCGGACGTCGTCGAGGCCGCCGCACTGGCCCACGACCTGGGCCACCCGCCGTTCGGGCACCTCGGCGAGCAGGTACTGGACCGCGTGGGCCGTGAACGGCTGGGCCTGCCGGACGGCTTCGAGGGCAACGCGCAGAGCTTCCGGGTGGTCACGACGATCGACCTGCACGGCCCGGGCGGCGCCGGGCTCGACCTCACCGCGGCGGTGCGGGCGGCCGTGCTCAAGTACCCGTGGGCGCGCCGCGGCCACCCGGACCCGCACCCGAGCGCCGCCCCGACCCCGCCGCGCGGCGCAGGCCCGCTGCCGGGCGCCGCGGACGCGGGCTCGGCGAAGTTCTCCTGCTACCTCACCGAGCTCGACGACCTGGTCGACAGCCGGGATGCCGTCGCGGGGGCGGTCGGGCCCTGGCAGCAGACGGTCGAGGCCGCGGTGATGGACACCGCCGATGACGTCGCCTACGCGATCCACGACCTCGAGGACTTCCACCGGGTGGGCGTGCTCGCCCAGCCGGGCGTCGCCGCCGAGCTGGGCGGCTGGCTGCGCGACCGCGGAGGGCTGGCCGCCGCCGACCCGTCGGCGCTCGGGGCGCTGCGCCCGGGCGCCGACCTGGAGCGGCTGCGCAGGCGGCTGCACGCCAAGGACGCCTGGGCGTTCGACGACGACGCGTTCGCCGCCGCCGTCGCGGTGGTGCGCGAGGAGCTCGTGGACGGTCTGCTGGCCGTGCC
The DNA here is from genome assembly GCF_039543345.1 of Pseudonocardia adelaidensis. Lineage (NCBI taxonomy): Bacteria > Bacillati > Actinomycetota > Actinomycetes > Pseudonocardiales > Pseudonocardiaceae > Pseudonocardia > Pseudonocardia adelaidensis. The sequence goes on along the minus strand of NZ_BAABJO010000006.1, from coordinate 250,669 downwards.
GTTCGACGGGTCGATGGCCGCGGAGCGGGCCGTCGCGGAGTTCTCGGCGCGGTGGACGGCCCGCCTCGTCGCCGGTGTGCGGGTGCTGCCCGACCCGCCCGTGCGCGCCGCCCCCGTCACGCTCGCGACGGCGCCGTGGCACGAGGTGGCGGTGCTCAAGTTCGTGCACCACCGGTTCGTGCTGCAGCGGGCCGACCTCGCGTCCCACCAGCGGGGCCAGGCGACGGTGCTCACCGGCCTGGTCGGCGCACTGGCCGACTGGCTCACCGGTGACGACGAGGTCCGCCTCCCACCTCGCCTGCACGACCTCGTGGCGCTGGCCCACGACGAGTACCGCGGGCTAGCCGCGGACGGCCGGCTGGGTCCGGACCCGGATGTCGATGCGCTCGCGTGCGGGCGGGCGGTGGTCGACTACGTCGCCTCGCTCACCGACGGGCAGGCCGGCGCGCTGCTCGACGTGCTCACCGGCCGCTCGGCGAGGCTGTGGGTCGACGCCGTGGCCCTCTGACCCGATCAGGCCGAACCGAGGGAGCCGGTCGCGAGGATCCCGCCGTCCACCCGGACCGTCTCGCCCGTGATCCAGGACGCCGCGTCCGAGACGAGGAACCCGACCAGCCGGGCGACGTCCTCCGGCGTGCCGAGCCGTTTCATCGGATAGGCCGCGCTCACCTTCTCCTCGCCCTCGGCGTAGAGGGCGGTGGCGAACCTCGTCTTCACGATCGCGGGCGCGACGGCGTTGACGCGGATGGACGGGCCGAGCTGCCAGGCCAGCTCCTCGGTGAGCCGGATGAGCGCGGCCTTCGACGCCCCGTACGCGGCGATCACGCCCGAGGAGCGGAGGCCGGCCACCGAGGCGAGGTTCACGATCGCGCCGCCGTGCTCGCCCATCCACGCCTTGTAGGCGAGCTGCACGAACCCGAGCGCCGCGACGACGTTGGTGTCGAACGTCTTGCGGACGGCGTCGAGGTCGGCGTCCATCAGGAAGCCGTAGGTGGGGTTGATGCCGGTGTTGTTGACCAGGATCGCGAGGTTGCCGAACCGTTCCACGGTGCGGCCGACGGCCTCCTCCCGCGCCTCGGCGATCCCCGCGTTGCCGGCGATCGCGAGCACGCGGGACGGATCCGCGCCCGCAGCCAGCTGCTCGGCCGCCGCGGCCAGCTCGTCCGGTTTGCGGGCGGTGATCGTGACCGACGCGCCCCTGCCGAGCAGCTCGCGCGCGATGGCGAACCCGATGCCGCGGCTCGCCCCGGTGACGAGTGCGGCACGTCCGGCGAGGCCGTCGGGGCCACTGGCATCGGCACTGTCGGCGGTGACGTCGGTCATGCCCGCGACCCTACTGCCCGAATCCGCTCGACCCGGCCGGTACTCTGGAAGGCGTGATCATGGTGCGGATCGAGTAGCGGGGCTCCACGCCGCCCTTTTCCGCTCGTACTGGAGTCCTTCACGTGATCACTGCTTCCGACCTCGAACTGCGCGCCGGGTCCCGGATCCTGCTGTCCGGTGCCACGCTGCGCGTGCAACCCGGCGACCGCATCGGCCTCGTCGGCCGCAACGGCGCCGGCAAGACCACCTCGATGCGGGTGCTCGCGGGCGAGGGCGAGCCGTACGGCGGCGCCGTCACCTCCACCGGCCCCGTCGGCTACCTGCCGCAGGACCCGCGCGAGGGCGACCTGTCCGTCACGGCCAACGACCGCGTGCTCTCCGCCCGCGGGCTCGACGTGCTGCTGCGCAAGATGGAGAAGGCGCAGACAGCGATGGCCGAGCTCGTCGACGGCGCCGAGAACGCCAAGGCGGTGCGCGAGTACGGGCGTCTCGAGGAGCGGTTCTCGGCGCTGGGCGGGTACGCGGCCGAGAGCGACGCCGCGCGGATCTGCACCCACCTCGGGCTGCCCGAGCGCGTGCTCGGCCAGCCGATGGCCACCCTGTCGGGCGGTCAGCGCCGCCGGGTCGAGCTCGCCCGCATCCTCTTCGCCGCCTCCGACGGCGGCAGCCAGAGCGCCACCACGCTGCTGCTGGACGAGCCCACCAACCACCTCGACGCGGACTCGATCACGTGGCTGCGCTCGTTCCTGTCCTCCCACGAGGGTGGCCTCGTCGTGATCAGCCACGACACCGAGCTGCTTGCCGACGTCGTCAACAAGGTGTGGTTCCTCGACGCCACGCGCGGTGAGGTCGACGTCTACAACATGGACTGGCGCCGGTACCAGGAGGCGCGGGCCACCGATGAGAAGCGCCGCCGCCGCGAGCGCGCCAATGCCGAGAAGAAGGCCGCCGCGCTGCACATGCAGGCGGCGAAGATGGGCGCGAAGGCCACCAAGGCGGTGGCGGCGAAGAACATGGCCCGCCGCGCCGACCAGCTGCTCGCGGGGCTGGAGCCCGAGCGGCAGGCCGACCGCGTCGCGAAGATCCGCTTCCCCGACCCGGCGCCGTGCGGGCGCACCCCGCTCACCGCCGAGGGCCTGTCGAAGTCGTTCGGGTCGCTCGAGGTGTTCACCGGCGTCGACCTCGCCGTCGACCGGGGCACGAAGGTCGTGGTGCTGGGCCTCAACGGTGCCGGCAAGACCACGCTCCTGCGGCTGCTCGCCGGCACCGAGACCGCCGACTCGGGCAAGGTCGTGCCCGGCCACGGCCTGCGCACCGGCTACTTCGCGCAGGAACACGACACGCTCGACATGGAGGCCTCGGTCTGGGAGAACGTCCGGCACGCCTCGCCGGACACCCCGGAGCAGCAGCTGCGCACGCTGCTCGGGGCGTTCATGTTCTCCGGGGAGCAGCTGTCGCAGCCGGCCGGCACCCTGTCCGGCGGCGAGCGCACCCGGCTCGCACTCGCCGGGCTGGTCTCCAGCGCGGCCAACGTGCTGCTGCTCGACGAGCCGACCAACAACCTCGACCCGGCCAGCCGCGAGCAGGTGTTGGACGCGCTCCGTCGCTTCTCCGGGGCGGTCGTGCTCGTCACGCACGACCCCGGCGCGGTGGAGGCGCTGGCCCCGGACAAGGTCATCGTGCTGCCCGACGGCACGGAGGACCACTGGTCGGCGGACTACCTGGAGCTCGTGCAGTTGGCCTGATCGGGCGATTTATCCCGGCCTGCGCGGCCCCCGCCCCGCCACCCGATCGGGGTGCGGCCGGGCCGGGGTCTGCGGGGGCGGCGGGCTTCCGCGGACCCCGCGCTCCCCTTCCGGAGTGACGTTCAGGTGGCGACGGGGTGACATCCGGACGTTCGGCAGGCGACAATGATCACCCGTACGCGTGATCCATTCGGCCCAACCGTTCGCCGATCATTGAGTGGATCTCCTGGCACCGGGTACTTCCGTGGACGATCATTGCCGCACCGGGGGGAGCCGGAAACGATCTGCCTGCAGTCGCAGGTGGGTGAAGGAGATCAGGTGTCATGGCCGACCTGAAGAAGGGTGCTCGTATCACCGGCACCCAGCGCGACAAGCTCGCCACCGACCTGAAGAAGAAGTACGAGAAGGGCGCCAGCATCCGCGCGCTCGCCGAGCAGACCGGCAGGTCCTACGGCTTCGTCCACCGCGTGCTGTCGGAGACGGGCGTCACCCTGCGGGGCCGCGGTGGGGCCACGCGCACCAAGAAGAAGTAGGCGCGAGCCGCCTCCTACCCCGGGGTAACCTGCCGCCATGACTACGGCGGCGATCGACCCGGAGCTCCTTCAGCGCGGCGGGCTCACGCTCGACGTCGACGGTCCGCGGGCCACGATCACGCTCGCGCGCCCCGGCGTGTTGAACGCGCAGACCCCGTACACGTGGGAGGCGCTCCGGGCGATCGGGGAGTCGCTTCCCGACGATGTCCGTGCCGTGGTGGTGCGCGGCGAGGGCCGCGCGTTCTCCGCGGGCCTGGACCGGAAGTTCTTCACCGCCACCGAGGTCGACGGGCAGCCGGGCCTCGCGGGCATCGCCGGCCTGGCGGACGAGGAGGCCGACACCACGATCGCCGCCTTCCAGGCGGGCTTCTCGTGGCTGCGCGACCCCACCCGCGTCACCATCGCGGCGGTGCAGGGGCATGCCATCGGCGCGGGCTTCCAGCTGGCGCTCGCGTGCGACCTGCGCGTGGTCGCGGACGACGTGCAGTTCTGCATGGCCGAGACCACCCTGGGCATCGTCCCGGACCTCGGCGGCACCTACCCGCTCGTGCACGCCGTCGGTTACTCGCGCGCCGTCGAGATCTGCCTGTCGGGCCGTCGGGTCGGCGCCGACGAGGCGGTCGCCATCGGCCTCGCGCTGCGCGCCGTGCCCCGCGCGGAGCTCGACGCCGCCGTCGACGCGGGCGTCGCCTCCCTGCTCGGCGCGCCGCCGAAGGCCGCGGCGGAGACCCTCGCCCTGCTCTGCGGCGTGGCCGAGGGAGCCGACCCGGCCCGGGCCCTCGCCGCCGAGCGGGCGGCCCAGCTGCGCCGGGTCCGCTCGCTGGCGGCGGGCGAGGGCTAGTCACGCCCCTGTTCAGCGGAACGGCATTCCGCTCGGTCGGCCACGGGCTGATGTCGCCGTTGGAGATCGACTCGCGATCCGTGACCGGCGAGCCGCTGCGGCCCTCCCGTGCAGGTCGGCCTGCCCGGGTGGGTGCGCGGCGCAACCGGAGGCCGGTCTCGCGGCATGATCGATGGTTCGGTGCGAGAACGGGCGGATCCGACCCGTTGTCCGGGCTGCCGCACGCGCACCGAACCGGCGATCACGGGGACATGGTGGTCAAACGATCACCGGGAGCGACCGTGTGCCCTTGGTCGCCCCGCAGAACGACCATTCGCCCTTGATCACCGCCACGGCGGCGGGTCGGGCCGCCGTCCGCCGGGTCAGGAACTGGCCTCGGCCAGTCGCGGGGGCGCCGGGAATCCGCCGACCGCCTGCTCGAACGTGTGGGCGACGCGGAGCACCGTCGCGTCGGCGAAGTGCTTCCCGATGATCATCATCCCGACCGGCAGGCCACCCGCGACGCCTGCGGGCACCGAGCAGGCCGGGTGGCCCGTGACGTCGGTGACGCAGGTGTTGGCGATCATCTCCAGCCCCCGCGGGATCACCTCCTCACGCGGTGCGCCGGGCGCAGGCCGCACGGTGGCGCGCAGCGGGAGCGTGGGCATGACGAGCACGTCGTAGCGGTCGAGCGCCTCGTCGTAGGCGGCGCGGAGCCGGGGTGCGAGGTTGCGGGCCATGGCGTAGTACCGGCCGTGCCCGCGCTCGACGGCGTAGCCGCCGGTCAGCAGCACGAGCTGCACGGTCTCGGAGAACTCGCTGCCGTCGGCGCGCCACCGGCGGCCGTAGTGCTCGATCACCTCGGGGTCGTAGAGACCCTCCCAGTTCATGCCGTACCCGTTGCCGTCGACCATCTGGTTCATCGCGCCCTCGGTGGCGATGACGTCCCAGATGCGCGCGCCGTGCGCGTGCCACGGGATCGAGATCTCCTCCGCGGTGAGGCCCGCGCTGCGCAGGACGTCGACGCCCGCGCGCACCGCGTCGTCCACCTCGGGCTCGGAGTTCGGGTGGCCGAAGCCTTCGGCGACCACCCCGATCCGCAGGCCGTCGGCGCCGCGGGCGAGGGCGCCCACGTAGTCGTCGGGCACGACGTCGCGGGGCTGGCGGGGGTCGAGGCCGTCGGGGCCCGCGATGACCGACAGCACGAGCGCCGCGTCGGCCACGGTGCGGGTGATCGGCCCGACGTGGTCGATGGTCTGCTCGATCGGGAAGGCCCCGGTGTAGGGGACCAGGCCGTACGTGGGCTTGTGACCGACGGTGCCGCTGTAGGCGGACGGGATGCGCACCGAGCCGCCCTGGTCGCCGCCGGTGGCGAGGTCCACGACGCCGCCCGCGACCAGCGCGGCGCTGCCCGAGGACGAGCCGCCCGCCGAGCGGGCCTCGTCCCACGGGTTGCGCACCGGCCCGGGGCGGGAGGTGTGGGAGCCGCCGGAGAAGCAGAGGTCCTCGCAGACCGCCTTGCCGGCGATGGTGGCGCCCGCGGCGAGCAACCGCGTGACGACGGTGGCATCGCGCAGCGGGACGTAGCCCTCCAGGTACGGCGAGCCGTTCATCATCGGCACGCCCGCCACGGCGGTGTTGTCCTTGACCGCGACGGTGCGGCCCGCGAGCGGGCCCTGGCCGCCCTCGGTGATGTCGGTGGTGACGTACCAGGCGCCGTAGGGGTTCTCGGCGTCGGCCGGGCGCTGCCACGTGCGCTCGGGCGCCACCGGCGCCGATGCCGCGTACAGCTGCTCGACGACGTCCCACGACGACAGCAGCCCGTGGACGAACGGGCCGAACGAGGCGATGTCGTCGTCGGAGAGCCCGAGGCCGTAGCGCTTGGCTGCGGCGTGGAGTGCGGCGCGGTCGGGCGGGTCAAGGGGCATGGCCGGGCCTCCTCGGGAGCGGGGTGTGTCGTGACCGTAGTACGGGCGGGGAGTACTGGAGGGCCTCGTCGTGTTGGAACGGTGGTTGCAACGGTGTAAGTGAGGGGGGCCGCGATGGACCGGCCGATGGGGATGCTGCGCGGGGTCGTGCGCGCCGCGGACGCGCCCGCATCGATCAAGAAGGGCACGATCCCGCGGATCTGGGCGTTCGCGCGCCCCCACCGCGCCCGGTTGTTCGCGTACCTGCTGCTCACGGTCGTGTCGGCCACCGTGGGCGTGCTCACGCCCGTGCTCGCCGGGCGGGTGGTGGACGCGATCGTCGGGGGCGGCGCGGTGTCGGTCGCGGCGGCCACGGTGGTCGGGCTGGCCGCGGGGATCGCGGCGCTCGCGATCGTGGAGGCCGTCGTCGGGCTGGTCTCGCGCTGGTTCTCCTCCCGCATCGGGGAGAGCGTGATCGTGGACCTGCGCCGCGCCGTGTTCGAGCACGTGCAGCGGATGCCGGTGGCGTTCTTCACCCGCACCCGCACCGGTGCGCTGGTGAGCAGGCTGAACAACGACGTGATCGGTGCGCAGTCGGCGATCACCTCGACGCTGGCCTCCGTGCTGAGCAACGCCATCCAGCTCGCGCTCGCGCTCGGCGTGATGATCTCGCTCGCGTGGCAGGTCACGCTGCTCGCGCTCGTGCTGCTGCCGATCTTCGTGATCCCCGCGCGCCGCTTCGGGCGCCGCATCGCCGACCTGCGCCGGGAGGCCGCCGACCTGAACGCGGGCATGGGGAACCAGATGACCGAGCGGTTCTCCGCGCCCGGCGCCACGCTCGTGAAACTGTTCGGCCGGCCGGACGAGGAGGCGCGCGAGTTCGGCGAGCGGGCCGAACGCGTCCGCGACATCGGCGTGCGCACCGCGATGGTCTCGCGGGTGTTCGTCACGGCGCTGTCGCTGGTGTCGGCGCTCGCGCAGGCGCTCGTCTACGGGCTGGGCGGCTGGCTCGCCGTCACCGGCCGGATCGAAGCGGGCACCGTCGTCACGCTCGCGCTGCTGCTCACCCGCCTGTACACGCCGATGACCGCGCTCGCGAACGCGCGCGTGGACGTGATGACCGCGCTCGTGTCGTTCGAGCGCGTCTTCGAGGTCCTCGACCTGAAGCCGATGATCACCGAGCGGCCCGGCGCCGTCGCCCTGCCCGACGGCCCCGTCGACGTGCGCCTCTCCGGCGTGCGGTTCGCCTACCCGAGCGCCGAGCAGGTGTCGCTCGCGTCCCTCGAGGAGGTCGCCGTGCTCGACACCCGCGGCGGCGAGGAGGTGCTGCACGGCATCGACCTCGAGGTGGGCGCGGGGCAGCTGGTGGCGCTCGTGGGGTCCTCCGGTGCCGGCAAGTCGACGCTCGCCTCGCTCGTCCCCCGGCTCTACGACGTGGACGCCGGCTCGGTGCGGCTGTCCGGCATCGACGTGCGGGACCTGACGTTCGCGTCGCTGCGCGGGGCCGTCGGCGTCGTCACGCAGGACGGGCACCTGTTCCACGACACGATCCGCGCCAACCTGCGCTACGCCGCGCCGGGGGCGACCGACGCCGAGATCGCCGACGCGCTGCGCCGGGCCCGCCTCGGCGACCTCCTCGACACCCTGCCCGACGGCCTCGACACCGTGGTGGGGGAGCGCGGCTACCGGCTCTCCGGTGGGGAGCGCCAGCGCCTGACGATCGCCCGGCTGCTGCTCGCCAGACCCCGCGTGGTGATCCTCGACGAGGCCACCGCCCACCTCGACTCGGAGTCCGAGGCGGCCGTTCAGGAGGCCCTCGCCGAGGCCCTCGACGGCCGCACCGCGATCGTCATCGCGCACCGCCTCTCCACGGTGCGCGCCGCCGACCGGATCGCGGTGCTGGAACACGGCCGGATCGTCGAGAGCGGCACCCACGACGAGCTGCTGGCCCTCGACGGGCGTTACGCCGCGCTGCACCGCACGCAGTTCGCGCTCGAACCCGGGCCGGAGGGCGTCGAGTGCGGGATCCCCGGATGCACCGCCCGGCACCGGGAGGAGCACCTGGTGGGCTGACCCGGCGGAACACCCGCTCGCACACCAACTATGGCGCCCGCACACGAACTGCAGTTGCTGTGCCGGCACCAGGCTTGGTGTACGAGCGCCGGTTCACCTCCGCCGGACCGAGCCCTCCACCACGTCGAGGACCCGCTCCAGGTGGTCGGCGCGCAGGCCCATCGCCAGCTGCGACACCAGGCCCTCGAGCACCAGCTCCAGGTAGCGCGCCAGCACGGGGACGGGGACGTCGTCCCGCAGGATGCCGGCGGCGGCCTGGCGGGCGAGGCGCTGCTCGGTGGCCGCGGTGAGCGCCTCGGCGTGCGCGCGCCAGCGGGCGCGGAAGCCGGGGTCGGTGCGACCGCGGCGGGCGACCTCGAGGAAGGTGCCGGTCCAGCCGGTGTCGAGGGGTTGCGGCGACGACAGCAGCTCGCGCATCACCTGGACGAGGCCCTGCTCGGCCACGACGTCGGCCATCCGCTCGGCGTCCTGTTCGGCGAGGGCCAGGAACAGGGCTTCCTTGTCGCGGTAGTGGTGGAAGATGGCACCCCGCGACAGGCCCGTGGCCTGTTCCAGCCGCCGGACGGTGGCGCCTTCGTAGCCGTGGCGGGCGAAGCAGCTGCGGGCGCCGTCGAGGATCTGCTGCCGCCGTGCTGCGAGCTGGTCGGTGCTGACCCTGGGCACCCCGACCACGATACCGGCCTCCCCGACCGTACGTACGGCTTGGGAGGGACGTCGGCGCCGGAGGTCGCGTCCGAGGTCGCGTCGGACGTCATCGTCTCGTCACCCGAAAATGTCAGGGCCCGAGGGTAGCGTCGCGGGCATGTCGGAAAAGGCCGGGATGATCACCGGCACGGTGGCGGTGCCGCACCAGAGCCCGGGTCCGGAGGCGGGTCGCCCCGATCCGGGGCCATCGGTGCTGCGCGACTGCGCCGATGCCGAGACCCACGTCGGGTCGGTGTGCTTCAAGCACGGGCCACCGCGGCTGCTCGGTGTCGAGCTGGAGTGGCTCCTGCACCGCCCGCCCGAGCAGCGCTCGGTGCCGGAGGCCGCGGAGCTCGCCACCGCGCTCGGCCCGCACGCCCCGCCCAGCATCCACCCGTCGTCCCCCGCTCAGCCGCTTCCCTCCGGTTCCACCGTCACGGTCGAACCCGGCGGTCAGGTCGAACTGGCCAGCCCCCCGAGCCCCGACCTCACCGCCCTCCTGCAGACCGTCATCGCCGACGCGGCCGTCCTGCACGAGCGCCTCGCCGCCGCCGGGCTCCGCCCCTCGCCCCGCGCCACCGACGCGATCCGCCCGCCCCGCCGCATCCTGCAGCTGCCGCGCTACGCGGCCATGGAGGAGTCCTTCGACCGCCGCGGGCCGTTCGGCCGCAGCGCGATGTGCTCCACCGCGGCCGTGCAGGTCAGCCTCGACGCGGGAGAGGCGACCGATGTCGGTGCCCGGTGGGCCGCGCTGCACGCACTGGGCCCGGTGCTGCTCGCCGCGTTCGCGAACTCGCCCACGCTGCACGGCAGGCGCACCGGCTGGAAGTCCTCGCGCTGGGCGTGCTGGCAGAGTGCCGACCCGGCCCGCACCGCGCCGCCGCCCGCGGCCGCCGTGAGCGGTGCCGACCCGAGAGCGGCGTGGGCGCGCCGGGTGCTCGACACGCCCGTGCTGGCCGTGCGCAGGCCCGGCGCGTGGACGGTGCCGCGCGGCGTCACCTTCGCCGACTGGGTCCGCGGCGCCCTGCCGGAGCCCCCCACCACGGCCGATCTCGACTACCACGTCACCACCCTCTTCCCGCCGGTGCGCCCGCACGGTCACCTCGAGGTGCGCTACGTCGACGCCCAGCCGGGCCGGCGCTGGGCGTTGCCGGTCGCGGTGCTGGTGGGGCTGCTGTCCGACCCCGCCACGATCGACCAGGTGCGTGCGGAATGCGCCCCGGCGGTCGGCCGGTGGACCTCGGGCGCCCGCCACGGTCTGGCCGACCGCGTGCTCGCCCGCGCCGCGTCGAGGGTGTTCGAGCTGGCGATCCGCCGGCTGCCCGCCGTCGGCGCCCCCCGGTGGGTGGCCGACGAGCTCACCGCCATGCACGAGCACCAGGTACTCCGCGGGCGATGTCCCGCCGACGATCCGGATGTCCCGGAGGGAGCGATCCCATGACCACCAGCCCCGCCACCGCACTCACACCGGAGGACCTGCGCACCCGCGTCGCCGACCTGCTCGCCGAGTCGCGGGCGCGCAGCACCGCCCTCACCGACGCCGTCGACGAGTCCGACCTCGTGGCCCAGCACTCACCGCTGATGTCGCCGCTGGTCTGGGACCTCGCCCACGTCGGCAGCCAGGAGGAGCTGTGGCTGGTGCGCGACGTCGGCGGCCGCGAGCCGCTGCGCCCCGAGATCGACGGGCTCTACGACGCGTTCCAGCACAACCGCGCGAGCCGGGTCGACCTGCCGCTGCTCACGCCGGCCGAGACCCGCACCTACGTCGCGGAGGTCCGCGACAAGGCGCTCGACGCGCTGGAGCGCAGCCCGCTCACCGGGCGCAGGCTCGTCGAGCACGGGTTCGCGTTCGGCATGATCGTGCAGCACGAGCAGCAGCACGACGAGACGATGCTCGCCACCCACCAGCTACGCGCCGGGGCGCCGGTCCTGCACACGCCGCCGCCGCCCCCGGGGCGCCCGCCCGCGGTCCGTGAGGTGCTGGTGCCGGGCGGCCCGTTCACGATGGGCACGTCAACCGAGCCGTGGGCGCTGGACAACGAGCGGCCGGCCCACCCCGTCGACGTGCCGGCGTTCGTGATCGACACCGCGGCCGTCACGAACGGCGAGTACATGGCGTTCGTCGAGGCCGGCGGCTACGACGACCCGCGGTGGTGGACCGAGGAGGGCTGGGCCCACCGGGTGTCGGCAGGCCTGGTCGCGCCGCAGTTCTGGCAGCGCGACTCCGGATCGAAGGGGGCGGGCACCTGGTACCGGCGCCGGTTCGGGGTGGTGGAGCCGGTGCCGGCCGACGAGCCGGTCGTGCACGTCTGCTTCCACGAGGCGCAGGCGTACGCGCGCTGGCTGGGCAAGCGGCTGCCCACCGAGGCGGAGTGGGAGAAGGCCGCCCGGTACGACCCGGCCACCGGGCGTTCGCGGCGCTTCCCGTGGGGCGACGAGGACCCCACGCCCGCCCACGCCAACCTCGGGCAGCGCCACCTGCAGCCCGCCGCGGCGGGTGCCCACCCGCTCGGTGCCTCCGCGCTGGGTGTGCAGCAGCTGATCGGCGACGTCTGGGAGTGGACGAGCTCGGGCTGGCACCCGTACCCGGGCTTCGAGGTCTTCCCGTACCCGGAGTACTCGCAGGTGTTCTTCGGGGGCGACTACCGGGTGTTGCGGGGCGGCTCGTTCGGCACCGCGCCCGCCGCGATCCGCGGCACGTTCCGCAACTGGGACCACCCGATCCGCCGGCAGATCTTCTCCGGCTTCCGGTGCGCGCGCGACGCCCGGCCCGATGACGGGGTCGCCTAGTGTGCCGCCACCTGGCGTACGTCGGGCCGCCGGTGACGCCGGCGTCCCTGGTGCTCCAGGTGCCGCACTCGCTGCTGCACCAGAGCTACGCCCCCGCCGACATGCGCGGCGGGGGCACGATCAACGCCGACGGCTTCGGTGCGGGCTGGTACCCCGACCCCGGTGGCCCGGCGGCGCGTTACCGCAGCGCCCTGCCGATCTGGTCCGACGCCTCGTTCGCCTCGGTCGCCGCGGCCACCCGCTCCGGCGGGGTGCTGGCTGCGGTCCGGTCGGCCACGGTGGGCATGCCGGTCACCGAGGCCGCCGCTGCGCCGTTCGGGGAGGGGCGGTGGTTGTTCAGCCACAACGGCGTGGTCCAGGGATGGCCGCAGTCGATGGCGGGGCTCGCCGGCGTGCTGCCCGTCACCGACCTGCTCACCCTCGACGCCCCCACCGACGCCGCGCTGCTCTGGGCGCTGGTGCGCCACCGCCTGCGCGCGGGCACCGAGCCGGGTGACGCGCTGGCCGGCGTCGTCGCCGACGTCGTGGCCGTGGCGCCCGGGTCCCGGCTGAACCTGTTGCTCACCGACGGCACCGGGATCTGGGCCACGGCCTGGTACCACGCCCTCTCCGTCCGCACCGACGACGGGAGCGCCCTGGTCGCCTCCGAGCCGCTCGACGGCGATCCGGGCTGGTGCCCGGTTCCCGACCGCCACCTCGTCACGGCCGGGCCCGGCGGCCACTGCTGCGTTCCGCTGGTGGGCACACCCGCGCCGACGATCCAAGGAGTGCGATGACCGCCCCGCTCGACGTCCACCTCACGGGCGCCGACGCCGACACCGCCCTGCGCGCCGACGCGCGCGCAGGCCTCACGGCCCGGCCCAAACACCTGCCGCCGAAGTGGTTCTACGACGCGCGCGGCAGCGCGCTCTTCGAGAAGATCACGGAGCTGCCCGAGTACTTCCCCACGCGCACGGAGCGCGCGCTGCTGGAGCGCACCGCCGACGCCATCGCGGTCACGTCGGGCGCCGACACGATCGTCGAGCTCGGTTCCGGTTCCTCGGCCAAGACCCGCTTGCTGCTCGACGCGTTCCGCCGCACCGGGTCGCTGCGCCGGTACGTGCCGCAGGACGTGAGCGCGTCCGCGCTGCGTGATGCGATGTCGGAGCTGGCGGCCGACTACCCCGGCCTGGAGCTGCACGGCGTGGTCGGCGACTTCACCGCGCACCTGGACCGGCTGCCTCCGGAGGGCCACCGCATGGTCGCCTTCCTCGGCGGCACGATCGGCAACCTGCTGCCGCCGGAGCGGGCGGGGTTCCTGCGGGCGCTGCGGGCGGCGCTGCGGCCGGGGGAGCAGTTCCTGCTCGGCACCGGTCTCGTCGCCGACCCGGCAGTGCTCGTGCCCGCCTACGACGACGCGGCCGGCGTCACCGCCGAGTTCAACCGCAACGTGCTGCACGTGCTCAACCGGGAGCTGGGTGCCGACTTCGACGTCGACGCGTTCGACCACGAGGCCGTGTGGGACGCGGAGAACGAGTGGATCGAGATGCACCTCGTCGCACGGCGGGCGATGACGGTCACCGTGGCGGCGCTCGACCTCACGGTCGAGTTCGCCGCGGGGGAGGAGATGTGCACGGAGGTGTCGGCCAAGTTCCGGTTGCCGGGGCTGCGCGCGATGCTGGCCGACGCCGGGTTCACCGTCGTCGGCAGCTGGGCCGACCAGCAGGAGCGGATGGCCCTCACCCTCGCCGCCGCCGACTGAGCCGCCGGCGGGCCGCCGGTCTGCCAGGATCGGGCGGGTGAGTCCCGACTGGCGTTCCGAGGGGGTCCGCGTCGTCCCGGGCGACGCGCTCGACACGAACACCCCGCAGACACCCGGCATGCACCGCGCGGCGGCGATCACCGCCGCCCGCACGGGGGCGCAGAAGCTGTGGGCGGGCACGGTCACGATCCACCCGGGTGCGCGCACCGGGGCCCACCACCACGGTGAGCTGGAGAGCGTGATCTACGTGGTGCGCGGCCGGGCGCGGATGCGGTGGGGCGAGCGGTTGGAGTTCACCGCGGAGGCCGGGCCCGGCGGGTTCATCTTCGTACCGCCGTTCGTGCCGCACCAGGAGATCAACGCGCTCGACGACGAGCCGCTCGAGTGCGTGCTCACGCGCAGCGGGCAGGAGCCGGTCGTGGTGAACCTCGACATCGAGGGCGTGCCGGAGCCCGAGCACGTGCCGTGGGTCGATCCCGCCCACCCCGCGTGAGGGCGGGCGGATACCGGCATTCGGTTGTCGAATGATCCTCGTCGTGCCACTCCATTGACGCGCGGGACGTGGTCCGGCGAAGGTCGGACCACACGGAGATCGTCCCGCGGGTATCCGCCGCCGGGACGCCCACCGGGCCCCGTACCGGTGGTGGACGCGCCGCGGCAGGTCGCTGCGGCGCAGGAGGTGAGAAGACCCCATGGTGGAGACACCCGACATCGTCCGGCCCGACCCCGAGCTCGTGGCCGGGTTGGAGCGCATCGGGAGTGCGACGGCCAGCAGCGAGCTCTCCAAGCAGTTCGGCATCCGCAGCGCCCACATCGCCGGCCCGGTCTGCCGGACGCCCGGCACCCGCGTGGCCGGTCCGGCGCTCACCCTGCAGTGCCTGCCGAAGCGGGAGGACCTCTACCCGGTCGACGAGTACAGCCAGCCGGAGCGGCAGCTGCACCGGCACGTCCTCTACCACACCCAGCCGGGCGACATCGTGGTCGTCGACGCCCGCGGGGACATGACCAGCGGGATCTTCGGCGAGATGATGCTCACCTACTTCGCCGGCAAGGGCGGCAAGGGGATCGTCGTCGACGGCTGCATCCGCGACTTCGGTGACGCGTCCCGGCTCGGCATCGGGATGTGGCTGCGCGGCACCACGCCCAACTTCCACACCCAGACCGGCATCGTGCCGACCGCGGTGAACGTGCCGGTCGCGTGCGGCGGCACCGTCGTGGTGCCGGGCGACATCATCGTCGCCGACGACGACGGTGCCGTGGTCGTGCCGATCGCGCTGGCCCCGAAGCTGCTCGAGGTGGCGGGCGAGCACGCCGAGTGGGAGGAGTTCTCCCGGATCAAGCTCGCGGAGGGGGGCGACCTGCAGCGGTACTACCCGCTGTCGGACGCCGCACGCCCGGAGTACGAGGAGTGGCGGCGGGCCCAGGCAGAGCGCTGACCGGGGCGGACGGCCATCCGCCCGCGTGAACGGGTGGCCGTCGCCCGGACGTCGTGCATCGGCGCCACCGCCGTCAATGTTTCATTGACGCCGCCCGATCGGCAACCGATCGTTGACCCGGGGGTAGTGCGAACCCGCAATCACTGCGTCGAGCTGCTCATCGAACACGGGTGGCGCCGGGGTCAGGACCTGCCGCGCACGGCCTTGCGGATCTGCTCGATCGGCGCCTTCGGCTCCCGCTCGGCCGTCAGCAGGCCGTTGGTCTCCTGCATCGTGTCGGTGAGCTGGGTGTAGCAGGAGCCGGCGAGGTACGTGCTGGCCCGGATGCCGTCGTAGAGGGCGGTGATGCGGGCGATCCAGTTCTCCGCGTCGGTCGCGGCGGTGTATCCCCACCCGTCGGCACACCGCTCGCCCGGTTGGAAGGCGATGCCGCCGAACTCGGTGAGCATCACCGGCTGGCTGCGGTCCGCCGCCACGTCGAGGAGGATTCGGCGTCCGGCCGGGCCCATCCCGGAGAGCAGGCGGGCCCGCGCCGCCGCGTCGGCGTAGGTCCGGGCGAGCACCGCGCCGTCGCCCTCGTAGTCGTGCACGGTGAGGATGTCCGAGTTCTGCTGCTCCCACCCGTCGTTGGAGATCACGGGCCGGGTGGGGGCGAGACCGCGGGTGAGGTCGGTGAGCGCCCGCCAGGGCCGAGCCTCTGAGGAAGGATCGGCGGCCGATGGTGTGCGAGCTCACGCGCCGTCTCCTCCGACCGACATCCAGGTGCGCCGCAATTCACAGCGCTACAAGGTCGAGGGTCAAGGAGGGGTGGAGTCGCCGCCGGCGGCGGTTCCCGTGGTCCCCGCGGCCTCAGCCGAGGGCGACGTGTCCGAGCAGCGCCAGCGCGCCCACGCCCGCCATGGCGAGCACGGCGGGACGGGTCCAGCCGTGGTCCAGGAGGCGCCGCACCGGGCCGGACAGCAGGAAACCCGCGATCAGGAACGGCACCATGACGGCGGCCGCCCCCACTGCGTCGGCGCTGAACTGGCCGCCCACGAACAGCCCGGTGAGGGACAGCAATGACCCGGCCACGAAGTAGGCCGCGAGCGTGGCACGCACCCGGGCGCCGGGCGCGTGCTGGTAGAGCAGCGCGACGGGCGGCCCGCCGATCGCGGACGCGGTGCCTGCCGCGCCGGACACGACCCCGGCCAGCAGCAGCGCCGGCACGGTGGGGCGCGGGCGCCACCGCACCACCGACAGGGCCACGCAGGCCAGCACGACGACGGCCACCGCCAGGCCGAACCAGCGGGGTGGCAGCACCGCCACGGCGAGGACGCCGATCACGATTCCCGGGAGGCGGCCGAGCAGTGCCCATCCGACGCCGGTCCAGTCGGCGTCGCGGTACTCGCGGCGCAGCGTGAGCATCGCGTGCGTGGTGGCGAGCAGCAGCATCGGGACGGGCACGAGCCGCGGGTCGATGATCGCCAGCAGCGGCGCGGACACGAGCGCGATGCCGAACCCGACCGACCCCTGCACCAGCGCTCCGAGCGCGACGGCGAGCCCGGCGAGCGCGATGGTCACGGGCTCGACAATAGTCCGTACATTGTCAACGAATCATTGACGCCAGCGGATCGACAACGGATCGTTGACGCCGCGGAGCGGGGGAGACGGCGGCCGCGGCGGCCGCCGCCACGGCCCGGATTGCAGCAAAGCCACTTTCCTGCAACGTCGCTGCAGGAAAGTGGCTTTGCTGCAACAGGGGAGGCCGCGCGTCAGCCCCGTCGCAGCCGCACCTCCAGGCTCAGCCCCTCGGCCCCAACCTCGCAGCTGCCGAACGCGCTCGCCGCGGCGGCCGCGCGGAAGTGGTCGGCCGCGTAGGCGCGGCGGCGCAGGCCGGAGAGCGTCACGCGGGTGAACGCGGCGTTGACGAGGCCGAGCCCCATGCCGTCCACCTCGCGGCGGATGTCCGCGGCCGTGGCGTCGCGGTTCATGTCGCCGATCACGGCGGTGCCGCCCGGACGGAGCACGCGGTGCATCTCGTCGAGCGCGGCGACCGGGCGTCCGAAGTTCTTGAACGCGGCCTGGCAGACGACGAGGTCGACCGAGGTGTCGGGCAGCGGGAGGCCGGCGGCGTCGCCGTGCAGGAAGCGGGCGTCGACGCCTGCGCGGCGGGCCGCGTCGGTGGCGAGCCGGACGAACGTGGCGCTGAGGTCGACGCCGGTGACGTCGAACCCGAGGCGGGCCAGCTCCACGGCCAGGTAGCCGGGGCCGGGAGCGACCTCGAGGATGCGTGCGCCCTCGGGGAGGGCGGCCGTCAGCTGGGCGGCCTGCGTCCGCACGGCGGCGAGCTGCACGGCGGTGCCGCGGATGCGGGCGTACCAGCGGGCGATCGGGCCTTCCATGCTGAGCGCCTGCGGTCGGAAGGGGCGGATGTCGGGCATGACTGCTCCGTTTTCTCGGGACGGGTGAATGCCCGAACGGCGGAGAAGCCCGGATATCCTGCTGGTGCTGCCTCGTGGCCGGTGCCGTTCCGCGGTTCGGTGCGGGGTACTGGCCCCGGCGCGGTGTTGCCGCACCCGCCGGGGCCGCTCTCTCAGCTGCTCGTCTCCGGCGTCCCCCTCTCCATCGCGGCGTGCCGGTCGCGCCACTGCTGCAGGTCGGGGAAGGCGCCGCGATCGAGCTCGTCGAGCAGGCCGCGGGTGAACGCGGCGTCGGCCTCGCGGAGCGCGAGGTCGTACTCGGCCTCCACGAGGAACATCCGCGGGACCTCCTCCCGGTGCCGCTCGAGGGCCGCGCGCTGGGCGGCGTTCTCCTCCTCGAGCCGGGCCAGTCGCTCCCGCAGCAGCGCAGGGACCTCGTCGGGGCCCAGGACCGCCCAGACGGACAGGCCCGCCTCGAAGCGGGGCGGCTCGTGGACGGGCACGGCGATCAGCTCGCGCACCCAGTCCCGCAGCTCGCGGCGGCCGTCATCGGTGATCCGGTAGACCGTGCGCTCGGGGCGCGCGCCGTGGCGGGCGTTCTCGGCGACCTCGATGAAGCCGTGTCGGTGCAGGTTGCGCACGACCGTGTAGAGCGAGCCCCACTTGAGGCCCATGTCCCGGTCCTTGCCGCGCTCGCGGATCACCGTGGCGATCTCGTAGGGGTGCATCGGCCGCTCGACGACCGTGGCGAGCACGGCGAGGCCGAGCAGGTTGCGCACCTTCCGAGCCATCCGGCCTCCTTACTCGTGCACGAGTATACGCACACGAGTATTGCCGTGGCACGAAGGAACCCCCGCCCTCGGACGGGCGGGGGCTCCTCTCCGCCGTCAGCTGCGCAGCATGCCGCGCAGGACGTACTGCATGATCCCGCCGTTGCGGTAGTAGTCCGCCTCGCCGGGGGTGTCGATGCGCACCGTCGCGTCGAACTCGATCTTCTCGCCGGACTCCTTCGTGGCCGTGACGTGCACGGTGCGCGGCGTGGAGCCCTCGTTGAGGGCCGTGACGCCGCTGACGTCGAACGTCTCGGTGCCGTCGAGGCCCAGGGACGTGGCCGACTCGCCCTGCGGGAACTGCAGCGGCAACACGCCCATGCCGATCAGGTTGGAGCGGTGGATGCGCTCGTAGCTCTCCACGATCACGGCCTTGACGCCCAGCAGCGCCGTGCCCTTGGCCGCCCAGTCGCGGGACGAGCCCGAGCCGTACTCCTTGCCGCCGAGGACGACGAGCGGCGTGCCCTGCGCCGCGTAGTTCTGCGCGGCGTCGTAGATGAACGCCTGCGGCCCGCCCTCCTGGGTGAAGTCGCGCGTGTAGCCGCCGCTCACGCCGTCCAGCAGCAGGTTCCGCAGCCGGATGTTGGCGAACGTGCCGCGGATCATCACCTCGTGGTTGCCGCGGCGGGAGCCGTAGGAGTTGAAGTCCCGCTTCTCCACGCCGTGCTCGCGCAGGTACTGCCCGGCGGGGGTGTCCTCCTTGATCGAGCCGGCGGGGGAGATGTGGTCGGTCGTGACCGAGTCACCGAGCAGCGCGAGCACCCGCGCGCCGGCGATGTCCTGCACCGGCGACGGCTCCAGCTGCATGCCCTCGAAGTACGGGGGCTTGCGGACGTAGGTGGAGTCGGGGGCCCACTCGAAGGTGTCGCCCTCGGGCGTGGGCAGCGAGCGCCACCGCTCGTCGCCCGTGAAGACGTCGGCGTAGCGCCCGGTGTACATCTCCTGGCTGATCGCGCTGTCGATCGTGGCCTGCACGTCCTGCGGCGACGGCCAGATGTCGCGCAGGAACACGTCGTTCCCCTCCGGGTCCTGGCCGAGCGGCTGGGTCTCGAAGTCGAAGTCCATCGTGCCGGCCAGCCCGTACGCGATGACCAGGGGCGGCGAGGCCAGGTAGTTCATCTTGACGTCGGGGTTGATGCGGCCCTCGAAGTTGCGGTTGCCCGACAGCACGGACACGACCGCGAGGTCGGCATCGTTGACCGCCGCGGAGATCTCGTCGGGCAACGGGCCGGAGTTGCCGATGCAGGTGGTGCAGCCGTAGCCGACGAGGTGGTAGCCGAGCTTCTCGAGGTACGGCCACAGCCCCGAACGCTCGTAGTAGTCGGTGACGACCTTCGAGCCCGGTGCCATCGTCGTCTTCACCCACGGCTTGACCGCGAGCCCCTTGTCGACCGCGTTCTTCGCCAGCAGCGCGGCGCCCAGCATCACGGAAGGGTTCGACGTGTTGGTGCACGAGGTGATCGCGGAGATCACGACGGCGCCGTGGTCGAGCTCGAACGTCGTGCCGTCCGCCATGGTGACCTGCGTCGGCTTGCTCGCCCGCCCGCCCGCGCCTGCGGCCGCGGAGATGGGCGTGCGGGGCGCGCCGTTGCCGGTGGCGCTCCCGACGGCGGCCGGGTCGCTCGCGGGGAAGCTCTCCTCGACGGCCTCGTCGAGCGCCGAGTGCGGCGCCGGGGTGCCGTCGGCGTAGTCGACGAGCGCGGAGCGGAAGGAGTTTTTCGCCTCGGTCAGCGCGATGCGGTCCTGCGGCCGCTTCGGCCCGGCGATCGAGGGGACGACGGTGGACAGGTCCAGCTCGAGGGTCTCGGAGTAGACGGGCTCCCGCGACGGGTCGTGCCAGAGCCCCTGCTCCTTGGCGTACGCCTCGACGAGCTCGACCTGCGCGTCCGGCCGGCCCGTGAACTTCAGGTAGCGGATCGTCTCGTCGTCGATCGGGAAGATCGCGGCGGTGGAGCCGAACTCGGGGCTCATGTTGCCGATCGTCGCCCGGTTGGCCAGCGGCACGGCGCCGACGCCCTCGCCGTAGAACTCGACGAACTTGCCGACCACGCCGTGCTTGCGCAGCATCTCGGTGATCGTCAGCACGACGTCGGTGGCGGTGGCGCCCGCCGGGATCTCGCCGGTGAGCTTGAAGCCGACCACGCGCGGGATGAGCATCGAGACGGGCTGGCCGAGCATGGCCGCCTCGGCCTCGATGCCGCCGACGCCCCACCCGAGCACACCCAGGCCGTTGACCATGGTGGTGTGCGAGTCGGTGCCGACGAGGGTGTCGGGGTAGGCCTGGCCGCCCCGGGTCATCACGACCCGCGCGAGGTACTCGATGTTGACCTGGTGCACGATGCCGGTGCCCGGCGGCACCACCTTGAACTCGCTGAAGGCGCCCTGCCCCCAGCGCAGGAACTGGTAGCGCTCGCGGTTGCGCTGGTACTCGAGGTCGACGTTGCGCTCGAAGGCGTCCGGCCGGCCGAAGAGGTCCGCGATCACCGAGTGGTCGATCACGAGCTCTGCGGGCGCGAGCGGGTTGACCTTCGCCGGGTCGCCGCCCAGCTCCGTGACGGCCTCGCGCATGGTGGCGAGGTCGACCACGCACGGAACGCCGGTGAAGTCCTGCATGACGACGCGGCCCGGCGTGAACTGGATCTCTGTGTCCGGCTCTGCCTTCGGGTCCCAGCCGGCGAGCGCGCGGATGTGGTCGGCGGTGACGTTCGCCCCGTCCTCGGTGCGCAGGAGGTTCTCGAGCAGCACCTTGAGGCTGAACGGCAGGCGCTCGGCCCCCTCGACGGCCGACAGCCGGAAGATCTCGTGCTCCGACCCGCCGGCCTGGATGGTCCCTTTCGCTCCGAAGCTGTCGGTGCTCGTCACGTGCTGTCCTCCTGGCGTGGTGGGCGCTCTCGATCGGGTTGCCCGGAGTCTCGCGCACCGACACGTCCGCGGTACGACAGGCCCGGCACCCCAAACAGTACGCTTGTCCTGCTAGCGGGTCGAGCCCGCCCCCGCTCCACCGAAGTGGTGGAAGTTGCCCCCGTTACGGGTGTGGCGACGGGTACATGTGCGCTGGAAGTGGCACAGTGCGATCGCTCGCGGAGATCGTTCGCAACACGGTCATCGCAACCCGGTCATCCACGCGACGGGAGGTCGGTCTCGTGCGGCTCGTGGGGAGTCGACGCACGTTCGTGCTGGCACTGCTCGTGGCGTCGTTGGGCGGAGCGTTGCTGACCGGGACGGGCACCGCGCTCGCCCAGGAACCGGCGCCGCCGCCCAACCCGAGCGACGACGACCTGCGGCAGAGCCGCGAGACCGTCGACGCGCGCGCCGGGGACGTGGCGCGGTTGACCTCCACGCTCGCGGAGCTGGACAGCAGGACCGACGACCTGCAGGCGGCGCTGGCGGCGCAGCGCGAGACCGCGGAGGCGGCGCTCGTGGACCTGCAGTCCGCGCAGGACGCCGCCACGGCGGCGCGGAAGCGGGCCGAGGCGGCGCGGATCGAGACGCAGGCGGCCACCGTCGCGATCGACGAGGCGCGGGCCCGGCTCGACGAGATCGTGTCCACCACGTACCTGCAGGGCCTCGACACCGGCCCGCTCGGGCTGCTCACCGAGGCCACGAGCCCGGACGACCTGCTCGCGCGCGCCGAGTACACCGACCTGATCGCGCGCACCCAGCTCCAGGCCCAGGAGGGCCTGGAGCGCGCGCGGGTGGAGAAGGCCAACGCCGACTCCTCCGCCCGCGCGGCGCTCGAGGAGGCGAAGAAGGCCGAGGCCGAGGCCGCGACCGCCAAGGCGGCGGCCGACGACGCGGTCGCCGCCGCACAGGCGGCCGCCCGCGCCCAGGCCGCGAAGCTGGCCGAGGTGGCGGCCCAGCGGGCCGACGTGCAGCGGCAGCTCGACGCCGCGGAGTCGGCCGATGCCGGCCTGCGCGCGCAGCGCAGCCGCTTCGACGACTGGCAGCGCCGGATGGCCGAGGAGCGTGCGGCGCGGGAGCGTGCGGAGCGGGATGCGGCGGCCGCGCGGGTGGCCTCGGCCGGGTCCGCGGCCGTGCGCGGCGGCGCGGCGGTCCGGCGAGTGATCGACCGGGCGATGTCGCAGATCGGGGTGCAGTACGTGTGGGGTGGCGGGAACGGCCGCGGCCCGAGCACGGGCATCCCGGACGCCTTCGGGTCGTCGCTGAACCGCGTCGGCTTCGACTGCTCGGGGCTGATGCAGTACGCGTTCAGCGGGGCCGGGGTGTCGCTGCCCCGGGTGAGCCGCAATCAGTTCCACGCGGGCGAGCAGGTGCCGGTCTCCGCCATCCGCCCGGGGGACATGGTCTTCTACCAGAACCCGGGCGCCCCGATCCACCACGTGGCGATGTACGTCGGCGACGGCAAGATGATCGAGGCCCCGTACACGGGTGGGAACGTGCGTGTGGTGCCGATGCGCACGAAGGGCCTGCTGCCCGAGGCGACGCGGGTCCTCTGACCCCCCGCCACCCGTGAGTGGACAAGAGTGCTGGAGCACTCGTATCCACTCACGGCTCTTCTGTCAATGAATCATTGACGCCTTCCGATCGTCCACCTTTCGTTGACCGTCCGCCGCTGCCGCGGCGACGGTCGACGACGGCGCAAGCCCCGGTTCACCGGCGTCTCACGGGCCGCACGGTGGGATGGGGGACGTGAGCGTGCAGGAGTCCGTCCCGAGCCCGGCGAACGAAGGGGAGCGCCTGGAGCGCGTCGTCTTCGAGATCAAGCGCGTGATCGTCGGTCAGGACCGGCTGGTCGAGCGGATGCTCGTCGGCCTCCTGGCCCGCGGCCACCTGCTCCTCGAGGGTGTGCCCGGCGTGGCGAAGACCCTCGCGGTCGAGACGGTGGCGAAGGTGGTGGGCGGCAGCTTCGCGCGCCTGCAGTTCACGCCGGACCTGGTGCCCGCCGACATCCTCGGCACCCGCATCTACCGGCAGGGGCGCGAGGAGTTCGACGTCGAGCTCGGGCCCGTCGTCTCCAACTTCGTGCTCGCCGACGAGATCAACCGCGCGCCGGCGAAGGTGCAGTCGGCGATGCTCGAGGTGATGGCCGAGCGGCACCTGTCGATCGGCGGCCGCACCTACCCGATGCCCGATCCGTTCCTCGTGCTCGCCACGCAGAACCCGATCGAGAACGAGGGCGTGTACCCGCTGCCGGAGGCACAGCGCGACCGGTTCCTCTTCAAGATCATCGTCGAGTACCCGGGGGTGGAGGAGGAGCGGGAGATCGTCTACCGGATGGGCGCCGAGCCGCCCGTCGCGCAACAGGTGATCGACCCCACCGAGCTCATCCGCCTGCAGCAGGTGGCCACCCGGGTGTTCGTGCACCACGCACTGGTCGACTACGTGGTGCGCCTGGTGGTCGCCACCCGCACCCCCGCCGAGCACGGGCTCTCCGACATCGCGGGCTGGGTCTCCTACGGCGCCTCGCCGCGCGCCACGCTGGGCATCGTGTCGTCCGCCCGTGCGCTCGCGCTCATCCGCGGCCGCGACTACGTGCTGCCGCAGGACGTGCTCGACGTGGCCCCCGACGTGCTGCGCCACCGGCTCGTGCTGTCCTACGATGCGGTCGCCGACCAGGTGCCGATGGACCACATCATCTCCCGGGTGCTCGCCACGGTGCCGCTGCCGCAGGTGAGCGCGCGGCCGCAGGGCGGGCCGACCCCGTACCCGGCGGGCAGCTCGGCGTGAGCCGTCCCGACGTCCGCGAGAACGGCCCGCCCGGGGCCGACGGCACGGACGGCAGCGCCGCCGCTCCGCGACGCAGGCACACGCCGACCACGCCGCCCTCGTTCCGGGAGGCGGGGATGGAGGCCGCGCTGCGCACGCTGGAGCTCACCGTGCGCGGGCGGCTGGACGGGCTCCTGCAGGGCAACCACCTCGGGCTCGTGCCCGGGCCGGGCAGCGAGCCCGGCGAGTCGCGGCTCTACGTGCCGGGCGACGACGTGCGGCACATGGACTGGGCCGCCACCGCCCGCACCACCGCGCCCCACGTGCGCGAGACGATGGCCGACCGGGAGCTGGAGACCTGGGTCGTCATGGACCTGTCGGCCAGCCTCGACTTCGGCACCGCCGACTGCGAGAAGCGCGACCTCGCCATCGCCGCGCTCGCCGCCGTCACCCACCTCACCCGCGGCGGGGGCAACCGGATCGGCGTGCTGGTGGCCACGGGGGAGAAGCTCGTGCGGATCCCCGCACGCGGCGGGCTCGCCCACGCACAGGGGATGCTGCGCCGGGTCGCGAGCACCCCGCGCCCGGCCGAGGGCACCCGGGGCGACCTCGCCGCGGCGGTCGAGCAGCTGCGGCGCCCGCCGCGCAGGCGCGGCCTCGCGGTCGTGATCTCCGATTTCCTCGGCGAGCCGGAGTGGGAGCGCGCCCTGCGGGCGCTGTCGGCCCGCCACGAGCTGCTCGCCGTCGAGGTGCTCGACCCGCGCGAGCTCGAGCTCCCCGACGTCGGCACCGTCGTGCTGGCCGACCCGGAGAGCGGCCGGCAGCGCGAGGTGACGATCACCCCGCTCCTCGCCCGCGAGTTCTCCGCGGCCGCCGCCGAGCACCGCGAGCAGGTGGCCGCCGCGCTGCGCCGCTGCGGGGCGGCGCACCTCACGCTGCGCACGGACTCGGACTGGATCGCCGACGTCGTGCGGTTCGTCCTCGCCCGCAAGCGCGCCTGGTCCGGAGGGCGGTAGATGTTCGAGCACCCGTGGTGGCTGCTGCTGCTCGTCGTCGTGGCGGCGCTGGTGGCCGGCTACGTGCTGTTGCTGCGCAGGCGCCGGCGCGACACGATCCGTTTCACCAACCTGGAGCTGCTCGACCGCGTCGCCCCGAAGCGCCACGGCTGGTACCGGCACCTGCCTGCGGCGGCGCTCATCGTCGCGCTCACGGTGCTCACGATCGCGCTGGCCGGCCCGCAGGCGGAGGCGCGGGTGCCGCGCAACCGCGCCACCGTCGTGCTGGTGGTGGACGTGTCGCTGTCGATGCAGGCCACCGACGTCGAGCCGAACCGGCTGGCCGCGGCGCAGGTGGCGGCGAAGGCGTTCGCCGAGCAGCTCACCCCCGGCATCAACCTCGGTCTCGTGTCGTTCGCCGGCACGGCGGCGGTGCTCGTGTCGCCCACGGTCGACCGGGAGCCGATCAAGCGGGCGGTCGACGGGCTGAAGCTGTCCGAGTCCACCGCCACCGGTGAGGCGATCTTCGCGGCGATCCAGTCCGTGGAGACGTTCTCGCAGGCCATCGCGGGCGCGGGGGAGGGACCGCCGCCTGCCCGGATCGTGCTGATGAGCGACGGCAAGCAGACCGTGCCCGGCGGCGTGATGCCGGAGGAGGAGCCGCGCGGGGCGTTCACCGCGGCGCGGGCGGCCGCCGAGGCCGGGATCCCGGTCTCCACGATCTCGTTCGGCACCGACTACGGCACGATCGAGATCAACCCCGGTGAACGCACGCCCGTCGCGGTCGACGACGCGTCGATGCGCCAGATCGCCGACCTCTCCGGCGGCCAGTTCTTCACGGCCGCGAGCGAGAGCGAGCTGCGGCAGGTCTACGCCGATCTGTCCGACCAGATCGGCTACGAGGTCCGCCGGGTCGACGTCAGCAGACCGTGGCTGGCAGGCGGCGCGCTGCTACTGGTGGTGGGCCTCGGCGCGGGCATCGCACTGGGCCGCAGGCTGCCCTGAGGGCGGTGGGACACGCGCCGCGCGTCCATGGTTCACTGGTGACAGGTCGTTCGGTTTCGGTGTTCGTGTCCAGTGCACGCCGCAGGATCTGACTCGGGGCCACGGGGCCCGGCATCACAAGGATGTCGGCTCGTCGCCGCCGGGCCCGGCCGGGCTCCGCAAGCAGCGGAGCCCCACAACCTGCGAGGAGCAGAGCAATGGCACAGGGAACCGTGAAGTGGTTCAACGGCGAGAAGGGTTTCGGCTTCATCGCCACCGACGGCGGCGGGGCTGACGTCTTCGTGCACTACTCCGAGATCGACGCCGGCGGCTTCCGCAGCCTCGAGGAGGGGCAGCGCGTGGAGTTCCAGGTGGGCCAGGGTGCCAAGGGCCCGCAGGCCACCGGCGTGCGCGTCATCTGACGCGACCCCGCTCGCACCGGAGCCCGTCCCCTCGCCGGGGGCGGGCTCCGGTCGTTTCAGGTCCGGGAGTCCAGCTGGCGGCGCAGCCCGCCGATCACCACGTCGAGCCCCTCCTCGAGTTCCTCGAGCCCGTCGTAGGCGGCCAGCTCGGCGGCGAGCGAGCGGATCCGGGGGAACTCACGTGCGGGGAGCCGGTGCAGTCCGAGGCGGAGCAGGTCGTCGGTCTCGTCGGGGTCGTGCACGCGCTCCTGCAGCTCGTTGAGCACGTGTCCCTGGAGGAATCCCAGGTAGAGCCGGTAGGCGTGCAGCGCGCCGCGCGCGTCGAAGCCCGCGTCGATGAACAGCTCGAGCAGGCGCTCGAGCGGGCGCAGGGTGCCGAGCGGGCGCAGCGCCAGCGGCGTGGCGAGCGGCCGGGTCACCAGCAGCGGCACGACGTGGGGGTGGGTCAGTGCGATGTCCCGGAAGCTGTGCGCCGTGTGGCGCAGCACCTCCTCCCAGCTCGCGCCGGCGGCCGGGATGCGCAGCTCGGCGAGGACGAGCTCGACGACGCCGTCGAGCAGCTCCTCCTTGCCCGACGCGAACCGGTAGAGGCGCATCGGGTCGCGATCGAGCGCCTTGCCGATACGACGCATCGACAGCGCCTCCACCCCGTCCGCGTCGATGAGACGCAACGCGGTGGTGAGCACCTCGTGACGGGTCAGCGCGGGCCGGCGACGGACGCGCCCCTGCGTGTCGGCCGTCATCACACCTCCGGGACGTTGAGGAAGCGATCGCTACAGCGTAGCGTCAGCGGTGTAGCGCTACGGCGCCCGCACGTCCGCATGCCGACCGGTGCGCGCATCGGAGCCGCCAGCACTCCGCGTCGCGGGTGCCCGACCGCGACATCGCCACAGCAGGGAGACGCGCGTGGAGCTTCCCGAGGACGTCGTCGAGTCCTTCGCCTCGCTCGACCGCGCCCGGCTCAGCCGGATGAGCGACGATGCACGCGCGAAGCAGTTGGAGGCCAGGCAGGCGCTGCTGGAGTACGCCGAGGCGCTCTGGCAGGACGTGCGGCGGGCCGGTGAACAGCCCGATGTCGGCGAGAAGTACGAAGCCCTCGCGATCGTCCGGGAGGTGGCGCGCTCGTTGACCGCGGTCGCGTTCGACACGGTCTACAACCGGCAGGCGCCGTGACCACCGCCCTGCCCGGTAGGCCCACGGAGTCCCAGCGCGCCGTCGACCCGGTCCGCGCCTACCTGCAGCAGATCGGCAAGGTGGGCCTGCTGACCGCCGCGGAGGAGGTCGAGCTCGCGAAGCGCATCGAGGTCGGCGTCTTCGCCACCCGGCTGCTCGACGATCCGGACGGTGACCTCCCGAGCGCCGCGGCCTCGCGTCGGGACCTGCGGTGGCTCGCCCGCGACGGTGACGAGGCCAGGACGCGGCTGGTCGAGGCGAACCTGCGGCTGGTGGCGTCGGTGGCCAAGCGCTACTCCGGCCGCGGCATGGCCTTCCTCGACCTCGTCCAGGAGGGCAACATCGGTCTGATCCGCGCCGTCGAGAAGTTCGACTACGCCAAGGGCTACAAGTTCTCCACCTACGCCACGTGGTGGATCCGCCAGGCGATCAGCCGCGCCATGGCCGACAAGCGGCGCACCATCCGCCTCCCGGCGCACGTCGCCGAGTCCGTGTCCAAGCTCGAACGGCAACGCCGCGTGCTCGTCGTGCAGCTGGGGCGCGAGCCCACCGCGGCCGACCTGGCCGTGGAGCTGGGGATCACGGCGGAGCAGGTCGTGGAGACCCAGCGGCTCGCGCGGGAACCGGTCTCCCTCGACGACACCATCGGATCCGAGGGAAGCACCTCGGTCGGCGATCTGATCGAGGACACCGCGGCGGTCGTCGCCGCCGACGCCGCGATCGCGGTCCTGCTCCGGGCCGAGATCGGGGCCGTGCTCGCAACGCTGACCGAGCGGGAGGCCACGATCCTCCGCCTCCGCTTCGGGTTCACGGGCGGACGGCCCCACACCCTGGACGAGATCAGCCACGTCTACGGCGTCACGCGCGAGCGGATCCGGCAGATCGAGGCCAGGACGATGACGAAGCTGCGCCATCCGTCCCGGACGCGCAGCCTCCGCGACTACCTGACCTGACCGGCGAGCCGGGGTCGCTCGGGTGCAGGCGGGCCCCATAGGGTGGGCGCGTGGGACGCAGCGTGCTGGTGACCGGAGGCAACCGCGGGATCGGGCTGGCGATCGCGACGGCGTTCGCGGCGCAGGGGGACCAGGTTGCGGTCACCCACCGCAGCGGCGCCGAGGGGCTACCGGGGGAGCTGCTGCCGGTGCAGTGCGACGTCACCGACGCCGCCGCCATCGACGCGGCGTTCACGGAGGTGGAGGAGAAGCACGGGCCCGTGCAGGTCCTGGTCTCCAACGCGGGCATGAACGACGACACGCTGCTCATGCGCATGACCGAGGACTCCTTCACCCGCGTCATCGACGCCAACCTCACCGCCGCCTACCGCGTCGCCAAGCGCGCCTCGCGCGGAATGCTGAGGGCCAAGTCCGGGCGGATGATCTTCATCTCCAGCGTGGTCGGGCTCAGCGGCTCCGCGGGCCAGGTGAACTACGCGGCGTCGAAGTCCGGCCTGGTGGGGCTCGCCCGCTCGATCGCCCGGGAACTGGGCTCGCGCGGCATCACGGCGAACGTCGTGGCCCCCGGCTTCGTCGACACCGACATGACCCGCGCGCTGCCCGACGCCCGGCGCGCGGAGATCCTCACGCAGGTGCCGCTGGGCCGGTACGCGAGCACCGAGGAGATCGCCTCCGCGGTCACGTGGCTGGGTTCGGACGGCGCCGGGTACGTCACGGGGGCGGTCATCCCCGTCGACGGCGGACTCGGCATGGGCCACTGACCTCCACCACCCCCTTCACGAGAGGCTTCCATGGGACTGCTCGACGGCAAGCGCCTGCTCATCACCGGTGTGATCACCGATGCCTCGCTGGGCTTCCACGTCGCGAAGGTGGCGCAGGAGCAGGGCGCCCAGGTGGTGCTGACGGGGTTCGGCCGGCTGCGGCTGGTGGAGCGGATCGCGCAGCGCCTGCCGCAGCCCGCGCCCGTCGTCGAGCTGGACGTGGCCGACCAGGAGCAGCTGGACAGCCTCGTCGAGCGCGTCTCGCCGCACCTCGGCGAGAACCCCGGGCTGGACGGGGTGCTGCACTCGATCGGTTTCGCGCCGGCGTCGTGCCTCGGCGATGGCGCCTTCATGGGGGCGCCGTGGGAGGACGTGGCGCGGACGATCCAGGTGAGCGCCTACTCGTTCAAGTCGCTGTCCACCGCGCTGCTGCCGCTGCTCGGGCCGGGCAGCTCGATCGTCGGCATGGACTTCGACAACCGGCAGGCCTGGCCTGCGTACGACTGGATGGGCGTGGCGAAGTCGACCCTGGAGTCGGTCACCCGCTACCTGGCGCGTGACCTCGGGCCCAAGGGCATCCGCGTCAACCTCTGCGCCGCGGGACCGGTGCGGACGATGGCCGCGAAGTCGATCCCCGGCTTCTCCGCGTTCGAGGACGCATGGGACGGCCGCGCGCCGCTCGGCTGGGACGTCAACGACCCCGTGCCGGTGGCGAAGACGGTGTGCGCGCTGCTGTCGGACTGGATGCCGGCCACCACGGGCTCGATGGTGTGGGCCGACGGCGGCTTCCACGCCGTGGGTGTCTAATGCGTCCGTGAGTCAGTTCGACGCCCTGCTGGTGCTGTCGTTCGGCGGCCCGGAGGGTCCCGCCGACGTGCGGCCCTTCCTCGAGAACGTCGTCCGCGGACGCGGTGTGCCACCCGAGCGGCTGGACGCCGTCGAGGAGCACTACCGGCACTTCGGTGGCGTGAGCCCGCTGAACGCTCGGAACCGGGAGATCATCACGGCGGTCCGGGAGCGCATCGAGCTGCCGGTGTACTTCGGCAACCGCAACTGGCACCCGATGGTGGAGGACACCGTCGCGGAGATGACCCGCGACGGCGTGCGCCGCGGGCTGGTGTTCGCCACCAGCGCCTACGGCGGCTACTCGGCCTGCCGCCAGTACCAGGAGGACATCGCGCGCGCCCGCAAGGCCGTGGGCGAGAGCGCCCCGGAGCTGGTGAAGATCCGCCACTTCTTCGACCACCCGCTGTTCGTCGCGGCGAACGCCGACGCCGTGCGCGCGGCCCGTTCCACGTTGCCCGCGGGCCTGCGGGACGCGGCGCGGATCGTGTTCACCGCCCACTCGGTGCCCGTCGCCGCAGACGCCGCGGCCGGGCCACCCGGGGAGGGGGGCCACCGGTACTCCCGGCAGGTCGCCGAGGCGTCCCGGCTGGTGGCCGCGGCGCTGGGAGTGGCGGAGTACGACGTGGTGTGGCAGTCGCGCTCGGGTCCGCCGCAGGTCCCGTGGCTGGAGCCGGACATCGTCGACCACATCGACGCCCTGCACGGCCGCGGCGTGCCCGCCGTGGTGGTGGCGCCGATCGGGTTCGTGTCCGACCACGTCGAGGTGATCTGGGACCTCGACACCGAGGCCCGTGAACGCGCCGAGGAACTGGGCATGGGGTTCGCCCGGGCCGCGACGGCGGGGCCGGACCCGCGGTTCGCCGACATGGTCGCCGAACTCGTGGCCGAGCACCTGCACGACGCCGCGCCGCGCTCGCTCGGCGACGTCCCGGGCGGCGGCTCCACCGTGAACGGCGCCCCGTGCGCCGTCGACTGCTGCCTCTCCGCGCGGCGCCCGGTCCGTCCGGAGTAGTGCTCGGGACACCCGCACCGCACTATCCTCGCCGTTCTGCTGCGCGAGTCGGGCTGGGGGAGCGATGGGTGAGTACCTCGACATCGGTGGGCACCCCACCTGGGTCGACCAGCGCGGAAGCGGAGCGGAGACGGTTCTCCTCCTGCACGGCGGGATGTCGAACAGCGACCTGCTGCTCGACGCCGTCGGCGCTCCGCTGGCCGAGCGGCACCGCCTCGTCGCCTTCGACCGCCGCGGCCACGGCTACACGGCCGACACCCCGGCACCGTTCCACTACGAGGACATGGCGGCCGAGACGATCGGCGTGCTCGAGGCGGTCGTCGGCCAGCGGGCCCACCTCGTCGGCTGGAGCGACGGCGGCATCATCTGCCTGCTCGTCGCCCTGCGCCGGCCCGACCTCGTCGACCGCATGGTGTTGATCGGGGCGAACTTCCACTTCGACGGTGTCGTCGGCGGCTTCGATCTGCCGGAGGACTCACCGTTCGCCAGCGCGATCCTCGAGGCGTACGCCGAGCGCTCGCCGGACGGCGGGGAGCACTTCGGCGAGATCTTCGGGAAGTTCATGGCGATGGTGACCACCGAGCCGACATTGAGCACCGACGACCTCGGCCGGATCACCGCGCCCACGTTGGTGATGGCCGGCGATGACGACGCCGTCCTGCTCCCGCACACGTGCGAGATGTACGAGGCGCTGCCTGCCGGTCAGCTGTCGATCGTCCCCGGCGCGTCGCACGCGCTCCCGATCGAACGTCCCGACGTGACGGCGCGGACCGTGCTCGACTTCCTCGGGGCGGAGGTGCCGCCGGCGACGTTGATACCGGTGCGCCGCGCAGGGGCGATCGCCTGATCACGGACCGAGGTCACCGCGGCGCGAGGGCGGTGAGGGTGCGTTCCCCGCCCGGGTCGCCTGCCGTGGCGGGGACGAGCACCACCTCGTCCAGGCCGGCGGCGGCGTAGGCGTCGAGCCGGTCGCGCACGGCGGCGAGGTCGCCGACCAGCCCGATCCGGTCCGCGGCCTCCGCGGGTATCGCGGCGAGCAGCTCGTCGCGGCCGGCGCCGGCGTGCGCCATCTCCACCGCCGCGCCGAGACCGGCGTCGACGAACATCTCGCCGTACCCCGCGACCTCGAGGTAGCCGACCAGGCTCTGCAGCACCTGCGCGCGGGCCTCCGGCGTCGGGTCGACCGCGGCGGGGATCCACGCGGCGAGCCGCGGCGCCGGGCGGCCCAGCCGGCGCGCCGCCGCATCGAGCTTCTCGCGGTACCCCGTGGCCAGCTCGGGGGAGACGAGGTCGAGCACCATGCGGTCGGCGTGCTCCGCCGCAACGCCGATCGCCCGGTCCCCGAAGGCGGCGAGCGTGATCGGCCCGCCGGGCGGGTCGAGCCGCAGCCGGTACCCGTGGGTGGACACCATCTCGCCCGCGTGGTCGGCGACCTCACCGCGGAACAGCGCCCGCAGCGCCTGCGCGCTCTCGGCCATCGTGGTCACCGCGCGCCGGCGGGACCGCCCGTGCATGCGCTCGACCACCCGCACGCTCGACGTCCCCAGCGCCACCCCGACCGGCCGGCCGACGAGCGCGGCGGTCGACGCGGCCGCCCTGGCGATCGAGGCCGGGTCCCGGACGGACACCGGGATCGGGCCGACCGTGAGCGCGATCTGCTCCGTCGCGAGGCCGGCGGCGGTGGCCAGCGCGAACGCGTCCCACACGAACCCCTCACCCACCCAGAGATCCCGGTAGCCGAGCCGGTCGGCCACCACGGCCGTGCGCATCTCCTCCTCGGGCGGGACGTCGGGCCGGGACGCGATGACCACGGTGGTCTCCATGGCGACGCCCAACGTCACGCGGACGGCGTGTTGTTCCGCCCGCTCACTCCCGGAGGCCGAACTCGTTGCCCTCGGGGTCGAGGAACGACGCGAACCCGCCCCACGCCATCTCGGTGAGCGGCTGGGCGAACGAGACCCCCGCCTCGGCGAGGCGGGAGCAGGTCGCCTCGATGTCCTCGACCTCGAACACCACGCTGGGTCGCCGCGTCTCCCAGTCGGGCATCATCGCCTTCGGGTAGAGGACCAGCGCGGACGCGGCGCCGGGCGGGGCGACCTCGAGCCACCGGGCGTCGCCCATGGGGCGTTCGGCGCGCAGCTCGAAGCCGACCTTCTCCGTCCAGAACCGGAGACCTTCGTCCTGGTCGGCCACGTACACGGCCACGGTCGAGACGTGCCTGATCATCCGCCCGACGGTACGCACCTGGGGCTGATCAGGCTTGAACCGGCGCGACACCGGCCTCCGCGATCTCCCGGAGCAGCTCCCGGAACTCGCGCGGGCTGAGGCCGAAGCGATCCCGGAACGTGCGCGTGAGGTGCGCGTGGTCGGCGTAGCCGGTCGCGGCGGCGAGCTCGGCGAGGCCGGCCCGGCTGTCGCGGACGAGCAGTTCGCGGGCCCGGTCGAACCGGATGATCCGGGCGAGGGTGCCCGGGGACATCCCGGCCGACCGGTCGAAGCGCCGCTGCAGCGTCCGGACCGTCGTACCGGCCGCGCGTGCGAGTCCGGCGACCGACGCCCGGCCGCCCCGCTCTTCGAGGATTCGGGTCGCGGTCGCCACCACCGGGTCGGGCGTCGCTCCGCGGAGGGCGCGGGCGAGCCGGTCGCCCAGCTCGCCGAGGGAGGCCGCCGCGGTGGCGACGCCGACGTCCGCCGCGTCCGCCACCACGTCGACGACGTCGCCCGCCGGGCACGCCAGGAGGCCTACGGCACCGCCCACCTCGAATCGCGCCGCCACCAGGTCGACCGGCCCGTCGGCGACCAGGGTGAGCGGCCGGGTGCGCGGACCCATGAACACGACACCCCGCAGCGTGCGACCGCACTCGTAGTGCCCCTCCCGCAGGACGAGCAGCTCGGCGTACGGCGTGGCCCACAGCCGCTCCCGGGAGTAGGTCGAGCCGCCGTAGTCGTGTTCGAGCTCCCACAGGCAGCGGACGAACGGCCGCAGTGCCGGTGGTGGCGGGTGCTCCCGGTAGCGCACGGTCGAACTGTGGCATCGCGCCGCCCCGCTCACACACCAAGTGGGGTGCTCACACAATGTGGTGTGACGAGCCGCGGACCGTCGCAGACGGACGTCGGCGTTCGCACACCAACTGCAGTTGGTGTGCGACGCACGATGTTGGTGTGTGAGCGTCCGCGGCTCAGGGTTGGTCGAACTCGCCGGCCCGGACTGCGGCCAGGAACTCCGACCAGCTCGCCGCCGCGTAGCGGTGCGGGGCGAGTGCGCGGTCCTTCGTGTCGCGTACCGCGATCCCGTCGGGCAGGAACGCCACTTCGACGCAGCTGGCTCCGTTGCCCCCGCTGAAGCTGCTGGTGAACCAGCGGAGCTCGTCGTCGCGCACGGCCTTCTCCTTCGGACGGGCTCACGACCTGGCCAGGCGTCGGACGAGCGCCAGGGATTCGGCCGGGTCGAGCGCGTCGGACAGCACGCGCTCGAACGTCAGCCTAGCCCGCGCGACGTCGCCGTCCTTGTCCAAACTCAGGGCGCCGAGGGTGTGCTCGACGTAGGCCATGTCCGGCTCGCCGAGGTCTCCGAAGCTGAGGATCAAGAACCCTGAAGGCGGTGCGGCGTGCGCGCCCACGGAGATCGGCAGAACGTGCAGTGTCACCGCGTCCAGTTCCGCGAGGGCGGCGATGTGCCCGAGTTGGCCCCGCCGCACATCGGGGCCACCCACCAGGCGGTGCAGGGCCGACTCGTCGATCACTGTCACGAACTCGAGCGGGTTCTCGGTGGAGGTCAACCGCTGCTGGCGGTACATCCGCGCCGCGACCTCGCCCTCCATCTGCTCGGCGGTTCGCCGCAGCGGGACCGGCCGCATCAGTGCCCGGGCGTAGTCGGCGGTCTGCAGCAGACCGGGAACGTAGGTGACACTCAGCTCGTGGACCCGGCTCGCCTCGGTCTCGAAGGCGATGTAGCTGTTGTTGCCCAGCCCGTACGCCCGCCACCACCCCGGCTGGTTGGCTTCCCGAGCGAGATCGACCAGCTCGGTCCACCGCGCCCCGCCCACGTCGTAGACGTCGAGCATGCTCTTCACCCAGTGCACGTCGATGAGGACCTGGGCGTTCTCGATCCGGGACAGCTTGCTCACCGAGAAGTCCAGCTTCGGTGCCGCCTGCTCCAGGGTGAGGCCGGACTGCTCGCGCAGCAGTTTCAGCTGGCGGGCCAGCACCCGCCGCCGGATCATCGACCCCTCGTGCCGCGTCACGTGACCCCCCGCTCCGACTCGATCACGGATCGTGGCACACGAGAACCCGGGAGCGGGAATCCCGCATCCGCCGTTCCCGCGCCGGCGATCTCGATCTCGCGGCGGGGTCCGGACCCTCGTCGCCATGGCTGCCGCGGCGCGACGACGCCCCGAGACCCCTGCCCAGCGCAACTTCCGCCTCATCGGCGAGGCGGCCGAGATCATCACCGGCTGGACGCTGGTGCGCGAGCGGTTGCGCGCCGCGCACGTTCCCGACGGGGAGGGCCGCTGCCGGGGGTGCACGAGCCAGATGCGGTCGGCGCCGCTCTGGCCGTGCGCGCTGGCCCTGGTCGCCCACGCGGAGGCCCCCGACTCCGCACATCGGGTACGGACTTCGCACAAGGCCGGCCCTGTGTGAAGCCGGCACGGGGTGTGCGAAGTGGCCCTACTGTGGGTCGGGAGCTGCGGCGATCGCTGCGGCCACCAGGTCGGCGGCCGTGCTCTCGCGCGTGCGGCGGCCCCGGTCGTAGTGCTGGGTCGTGGCGATCGTGGCGTGGCCGACGTCGGCCTGGACGTGCTGGATGCGGGCGTCCTGCTCCAGCGCGATGGTGACGTAGGCGTGGCGCAGGGCGTGCGGGTGCACGCGGTCGGCGACGCCGTCGAGGGCCGGGCCGGCGTGGGTGGCGATGCGCCGCAGCAACGTGTAGAGGTCCACGCGGGAACAGCGGCCGCCGTCCCGGGTGGCGATCATCGGGCTGGTGCCCGCGGTGGTGCGGCCCCGGCGGGCGGGGACGGCGGCGCCGGCGAGGCGATCGCGTTCCGCGAGGTAGGCCGTGAGGGCCTCCCGGACGAGGTCGGTGACGTACACCTCGCGGTGCAGCCCGCCCTTGCCGAGCACGCGCAGGACGTCGTCGCCGCCGGTGCGGTAGAGGTCGTCGCGGTCGAGGCCGACGAGCTCGGAGATGCGCAGGCCCGAGGTCAGGAGTGAGACGACGGCCACCGCGCGCAGGGCGTAGAGCCGCGCCAGCCGGGGACTGCGCGAGTACGGCAGCCGGGCCGCGGCCATGAGGAGCGCCTTGAGCTGCTCGGCGGTGAGGCGCACGGTCGGGGAGGCGTCCCGGGCGCCGGACGAGAGCCCCAGGCGGGCCCGGTTGAGCGCCGCCGGGTTCGCCGCGACGACGCCGGTCTCGGCGAGGTGGCCGTAGAGCGCGGAGAGCGTCGAGAGCATCCGCTGCCGGGTGCGGCGCTGCGCGCCGGCCGCGTCGAGCGCGTGCAGCCAGGCCTTGACGTGCCCGGCCGTCGCGTCCCGCGGGTCCAGGGCGCGGCGGGCGCACCAGCGGAACCACGCCAGGTCGTGCAGCGGCCCCGGTGCGGCGGCGGGCGGGCCGGGGCGGCGCGGGGTGTCCACCGGGTCGACCCATGCGATCGGGAGGCCCAGCGCGTAGGCGTAGGTGCGGCGGGTGCCGGCGTTCGCGTACTGGGAGAGCCAGTCGAGCAGCTGGGCCTGCAACACCTCGGGGTCGGGGACGCCGGGCCAGGCCGACCCGCCGGGGCCGGCGTCCATGGCGACGGTGCGGAGGGCGGGGGAGCGGTCGCGAACGGCTTCGAGCACGACGAGCGGGTCCAGCTCCATCCGCAGGACCGTACGGCACCACCGGCCCGCGGCCGATCATGACTCGGGGTCGAGGTTGATCCGGATGGTGAGCATCCGGTTGCCGTCGGCCAGCGCGCGCAGGAGCACGCCGTCGAGCCGGTACGCGGGCCGGCCGCGCCCGAGGGCGCGGTGGCGGGCGTCGGCGTCGTCGCCGGGCAGCGGGTGCGCGGTGCCGGTCCGCCAACGGCTGCGCCACCCGTCGCGCAGCCGGGGCGGGCGCGCCTTGATCCGCACCCGCGGATCGGCCCGCAGGTTGCGCACGTACGCGCTCCGCTCGCCGAGCGCCGCGAACAGCCAGAAGGTGTCGCCGTCGAGGCCGTTGGCCACCGGGACCCGCCGGACCCGGCCGGTGCGCCGTCCGACGGTCTCGAGCACGGCGTACGTCGGCGGCTCGAGCCCGCGTGCGATCAGGCCCGCGACGAGCGGGTTGATCAGCTTGTTCTGCAGCGGGAGGATGCTGCCCTTCAGGCCGTGGTGGGACACGGTTGCTCCTCGGGTTCGTCGGCGGGGTGCCGCCCCGAGGACGGAACGGGGCCCGGCGGCGTGACAGCACCGCACGGCTCCGCGGCGGCGAGCCAGCGTCTCGCCGTGCGGATGGGGTGCTCGGGCTCGTGGGCGATCGCGGTGGCGAGCAGCAGCCTGGCCTGCCAGGGGCTGAGACCGCTCGCCATCAGGGCACCCGCGTCGGCGAGGCTGGCGCCGGCGCCGCGGTAGTGGCCGTGGACGGGGCCGGCGGCGACCCGGCTGGCCACGGCGACGGGCATGCCGCGGCGAAGCAGGGCGACCGTGCGCCGGGTCAGCTCGGGCGTGGTGTTGCCGTCGCCGAACGCGGCGATGACGAGGCCGTCGGCGCGGGCCCGGAGCGCCGCGTCGAGGGCGGTCGTGTCGGCACCGAGGTACTGGGCGATGACGTCGACCCGGGGCAGGTGGCCGGGCAGGGGCAACGGGGGAATGGCCGGGGCCGGGCGGTGCTCGACGAGGCCGTCGGGTCCGGTGGTCGCGACGGGGCCCGTTCCCGGCACGGCGAAGGCACGCCGGGCGGTCGTGTGCAGCTTGCGGACCCCGATCGCGGGCCAGATCTGCCCGTCGAAGGCCACCGTGACCCCGGGCCGACGGCGGCCGGCCCATTCCAGTGCGGTGGCGAGGTTCGCCGGCCCGTCCGTCTCGGGGTGGTCGAGGGGGAGCTGGGCGCCGGTGACGACCACCGGGGCGTCGTGGTGGTGGACCAGTGCGAGCAGGAAGGCGGTCTCCTCGAGGGTGTCCGTGCCGTGGGTGACCACGACGGCGTCATGGCCCGCCGCGTGGGCGGCGACGGCTCGGGCCAGGTCGAGCAGGTCGTCGGTGCTGGTGGCCGACGAGAGCCGGGCGGCGAGGTCGATGGGCGTGACGACCGTGCCCGTGGGGGACCGGCTCGCCTCCAGCAGGTCGGTCGCGGTGGCGGCGACCGCGCGCCCCGCGCGGTGCGTGCGGGAGGCGATCGTGCCACCGGTGGCGAGCAGGGCGATCCGCGCACTCATCCCGGGACGTCGGCGGTCGCGGTGAGGTCCTGGGGCCGGATCGGCACCCGGTGGATGGCGGCGCCGGTGGCCCGCCGGACGGCGGCGGCGACGGCGGCGGGGACCGACAGCATGGGTGGTTCACCGACCCCGGTCAGGCCGTAGGGGGAGTCGGGCCGCAGGTGTTCGAGGATGTCGAGGTGGTGGGCGCCGACGTCGGCGGCGGTGGGGATGAGGTAGTCGGTGAAGCCGGGGTTGAGGATGCGGCCGTCGCGGACCTGGATCTCCTCCATGATCGCGAGGCCGAGGCCCTGCACGATGCCGCCGTGCATCTGTCCGGCCACCCCGAGGGGGTTGATGGCCTTTCCGACGTCCTGGGCGCACGCGACCTCGACGACCTCTACGGTGCCGAGCTCGGCGTCGACGTCCACCGTGACGCGGTGGGCCGCGAAGGCGTAGGCGACGTGGGCGTCGCCCTGCCCCTCCTCGTCGAGCGGTGACGTGGTGCGGTGGCGGAAGACGGCGGTCTCGTCGACGGCGTCGTCGATGAGCTCGGCCAGTGGGATCGCCCCGGTCGGCGTGTGCACGGCACCGTCCTGCAGGCGCAGGTCGTCGCGGGGGTGCCCGGTGCGGGTGGCGGCGCGGGTGAGCAGTTCGTCGCGCACCCGGTGGCAGGCCTGCTGGACGGCGCCGCCCGACATCCAGGTCTGACGGGACGCCGACGCGGTCCCGGCGTCGCCGACGGTCGTGTCGGTCGGGAGGAAGCCGACGTCGGCGACGCCGAGCTCGGTCCGGACGATCTGCTGTTGAACGGTGACCAGACCCTGGCCGACCTCGCTGGCGGCGGTCTGGACCTGCACGGCGGGCCGGCCGTCGGGGCGCAGGAACAGGCGCACGCGGGCGGTGCCGTAGTCGTCGACCCCGGCGGACTTGCAGATGTTCTTGATCGAGAGGCCGTAGCCGACGCCGCGGACGGTCGGGGCGCCGTCGGTGCGCGGTGGGGCCGGGGGACGGGCGGCGACGCGCTCGAGCAGTTCGGCGACCGGAGCGGGCCCGTCGACGGTCTGCCCGGT
The DNA here is from genome assembly GCF_039543345.1 of Pseudonocardia adelaidensis. Classification (NCBI taxonomy): domain Bacteria; kingdom Bacillati; phylum Actinomycetota; class Actinomycetes; order Pseudonocardiales; family Pseudonocardiaceae; genus Pseudonocardia; species Pseudonocardia adelaidensis. The sequence goes on along the minus strand of NZ_BAABJO010000006.1, from coordinate 211,129 downwards.
GGCTATCGTGGAGCCGGTGGTGACGGCGTTGCGCAGGCGCAGCTCGACCGGGTCCATGCCGAGGACGCGGGCGAGCTCGTCCATCTGCGACTCGTAGGCGAAGCACACCTGGATGGCGCCGAAGCCGCGCATCGCCCCGCACGGGGGGTTGTTGGTGTAGACCACGCGGGCGTCGACGTGGACGGACGGCACCGCGTAGGGACCGGCGGCGAAGCACCCGGCGTTGCCGACCACCGCGGGCGAGGTCGAGGCGTAGGCGCCGCCGTCGAGCAGGATGTCGGCCTCGACGGCGAGCAGGCGCCCGTCGCGGGTGGCGGTGTGGGTGTAGCGCATGCGTGCGGGGTGGCGGTGCACGTGCCCGACGAAGGACTCCCGCCGCGGATAGCTCATGGCAACCGGCCGCCCGGTGCGCAGGGCCAGCAGGGCGGCGTGGGCCTGGACGCTGAGGTCTTCGCGGCCGCCGAAGGCGCCCCCGACCCCGGCGAGGGTGAGGTGCAGCTGCTCGGGCGGCAGCCCCAGCGCGGCGGCGAGCTGGTCGCGGTCGATGTGCAGCCACTGGGTGGAACACCGCAGGTGGATGCCGCCGCCGGCGGTGGGCTCGGCCAGGCAGGACTCCGGCCCCAGGAAGGCCTGGTCCTGCATGCCCACGTGGTACTCGCCGCTGACCCGGACCAGGCCCGGGTCGTCGGGGACGGGGTCGCCGTGGCGCAGCCGGAGGTGGCGCACGAGGTTGCCGCCGGGGTGCAGCTCGGCGGTCCCCGGTGCGGTGGCGGTCTCGGCATCGGTGATCGCGTCGAGGACCTCGAAGTCGACGACGACCGCCTCGGCGGCGCGGCGGGCGGTCGCGGGGCTCGTCGCGGCGACCACGGCGACCGGTTCCCCGACGTAGCGGACGAGCCCGTCGGCCAGGACGGGCTGGTCGCGGCGTTCGAGCCCGAAGCGGTTCGTGCCGGCGACGTCGTCCGCGGTCACCACGGTGAGGACCCCGCGGATCGCCAGCGCGCGGGAGGTGTCGATGCCGCGGATGCGCGCGTGCGGGTGCGGGCTGCGCACGGTGGCGCCGTGCAGCATGCCGGGCACGTGCAGGTCGGAGGAGAACTCGAACTCGCCGCGGACCTTCGCGGGCCCGTCGGGGCGGGCCGCGGCACCACCGACGCCGACGCCGGGATCGGCTGCGGTGCGCGGACGTTCGGGCGCAATGCTCATCGTGGGACGTCCTTCCGCCGCTGCGCGGCCAGTGCCACGGCGTCGAAGATGCCGTGGTAGCCGGTGCACCGGCACAGGTTGCCGGCGAGGGCCTCGCGGGTCTGCTCGGTGGTGGGGTCGGGGTGGTGGGCGAGCAGGTCGTGCACCGCGACCACCAGTCCCGGCGTGCAGAACCCGCACTGCACGGCGCCGCAGTCCAGGAAGGCCTGCTGGACGGTGTCGAGCTCCCCGTTGTCCGGGCTGAGACCCTCGATGGTGGTGACCTCGTGCCCGTGGACCTGGTGGGCGGGCACCAGGCAGGAACACGCGGTGCGGCCGTCGAGGGCCACCAGGCAGGAGCCGCACTCGCCCTGCTCGCAGGCGTTCTTGGTGCCGCGCAGCCCGCAGCGTTCCCGCAGCGCGGTCAGCAGGCTCTCCCCGGGGGGCACGTCGTGCAGGGCGACCTCGGTGCCGTTGACGGTGAACCTCAGCATGTGCGGCTCCAGGCCTGCCGGGCGCAGCGGGCCACCAGGACGGCGGTGACCCGCCGCCGGTGATCGGCGGTGCCGCGCAGGTCGTCGATGGGTGCGGTGTCCGATGCGGCGCGGCGCCCCAGCTCCGCCCACCACCCCTCGTCGGGGGCGGTGCGAGCGGACCAGTCGAGCTCACGGGCGCCGAAGGCTTCCGCCGTGCGGGCGCGGCGCGGCGTGGGCGCGACCGAGCCGAGCGCCACCCCGAGGTGGCGCCTCTCCGGGTCGATCCGCACGGCGGCAGCGGCGACGGAGATGACCATCGCCCGGCGGGTGCCGGTCTTGGCGAACGCCTCACCCCTCGCCGTCGTCGCGCGCACCGCCGTGATCAGCTCGTCGGGGGCGAGCACGGTGCGGCCGGGCCCGAGGAAGAACTCGTCGCTGCGGACCTCCCGGATCCCGCGCACCGAGGCGACCTCGATGGACGAGTCGCCCGCGAGCATCGGGAGCAGGGTGTCCCCGGCGGGGGACGCCGTGGCGATGTTGCCCCCGAGGGTCGCGCGGTGGCGGATCGGCGGGGACCCGACCAGGCGCGCCGCGGCCGCGAGGGCGGGCAGGTGCGCGGCGAGCTCGTCGGTCACGCGGGTCAGCGGGAGCGTCGCCCCGACGCGCACCCGGTCCCCGTCGAGGTCCCAGCCGCCCAGCTCGGCGACGTCGCCGAGGTCGATCACCTCGTCGAGCCTGCGACGGCCCTCGTTGACCGCGACCATCACGTCGGTGCCGCCGGCCACGACGGTCGCGGACGGCCGCTCGGACCGCAGGGCCAGCGCGTCGGACAGCGACGTGGGCCGGAAGTAGTGCTGATCCACGGTCCTCCTCACTCCGTCGTCGCGGCCGGCGTCTTGGCGGCCGGGGCGAATCCGGCGGGCGCCCGCTCATCGGCCGCGGCAGCCGGGGCGGGCAGTTCGTGCATCCACACGGCGGCGACCGCGGACACGAGCGCCGCGACGCACATGTAGACCGCGATCGCCGTCCAGGTCCCGGTCGCCGAGAGCAGGCTGGTCGCGATCAGCGGGGCGATCGCGCTGCTGATGACGGTGCCGAGCGTGTAGCCGAGGGACAGGCCGCTGTAGCGCACCGGCGCGGGGAACACCTGCGCGAAGAACGTGGGCATCACCCCGTAGTTGGCGGCGTAGGGGACGAACAGGAGCACGAACCCGACCAGCATCCAGGCGAACGAGCGGGTCTCGAGCAACAGGAACCACACGGGGGAGAACACCGCCATCGCGACGGCGCCGGTGATGAAGATGCCCTTGCGGGACACCCGGTCCGACAGCGCGCCGAAGGCGGGGATGGCCACGATCGTCACCACGTTGATCAGCAGCACCAGGGTGAGCATCGTGGCGCGCGACATCCCGAGGGTGCTGGTGCCGTACGTCAGCACGTACACCGTGCCGACGTAGAAGACCACCCCGGCTCCCGCGTAGGACAGCATCATCAGGATCGTCAGGAGCCAGTGGCGGGTGACGACCTCGCGCAGCGGGGCCCGTGTGGTCTGCCCCCGGGCCGCGGCGCGGGCGAACTCGGGGCTCTCGCTGATCCGGATCCGCACCACGAAGCACGCCACGAGCAGGACCACGCTCAGCCAGAACGGGACCCGCCACCCCCAGGCCAGGAACGCCTCCTCGGACATGCCGGAGACGGCCAGGAACGCGAGGTTGGCCAGCAACAGCCCCCAGCCGGCACCGGTGTTGACCAGCGCCCCGAACAGGCCCCGGCGGGCGGGGTGGGCGTGCTCGACGCTCATCAGCACGGCGCCGCCGTACTCCCCGCCCAGTGACAGGCCCTGGAGCACCCGGAGCAGCACCAGCAGCAACGGGGCGGCGATCCCGATCGAGCCGTGGGAGGGCAGCAGCCCGATCGCCAGCGTCGAGCAGCCCATCAGCGCGAGCGTGGCGATCAGGACGGGCTTGCGCCCGAAGCGGTCCCCGAGGAGCCCGAAGATCGCCCCGCCGATCGGGCGGGCCATGAAGGCCACGGCGAAGGTCGACAGGGACAGCAGGGTGGCGATCCGCGGGTCGTTGTCGGGGAAGAACACCTTCGGGAACACCAGCGCGGCCGCGGTGCCGTAGATGAAGAACTCGTACCACTCGATGGCGGTGCCCAGCAGGCTCGCCGAGACCACCCGGACGGGACGGCCGGGGGCGGGTGACGGGTCGGGTTGCGTCATTGCGGTGACCTCTCGCTGGTGCCCAGGTAGCGCACGACCGCGTCGTGCACGATGTCGGCCTCGTCCTGCAGCGCGGCGAGGGCGAGGTAGTCGTCGTCGAGCAGCCCGCCGGCGTCGGGCACCCCGAACATGACGGTGGGCACGCCGTGCCCGGACGGCCCGCCGGCGTCGAACGTGCCGCCGTAGACGCGGTGGCGGACCTCGCCGAGGCGCGCCCGGATCGCGTCCTCCAGCGGGGCCAGCACGTCACGTCGGTCGGCGTCGAGCTGGTGCGGCAGCATCGCCACCCCTTCGGTGACGGTCATCGCGCAGCCGTGCGGCGCGTCGCCGAGCCGCTCGCGCAGGCCTGCGGCCAGCTCGGCGGTGGCCTGGGTGGGAGACGTCCCGGGCAGCAGCCGGCGATCCACGGTGATCCGGGCCCGCGACGGCAGCGTGTGCGGGGCGAGGGGGTCGTAGCTCACCAGGTACGGCACGACCTGCTCGGCGCCCAGCTCGGGGTGCGTGTGCGCCGCGGCCCGGCGGTCGAGCTCGCGCAGTGCGACGACGACGTCCGCGGCTGCGTCGATCACGCGGCCCGCGGCGGGCGGCGTCGAGGAGTGCGTGGCCCGGCCCTGCAGGTCCACGTGGATGTCGACCCGCCCCCGGTTCCCGACCGTGACGGCGAAGTCGGTGCAGAAGAGCTCGACCACGAGGTCGGGCGCCGCAGGCAGGGCCTCGAGGATCGCGATGGAGCAGCCGTGGCTGGAGCGCCCCTCGTTGTTCACGCACAGCCAGAGCGACCCGCGGGCGATGCCGCCGGTGGCCGCCAGGCGGCGCAGCAGTTCGAGCAGCACCGCCTGGTGGGCCTTGTTCTGGGTGACCCCCTGCCCGTACACCGCGAGGTCGTCCCCGTCGGGGGTCGGCCGGAGGTCTCCCGACCACGGGTCGGCCATCTGGTTGTGGTGCTGGGTCGGTGTGTAGGCCATGAGCATCAGCGCCGGGCCGGGCGCCTCGGCCCGCACGTGCACCGCGAACTGCTCGAGGGGAAGGTCGACCACCCGGGCACCCGGAACCCGCTCGGCCAGCGCTGCGAAGCGCGGGCGCAGTGCGCGGTGGTAGGCCAGCAGGACCGGGTCGTCGGGCGCGATGAGCGTCTGCGCCCCCATCGGCACGGCCGAGGGCACCCGGGCCAGCGCCCGCAGGTCCTCGACCAGCTCCTGCCCCGCGAGCTCCCGCCCCTTCGGCTCCGCCGCGGCGCTCACGCCGCCACCCGCGGGGCCAGCGCGTGCAGACCGGGGAGGACCTGTTCACCGAACCCGGTGATCAGCTCCGAGGGCAGGGTGTAGTTGCCGACGTGGCGCAGGTAGAACCCGGTGGCACCCGCATCGACCGCCTGCTGGGCCCGGTGGAGGATCTCCTCGGCGGTGCCGAACAGGCAGAACGTGCGCGCGAATCGGACCGCCATCTCGTCGGTGACGTAGCGCGAGGAGTGGCTGATCGCCTCCTCCCAGTCCTCGGCGTGGACCATGTCGGGGTACACGTCGGGCACCGGTGGCGGTGGAGGCAGCTCGATACCGGCCAGCCGCAGGAAGTCCTGGGCGCCGATCGTCGCCATGTGCAGGCAGATCGGCTTGAGCACCCGGGCGTCGCGCTCGATGTCGTCGGACAGGGCGCAGAACGCGCCGACGGTCACCTCCGGCATCGCGCGCCCGGCCGCCCGGGCGCCCTCGGCCACCGCGCCCACCGTGCGGGTCAGGGTCTCCGGGGACACGCCGGCCAGGGTCAGCACCCCGTCGGCGATCTCGCCGGCCAACCGCAACGTCCGTGGCCCGGACGCGGCGAGGTGCACCGGGACCGCACCGGTCGGGCGCTGCAGGTGCACCTCGCGGCCGTTGACCGCGACCGTCTCGCCGTCGAGCAGGCCCCGGATCTCGGCGATGCCCGCACGCAGCTGCGCCCGCGTGCTCGGCGGGAGCCCGAGCGGTTTCACCGAGCTGTCGCCGGTGCCCAGCCCCAGCCAGACCCGTCCCGGGGCGATGTCGGCGACGGTGTTGACCGCCGAGGCGACCACGCTGGGGAAGCGGGTCGCCACGTTGGTCACCGCGGAGGCCAGCGTGATCCGCTCGGTGCGGTCCGCCGCGAGCCCCATCGCCACCCAGACGTCGCGCCAGAGCAGCTGGGAGTCCGCGATCCACGCGGTGTCGAACCCGAACCGCTCGCTACGAGCGACCTCGTCGGCGACGTCGGCGACGGACATCGCCGGTGGGAAGCGGACGCCCACACGCACACGGGAAGTCATGACCGGGCACGGTAGTAAGATGTCCGACATCCCACAAGTACGATGTCCGACATCGAACAAGAGTGCTACTGTTTCGCCGTGAGCAGCACTGAGCAGGCCTCCCCAGCGCGCCCACGCGAGGACCCGGGGGCCTACACGGCGCTGTCCCGACGGCCCGTGACCGAGGTGATCGCCGAGGTGATCACCGAGCGGATCCGGTCGGGGAGCCTGCAGCCGGGGGACAAGCTGCCGGCCGAGCCCGAACTCGCCCGGCAGCTGCAGGTGGGGCGCGGCAGCGTGCGGGAGGCCATCCGCACCCTGCACACCCTGGGGGTGCTGCAGGTGGTGCGCGGCCGCGGCACCTTCGTCGCCGAGCCCATGCGCCAGTCGCACTCGGAGCAGTTCGTCGGCCTGAGCTCGGTGGGGGGTGCCGAACTCGCCCAGGTTCTCGAGCTCAGGATCGCGCTGGAGACGGCGGCGGTCTCGCTGGCGTGCGTGCGCGCCACCGAGGACGACCTGGCAGAGATGCGGCGGCGGGCCGCCGACCACGAAGCGGCCGCCGAGCGAGGCGACGTCCACGCCGAACACCGCACCGACGAGGCCTTCCACGACTCCCTGCTGCAGGCGGCGCACAACCAGAACCTGCACTCGATGTACCGCATGATCGTGCCCCAGATGTCGGACTTCCGGCTGGAGACGCTCAAGCTCGAACGGTCGAGCCAACGGTTCGTGCCCGGGCACCGCGACATCCTCAACGGGATCATCGCCCGGTCACCCCGCGAGAGCGGCAACGCGGTCGCCCGGCACATCGCGGGTCTCTACAAGGAGCTGCGCGCCGCGATCGAGGAGTCCGGCTCCGCGGCGCCGTCCATGCTCGAGTTCTCCGAGCTGATCTCCTGCTTCACCTCCGACCCGGAAGCGGCCGGGTAGGGCCCACCGGACGACGTCCGCACCCACTGCTGCGAACCGGGCTCAGCGCGGGACAGTCCCGGGGCCGGCCACGGCGATCTGGATGCCGCTGGGCATGCGCGGCGTGTAGGGCGCCTCGAGCCGCTGCGCCTCCTCGTCGGTGAGCCGGAGGCTGAGCGCGGCGGCCGCGTCGGCGAGGTGCCCGGTCCTGGTGGGCCCGACGATCGGCGAGCAGACCACCGGGTTGCGCAGCACCCAGGCGAGGGCGACCTGCGCCATCGGGACGCCGCGCCCGGCGGCGACGGCCTGCACCGCGTCGGCGATCGGCTTGTCGTCGTGTGGCATCAACTGGCGGGCGACGGCGTCGGTCTCGCTGCGGGCGGTCTGCTCGCCCCACGGCCTGGCCAGGCGCCCCTTGGCGAGGGGGCTCCACGGGATGGAGCCGACGCCCTGGTCGGCGAGCAGGCCGAACATCTCCCGCTCCTCCTCGCGCTGCATCAGGCTGTACTGGTTCTGCATCGAGGTGAACTCCGTCCAGCCCTGCAGCCGCGCGGTGTACTGCATCTTGGAGAACTGCCACGCCCACATGCTCGACGCGCCGATGTAGCGGGCCTTGCCCGCCTTGACCACGTCGTGCAGCGCCTCCATCGTCTCCTCGACGGGGGTCTCCGGGTCGAGGCGGTGGATCTGGTACAGGTCGATGTAGTCCGTGCCGAGGCGGGCCAGGGACGCGTCGACCTGCTCCATGATCGCCCGGCGGGAGAGCCCGGCGCCGCCGGGGCCGTCGCCCACCCTGAAGAACACCTTGGTCGCCAGCACGACGTCCTCGCGCCGTGTGTACTTGCGGATGGCCCGGCCCACGGTCTCCTCGGACGCCCCCTGGCCGTAGGCGTTGGCGGTGTCCCAGAACGTGATCCCGAGCTCGACGGCCTCCCGGAAGATGGGCTCGGCCTGCTCGTCGTCGAGCGTCCACCGGTTGTTGCCGCGCGAGGGGTCGCCGAAGCTCATGCAGCCGAGCGTGATCCGGCTGACCTTCAATCCTGACGTGCCGAGACGCGTGTATTCCATGTCCCTCTCCGGGTCGGTGCCAGTTGACGTGCGCGCCCTTGGGCGCGGGGGAGGTACTGCCGTTCCAGGTAACGGCAGTACCTCGCCTACGCGGTTGTGGCGATGCCGCCGTCGACGGGGATCACGGCGCCCGTCAGGTATGCGCCTGCCCGGCTGGCGAGGAACACGGCGACACCCGCCATGTCGTCGTCGCGGCCGATCCGGCGTAGTGGGGCCGACGCCGCGATCGCCTCGCCGAGTTCATCGAGGGTTGCAGCCATCATCGTCGACGGGAACGGTCCCGGCGCCACGGCGTTCACGGTGACGTGCTGCGGTCCGAGTTCCTTGGCGAGCACCCTGGTGAGTTGATGCAGTGCGGCCTTGCTGCTGGAGTACGAGTAGTTGGGCCGCTGGGGGATGTGGATGGCGGCGATGCTGCCGATGTTGATGATCCGCGCCGGATCGTCGGCGGTGCCCGCCCGGCGAAGTGCGGGCAACAGCGCCTGGACCAGCCAGAACGGCGACTTGAGGTTGAGGTCGACGACCGTGTCCCAGGCCGTGTCCGGGAACGTCGCCAGCGGCTCGTCCCACATGGCGCCCGCGTTGTTGACGAGGATGTCGAGACGCTCCGAGTCGGCGGTGACGAGGTCGGACAGTCGCCGACACTGGTCGTGGCGGGACAGGTCCGCGGGGACGGCCCGCACCTCTCCGAATGTGGACAGCTGTTCCTGCGCCCGGGCGCACGCTTCTGCGTCGCGTGAGCTGATGACCACGCGGACGCCCGCCTGGAGAAGGCCACGCGCGATCATCATCCCGATGCCTCTGGTGCCACCGGTGACGAGCGCGCGCTTTCCACTCAGATCGAAAAGTTCTGCATGCGTTGTGAACTGGTTGTCTACCACTTGCCGTCTTTCTCGTTGGTCGTGCGGGATGACACGTCGACGCTGTTCCTGCCATGGAACCCGTACTCGTGCGCGGGTGGGAGTGACCGCTCTTCCGGGTAACGGCAGTACCTCCCAGCACACCGCCGCACGACCTACGGTGGTGGAGTGACCGGCAGCCGGAGGCATGGGCAGGCCGACGAGGTGCGGGAGTTTCTCAGCACCCGCCGCGCCCGCATTACGCCCGAGCGGGCAGGGCTGCCCGTCTTCGGCGGCAATCGACGTGTGACCGGGTTGCGCCGGGAGGAGGTGGCGCTGCTGGCCGGGATGAGCGTTGACTACTACATCCGCCTCGAGCGCGGGAACTTGAGCGGCGTGTCGAACTCGGTGCTGGACTCCTTGTCCCACGCACTTCAGCTCGACGATGCCGAGCGGGCCTACCTCTACGACCTGGCCCGCGCGGCCACTGCGTCCGAGCGTCGGCCGCCCGCTGCGACGGGGCGGATCCGACCGGTGGTTCTGCGGATGCTCGACGCGATGACCGACCTGCCGGCCTACATTCGCAACGGGCGGTTCGACATCCTCGCCGCCAACTCTCTCGGCCAGGCTCTGTACGCCCCGGTCTACGGTTCCCCGTTGTTCGCGCAGCGTGGTCCGGTCAACACCGCGCGGTTCCTGTTCCTCGATCCCGGTTCTGCTGATTTCTGGCCCGAGTGGGAGAAGGCCGCCAACGACTCGGTCGCCTTCCTGCGCACCGAGATCGGCCGGTCGCCGCAAGACAAGGGCCTGACGGACCTGATCGGCGAGCTATCCGCGAAGAGCGACGAGTTCGTCCAGCGTTGGGCTAGGCACGACGTGAAGTTCCACCGCTCGGGCGTGAAGCAACTCCACCACCCGCTCGTCGGGGACCTGGCCCTGCCCTACGAAGCCCTCGATCTGCCCGCTGATCCCGGGCTCCGCATCACCATCTACTCGCCCGAGCCCGACGCGCCCGAACGCCAGGCACTCGATCTTCTGGCCAGCTGGACCGGCTCGACCGCACTCGAGCGCTGACAGTCGTCTCCCCGCCGGCAACCGAAAGCGGCACGACCATGCCGCTCCTGCCGGCCCGGCCCACGACCAACGAACCGTCTCGGCTGCGCGCCAACCTCGTGCGTTTCGCGCCGTGCGCGCACCCCCTGGCCCGCCACGGCCTCGGCCGGACCCTGCACGGCCTTGACCGCCAGCCGGTGGGACCACTGCTCTGGTCAACGCGATCCAGGCCGTCATCGTCGCTGACACCAAGTGGACAGGCTCCCTGAGACGGGGCCAGCTACTCGAGACGCGGGATCGCTTGTCGCGAGCCGGGTCCCTCTCCAGGAGACCGCCCGGGCCCGATCATGCCAACGAAACAAGCGTTTCGTTGGCGGAAGGTTCGCACGAGGAAACGCGAACCGAGTTCCGAGGTTTCGCAACAGCGAACCGGTAGGCTGCGAAACCATGATCGACGAGGCCGCACGCTGCGGTTACAGCAAGTGCCGGGCCGAGCTGCCCCTGCCCGGCCCCCAGGGCGGCAGGCGCCGTTCCTTCTGCCGCGACACCCGCTGGCCGGGCGGACGTACCTGTGCCCAGATGGCGCGGGCGGAACGCGACGCGCTCGACGCGCTCGGCCTCGACGCGGGGCGCGCGACGTTCCAGCTGGACGCCGACCGGCTCCGTGAGCACGTCGACGCGCTGCGGGGGCCGGTGACGGAGCTGGCGGAGGCGCTCGACGCGGTCCGCTCCCGGCTCGACGAGGTGGAGACGGGAGCGCTCGCCGCCGTGGAGGCGGCCAACCGGGGTGCTGCGGAGGCCGAGGCGGCGCGGGTCGAGGCGCAGCAGGCGCGGGAGCGGGCGGAGCGGGACGCGCGGGTGGCGCGGGAGCAGGCCGCCCAGGCGGGGGAGGAGAAGGCAGCCGCCGTGGAGCGGGCCGCGGCGGCGGCGCGGCAGGCGCTGGAGGCCACCGAGGCGCTCGGCGCGGCCCGTCAGCAGGCGCAGGAGGCGGTCGCGGCGCGCGAGCAGGCCGAGGAGCGGGCCCGCGCCGCGGACGGCCGGGCCGATGCGGCCGACACCGCGGCCGGGGAGGCGGGCGTGCGGGCGGAGCGGGCCGTCACCGAGCGGGACGCCACGCGGGCCCGCAACGAGGAGCTGCGCGCGGAGCTGGAGTCGCTACGCGCCGCCCTGGGCGACGCGCGCGGCGACCTGGCGGCCGCTCGGGCCGAGCGTGAGCGGATCGACGCCGACCTGGCGGACCTGCGGGCCCAGCTGGCGGCCGCCGGGACCGCCCGCGACGAGGCGGTCCCGGCGATCGCAGCCGAACGCGAGGCCCGGCAGCGCGCCGATCAGGAATTGGCCAGGGCGCGCGAACGCGCCGACGCGGAGGCGGCGCTGCGCGCCCGTGCGGAGGCGGATCTGGAGCGCGCCGCCGCCACCCGGCGGGCCCGGGAGCAGGACGCGGCGGAGCTGCGGGCGCTGGTGACGGCGGCGGTGCGCGAGGCCACGGCGACAGCGGTGCCGACGACCGACGGGTGACCGGCGGCGGGGTGACGCCGGCTCCGTGCGGGTCACCACGGGACCGGGCGGCCGTCGCGGGTGAACGTGCTGGTCGGGCCGCCGTCGGGGAGGTCCACCGCGTACATGATGCTCGCCGCGCCCTCGGCGACCGGGCGGCCGCCGGGGCCGCCCATGTCGGTGGCGACCCAGCCGGGGCAGACCGCGTTGACGAGGATGCCGTCGCGGCGGAGGTCGCCGGCCAGCGTGCGGGTGAGCGCGTTCAGGGCGGCCTTGCTGACGCTGTAGGCGGGGGTGCCGCCGCCCATGGAGGCGAGCGAGCCGCCCTCGCTGCTCACCATCACGATCCGCGGGTGCGCGCTGCGCCGCAGCAGCGGGAGGAGGGCGAGGGTGGTCTGCCACGGGCCGAGCACGTTGGTCTCGAGCGCCTCGCGCACGACGGCCAGGTCGGCGTTCGCGCTCGTCTGCGAGGTGTCGTAGTGGACGGCCGCGTTGTTGACGAGCACGTCCACCCGCCCCTCGGTGCGGGCCACGTCCTCGGCGAGCGCGGCCAGCCCGGCGGCGTCGGTGACGTCGAGCCGGACCGCGCGCACCCGACCCGGCAGCTCGCGGGCCACCCGCCTGCCCCCGGTGAGGTCCCGGGCTCCGAGGAGGACGGTGTCCCCGCGCACGGCGCACTGGCGGGCCACCTCGCGGCCCAGCCCCCGGTTGCCGCCCGTCACCACGACGACGCGATCGCTGTTCATGGGTGGGCATCCTCGCCGGGATCGACGCGCCCGGGGAGGTCGGTTCGTGCGGTCCAGCCCGCGAGGAACGCCCGGCACGCCTCGGCGGCGGCACCGAGCGCGGTGTCGGCGCGGTGCAGCAGCCCGACCGGCCGCAGCTGCGGTCCCGGGTCCACGGTGTGCACGGCCGCAGGCGGCCGCCCGGGTGCCTCGGCCACCGACCGCGCGACGAGCGCGACGCCGAGCCCGTGGGCGGCGAGGTCGCGTAGCCGCGGCAGGTGGGTGGTCTCGAACGGCACGCGCGGGGTGAAGCCGGCCGCGGCGGCGAGCCGGTCGAGGATCGCGCGCAGGCCGCTGTCGGCGGGCAGGCAGACGAACGGCTCGTCGCGGAGGGCGGCCAGCGGCAGGGGATCGGTACCGGCCGTGGGGTGGTCCGGCGCCGTGACGAGCACCAGCTCGTCGGTGAAGAGCGGGGTGCGGACGTACCGGGCGGGGAGGCCGGGCGGCGTGGGCCCGATCGCGAGGTCGAGCTCGCCCTGGTCGAGGCCGTCGAGCAGGCGGCGCAGCGCGCCGGAGCCGAGCGCGAGCTCGACCGCGGGGTGCTGCCGGTGGAACGCGGCGAGCGCGGCCGGCAGGTCGAACGAGTCGAGCGCCTGGATCGCTCCGATCCGCACCCGCCCGAGCAGGCCCCCGGCCAGCCCGGCGATGTCGTCGCGGACGGCGTTCAGCTCGGCGATGGCCCGCCGCGCCCGGCCGAGGACGAGCTCACCGGCGTGGGTGAGGGCGACGGTGCGGGTGGTGCGGTGCAGCAGCCGCGCCCCGACCTCGGCCTCCAGCCTGCGGATCTGCACCGAGACGGCGGGCTGGGCCACCCGCAGGTGCTCCGCCGCCCGGGTGAACCCGCCGTGTCGGACGACCGCGTCGAGGTAGGCGAGTTGGCGCAGCTCCACTCATTCATAGTGCAGCACCATGAGTGCGAGCACGAACATGTCTTGGACTTATGAGTAGCGCCGCCCCCACGATGGCTGCATGCGCTGGTTCATCACCGGTTCCTCGGCCGGGTTCGGACGACTCCTCGCCGAGACCCTGCTCGCCCGCGGTGAGACGGTCGTCGCGACGGCCCGCGATCCGCACGCCCTCTCCGATCTCGTCGACGAGTACCCGGACGCCGTGCTCGCGCTCCCGCTGGACGTCACCGACGCCGGCCAGGTGCGGGCGGCGGTCGACGCCGCCGTGGCCGCGGGCCCGGTGGACGTCCTGGTCAACAACGCCGGCCACGGGCTGCTCGGCGCGCTGGAGGAGCTCTCGGACGAGCAGATCCACCAGGTCCTGGGCGTCAACCTGCTGGGCGCGCTGGCCGTCACCCGCGCCGTGCTCCCGCACATGCGGGCCCGGCGGCGGGGCCACATCGTGTTGATGTCGTCGGTCGGCGGCGTGGTCGCGAACCCGGGCCACACGATCTACTCCACGAGCAAGTTCGCGCTGGAAGGGGCGTCGGAGGCCCTCGCGGGGGAGGTGGCGCCGTTCGGGATCCGGGTGACGATCGTCGAGCCGGGCCCCTTCCGCACCGAGTTCCTCGGCCGCTCCCTGCGCCACGCCACGCCGATCCCGGATTACGAGGACGGTCCGGCCGGTGCGTTGCGGGTCCGCAACGCGACCGCGCACGGGCAGCAGCCGGGTGACCCGGCCCGCGCGGTCGAAGCGATCATCGACGTCGTGCACGCGCCGTCGGCGCCGCTGCGGTTGCCGCTGGGCCGCTCCGCCGTGGAGCGGATCCGCGCGAAGCTCACGGGACAGCTCGCCGACCTGGAGGCCTGCGCCGAGGTGGCGATCGCGGCGGACCGATGAGCCCGCGCGGGATCGCCGATCGCGCCGAGCCGCCGGACATGACCAACTGGGAGACGAAGCTCGCGTACCGCCTCGAAGACTGAGCGCTGACGGGTGACGGCGGCCGCCAGGTGGCCTAATGTCGCCTCACCGTCCGTCACCAGCCCCGGGAGTGAGCCGTGTCCGACCCATCGACGCCGTCCATCGCCAAGGATGCGCCGCCACACCGGCTGCCCGTTCGGACACTCGTCGCGGCGTCGATCGGGAACGCCATCGAGTGGTACGACTGGACGATCTACGCCACGTTCAGCATCTTCTTCGCCACGCAGATCTTCCCGAAGGAGAACGCGGCGCTCGCCCTGATCAGCACGCTCGCCACGTACGCGCTCGCGTTCTTCTTCCGTCCGCTCGGCGGCTGGCTGCTGGGCCGGTTCGCCGACCTGCGGGGGCGGCGCACGGCGATGCTGCTGACGATCCTGCTGATGGCAGGCGGGTCGTTCATCATCGGGATCCTGCCGACGTTCGGCATGGTGGGCTGGCTCGCGCCGATCCTGCTGCTGCTCGCGCGCATCGGGCAGGGCATGTCGCTGGGCGGGGAGGTCTCCAACGCCTCGGCCTACCTCGGCGAGATCGCCCCGCCGGACAGGCGCGGCCGCTACTCGTCGTTCTTCTACATCTCCACCGGCGGGTCGGTGCTGATCGCGTCGCTGCTCGGCGCGCTGCTCACGGGGGTGCTGACCAAGGAGGAGCTGGCAGCGTACGGCTGGCGCATCCCGTTCATCATCGGCGGCGTGCTGGGCATCGTCGGCCTGTGGCTGCGGCGGGCGATGCCCGAGACCGAGCAGTTCGAGGAGAACAAGGCCAAGGCCCAGCAGCTGAAGCACCCGCTGCTGACGACGCTGCGCGAGCACCCCAAGGCCGTGGGCCAGCTCGTCGCGTTCACGCTGCTGTCCACGCTCTGCTACTACACGTTCTTCTCCGCGCTCACCCCGTACGCGGTGAGCTCGCGCGGCGCCGACGCAGGCCAGGTGTTCTGGGCGCTCTCGATCGCGACGGCGCTGTTCGTGGCGCTGCAGTACCCGATGGGCGTGCTGTCGGACCGGTTCGGCCGCAAGCCGCAGCTCCTGGCCTGGTCCGCCGCAACGGCCGTGCTGATCGTGCCGCTGTCGGCGCTGATCGGGCCCGGGTTCTGGAACATGCTCGTCGTCTTCGCCGTCGGGCTCGGGCTCTACACGGCGATGACCTCGATCGCGCCCGCGATCATGAGCGAGCTCTTCCCCACCGAGCTGCGCGGCCTGGGCATCGGCGCCTGGTACAACCTCACCGTCGCGACGTTCGGCGGCACCGCGCCGCTCGTGATCCAGGCGCTTGCCGGGGCCGGCCTGTCGCAGGTCTTCTTCTGGTACGTCGCGGTGGGCGCCGTGATCGCCTTCGCCGTGATCCTCACCCTGCCCGAGACCCGGGGCGAGGTACTGCGGTGACGGGGGCCCTCGGCCTGCTGGCGGAGCTGATCCGGTTCCGGACGGTCGGCGGCGGCGAGGGGGCCGCGGCCCGGCACTGCGCGGCCCTGGTCGAGGAGGCCGGGCTCGGCACCCGGCTGCTCGCGTGGGAGCCGGGGCGGGAGCAGCTCGTCGCGCGCACGGCGGGCGGCGACGGGCCCCCGCTCACGTTCACCGGCCACCTCGACACCGTTCCCGTCCGGCCCGACGACTGGTCGGTGGACCCGTGGGCGGCCGAACGCGACGGCGACAAGGTGGTGGGCCGCGGCGCGAGCGACATGAAGTCCGGGGTGGCCGCTGCGGTGGTCGCGACGGTCGAGCACGCGTCGCGGCCCCACTCGTGCCGCGGCGTGCAGCTGGTCCTCACCGCCGGTGAGGAGACCGGCTGCACCGGCCTGGTCGGCCTGGACGCGGCCGGCCGCGACGCCATGGCGCGCGGCGGCCCGCTCGTGGTCGCGGAGCCGACGGCCAATGCGCTGGTGATCGGCCACAAGGGCGCGCACTGGATGCGGCTGCGCGCGACCGGGCGCGCCGCCCACGGGTCCGCGCCCGAGCTCGGTGACAACGCCGTGGTCCGGCTCGCGCGGGCGGCGGTGGCGCTGCACGACCACGTCGGGTGGCCCCGGGACGACCGGTTCGGGCCGGTCACCGCGAACGTCGGCGTCCTGCGCGGCGGCGTGGCCCCGAACGTGGTGCCGGACGCCGCGGAGCTGATGCTGGACATCCGCACCGTGCCGGGCGTCGACGCCGCGCAGCTGCGCGCCCAGGTGGGCCTGCTCGCGGGGGAGCGGGTGGAGGTGGCCGACCACGTCGTGCTGCCACCGCTGGACACCGACGCCGACGAGCCGTTCGTCGGCATGGTCCGCTCGGCGCTGCAGGCCGCGGGCGCGCCGGACGCCGTGGCGCCGCCCGCGCGGTTCTTCACCGACGCGTCCGTCCTGGCCGGCGTGCTCGGCGCCGACGCGGGGCCCGCGCCGACCGTCGTGCTCGGGCCGGGCGAGCCCGCGCAGTGCCACGTGGTGGACGAGTACTGCCTCGCCAGCCGGGTGGAGCAGGCGGTGGTCGTGTACCGGGAGCTGCTCGAGCGCTGGTGTGCCCCGGCCTGACCATGTGAGACACCTGCGACGTCGGAGGCCGCCGATCCGGCGGCGCGTCAGACCAGCGGGCTGCTCGCCAGCACGCGGACGGCCTCGGCCACCGCGGCGCGGCGGGCCACGCGCACCGCCGTCTCGATCGGTCGCAGCGCATCGTGCCGCGCGGTCGCCGCGGACGCGGAGATGGCGCCTCCCGGCTCGTCGATCCTGGCCGCGGCGAGGATCGCCTCCACCTCGTCCGCGTGCTGCAGGACGCGCAGGGCCTGCGGCGGCATGCCCGCGGGCCACAGCGACGCCGGGCGGGCCCGCAGGGCGGCCGCGATCTCCTCCCGGACCCCGGGACGGTGCCGGGCGACGCCGAGCGAGGTGAGGACCGAGGCCGACTGCCGCACCTGGTCGCGCAGGTCGCGCTCCGCGTGGCTCAGGCCGACGAACTCCGCGGGCGGGCCCGGCTCCGGCACCGGGTAGACCGTCCACCGCAGCACGCCGTCGGCCACGGTGGTGGGCACGATGCCCAGACCCGACACGCCCGCACTCGACACGGTCGGCCCGGTGTCCGGGAAGAGCACTCCCTCGCCCGCGGCGGTGGCGGCGGTGCTGAACACGCCGGGGCCGGGCAGCCCCCGCACGTCGCCGGGCGCGGGAAGCACCAGGCGCGCGGGCCCGGCGGCGTCCCGCCCGGCCGTGGCCCGCCGCAGCGTCGCGAGCAGGAACGTCAGCGAGCTCACCGGCTCGCCCGGAGCGGGCAGGCCGCTGAGCTCTGCCGTGTCCGAATCGGCCGCTTGGACGTCGTGCGCGTCCGCCCACGGCGCGAGCGCGTCGAGGACGTCGTCGGGCGCGGCGGCGCCCACCAGCCAGGCCGAGGCCCACACGGTGAAGGTGGCGGAGGGGCAGGGCACCGCGTCAGGCTATCCACGTCCGAGTGGGAGAGCACTGCCGCCTCGGGGTGAACGTGGGTACGCTCCGTTGCCGCAGCTCACGCGCGGTGACCCGGCGTGTCGCGCCCGGGCCGGGGTTCCCGGGCCCGGTAGAACGGGGCCGTGAGCCGTGCGCACGACTACCGAGGGGCGTTCAGCGCCGACGGAACCAGGATCCGGACGCGCAAGCAGATCCCGGAGGTCCCCGCCGAGCACGGGCTCGTCGTGGAGGACCCGGCGAGCGGGTTCTGCGGTGCCGTGGTCGCCGTGGACGCGCGCGGCGTCACGCTGGAGGACCGCCGCGGTGCCCGGCGCGTGTTCCCGCTGCGGCCTGCGGCGTTCCTGTTCGAGGGGGCACCGGCCACGCTCGTGGCGCCCGCGCGCGCCCCGGCGGCGCCGGCTCGTTCGGCGTCCGGGTCGGTGCGCGTGCAGGGCCACACCGCCCGCACCGCACGGGCGGCCCGGATCTGGGTGGAGGGCCTGCACGACGCCGAGCTCGTCGAGCGCGTGTGGGGCCATGACCTGCGCGTCGAGGGCGTGGTCGTGGAGCCGATGCACGGCATGGACGACCTCGCCGCCGCCGTGGCCGAGTTCGAACCGGGGCCCCAGCGGCGCCTCGGCGTGCTCGTCGACCACCTCGTGGAGGGCTCCAAGGAGACCCGCGCGGCCGCCGCGGTCGCCGGCCCGCACGTGCTCGTCACCGGCCATCCGTACGTCGACGTGTGGGAGGCGGTGAAGCCGTCGGTCGTCGGGATCCGGGAGTGGCCGCGGGTGCCGCGGGGCACCGACTGGAAGACCGGGGTCTGCCGCGCCCTGCGCTGGGGCGAGCCCGCCGACGGCGCGCGCCGCGTGCTCGGGGCCGTGCGCAGCTACCGGGACCTGGAGACCCCGCTGATCGGCGCCGTCGAGCGGCTCATCGACTTTGTGACGACCTGATCTCGGCCGATCACGCGCCGGAGCCGATCTGGCAGGATCTGCGGGCATGACGGCCGCGGTGGTCTGGCTCATCGTCGGCGTGCTGCTGGTGGTGGCGGAGCTGCTGTCCGGCGAGTTCGTGCTGCTGATGCTCGGTGGGGGTGCGCTCGCCGCCGGCGGGGTGTCGCTGCTCGTGGCGGGCCCGGTCGTCGGCGGCGTGGTGTTCGCCGTCGTGTCGGTGCTGCTGTTGTTCGCGGTGCGCCCGGCGCTGCGCAGGCGCCTCGACCGCGGCATCGACCCCGCCGTGATGCACCACCGGGCGCTGCTGGGGAGCACCGCGATCGTGGTGTCGAGGGTCGACGAGCACGGCGGCCGCGTGAAGATCGGCGGCGAGCTGTGGTCGGCGCGCACGAGCGACGGGCACCACGCGATCGAGCCCGGCGCCCGGGTCACCGTCCTCACCATCTCCGGTGCCACCGCGATCGTCGTCGCACAGGACTGAGAATCTGACCTGCTCCGAGAGGGGGTTGCCGTGACCGAAGGCACCGTACTGCTGGTCGTCGTGGTGCTGTTGGTGTTGCTCGTGGTCGTGTCGCTGGTCAAGGCGGTGCAGATCATCCCGCAGGCCACGGCCGCCGTGATCGAACGGCTCGGCCGGTACAAGGGCACCGCGGAGCCGGGCCTGGCGTTCCTGGTGCCGTTCATCGACAAGGTGCGCGAGCGGATCGACCTGCGCGAGCAGGTGGTCTCGTTCCCGCCGCAGCCGGTGATCACCCAGGACAACCTGACCGTCAACATCGACACCGTCGTCTACTTCCAGGTGACCGACCCGAAGGCCGCCGTCTACGAGATCTCCGACTACATCACCGGCGTCGAGCAGATCACCACCACCACGCTGCGCAACGTCGTCGGCGGGATGACGCTCGAGGGCACGCTCACCTCCCGCGACCAGATCAACACCGTGCTGCGCGGCGAGCTGGACGAGGCCACCGGCCGCTGGGGCATCCGCGTCGGGCGCGTGGAGATCAAGGCCATCGACCCGCCTGCGTCGATCCAGGAGTCGATGGAGCGGCAGATGAAGGCCGACCGCGAGAAGCGGGCGATGATCCTCACGGCCGAGGGCCAGCGGGAGTCGGCCATCCGCAGCGCGGAGGGCCAGAAGCAGAGCCAGATCCTCACCGCGGAGGGCGCCAAGCAGGCCGCGATCCTGGGCGCCGAGGCCGAGCGGCAGTCCCAGATCCTGCGCGCGCAGGGCGAGCGGGCGGCCCGCTACCTGGAGGCCCAGGGCGAGGCCAAGGCCATCGAGAAGGTGTTCTCGGCGATCAAGGCGGGGCGTCCCACGCCGGAGCTGCTCGCCTACCAGTACCTGCAGACCCTGCCGCAGATGGCGCAGGGCGAGGCCAACAAGGTCTGGCTCGTGCCGTCCGACTTCGGCAAGGCCCTCGAGGGCTTCACGCGCATGCTCGGCGCGCCCGGCGAGGACGGCGTGTTCCGCTTCGAGCCCTCGCCGGTGGACGAGCCGGGCCCGACCGCAAAGCCCGAGCACGACGACGAGTCGATCAAGGGCTGGTTCGACACGGCGAGCGATCCCGAGATCGCGAAGGTGGTCGCCGACGCCGAGGCCGAGGCCCGCAGGGAGGTGCCGCCGATCGGCGCGCCCGTCACCGAGACGCCGATGCCCGACTCGTTCCCGGCGCCGCAGCCGCCCGCGCCCGCTCCCGGGACCGAGGCCGTCGCCCACACCCCGGCGCCGGTCCGGGAGGGACGCCCGCACCCGGTGGCCCCGCCGCCGTCGCCCGCACCGGCCCGCAGGCCCGACAGCGCCGTGCCCACCCCGCCGCGCGGGATCCCGCCGGTCCCGCCCGAGCGGGGCAACGGCGGCAGCCCACGCCCGGGCTACCCGGCCCCGCCGCCCCAGCAATAGGTCACCGGCTCGGCAGCGATCGTGGCAGCCCGAACGACGGGAGCACGCCGTTGTCGAAGCGGGTCATGCACCGGATCCGGTCGCCGGTGAGGGCGAGGACGTACACGCCGGCCCCGTGGCTGATGCCGTCGGAGCCGCGCAGGTAGGCGCCGAACGCGGGCTGCCCGTTCGCCCGCGTCGGCACGAGGTCGAACCTGCGGCCCGCGCGGAAGATGGCGGCGCAGAGGCGGGCGACGACGTCCCGGCCCTCGTACTCGAAGGGCAGCGGCGGCATCGAGACGAAGACGTCGTCGGTCAGCAGGGCCACCAGGGCGTCGAGGTCGGCGGACTCCCAGGCGCGGACGAACCTCGCCACGATCGCGTCCTCGGTGGGTGAGCCGGGGGAGGGGGGCGGTTCGGCGGCCGGTGGGAGCCTCTGCTGCAGGCCGGCGCGGGCCCGTTTGAGTGCGCTGTTGACCGAGTCGAGGCTGGAGTCCAGCATGTCGGCCACCTCGTCGGCCCGGAACCCGAGGACGTCGCGCAGGACGAGCACGGCGACCTGTCGGGGCGGCAGGAGCTGCAGGGCGGTCACGAAGGCCAGGGAGATGGACTCGCTCTGCTCGTAGCGGGCCTCCGGGCCGAGCGGAATGTCGATCACCGCGTCGTGCCGGGGGTCGGGATACGGCTCGAGCCAGGCGACCTCGCCGAGTCGCGTCGGTTCGGGCGGTTCGAGGTTCGGCACATCCCACTCCACGACCGGGCGCCGGCCCGCGGCCCGACGCGCGTTGAGACAGCGGTTGGTGGCGATCCGGTAGAGCCAGGTGCGGATCGAGGCGCGTCCCTGGAACCCGTCGAGGCCCTGCCAGGCGGCCACGAGCGTGTCCTGGAGCGCGTCCTCCGCGTCCTGGAACGACCCCAGCATCCGGTAGCAGTGCACCAGCAGCTCCCTGCGGTGCGGTTGGGTCAGCTCCCGGAACGCGTCGCCGTCCCCGGCCCGCGCCCGCGCCGTCAGGTCTCCGGTCGTCATCTTCACGTCACCTCTCCCCGCTGTTCCATGGTGTACGGACACCGCGCGACTGCCGAACTGGGCGGCCGGAGAGCGCCCACTTTCCCCGCGTCGCGGGTTCTCCATCGGTGGCACCGCGATCGAAGGAGAAGTGACATGGGAAAGATCGTTGTCAGCGAGAACGTCTCGCTCGACGGAGTCGTCCAGGACCCGAGGGGCGACGAGGGCGTCGGCCGTGGCGACTGGTTCACCTGGATCGGAGGCCGGGACCGCGCCGAGTGGGCCGACGTGCTGCTGGCCGAGGTTCGGGGCGCCGAGGCCGTGCTGCTGGGTCGGCGGAGCTACGAGTTCTTCGCCGCGCGGTACCCGTCCCGCACCGGGGAGCTGGCGGACCGGTTCAACGGGCTCCCCAAGTACGTGGTGTCCACGACCCTCGGCGACGTGGGCGCCTGGAACAACTGCAAGGTCCTGAAGGGCGACGCGGTGAGCGAGGTCTCCGCGCTGCGCGGGAGCGTGAACGGGGAGATCGTCGTCTACGCCAGCGGCGGTCTCGTGCAGACGCTGATCGAGCACGACCTCGTCGACGAGGTGCGGTTGATGACCTACCCGTTCGTGGTCGGGGCCGGCGCTCGCCTGTTCGCCGGGACCAGCGAGGTGAAGCCCCTGCGTCTCACCGGCACGCGGGTCGTCGGCGAGAACCTCGCCCTGCTGACCTACCGGCCCGTCCGGGATGGCTGAACCATAGGCTCCGTCCGGTGGACATCGAGATCACCCGGGGCCGCCTCGCCGACGTCGACGCGCTGGCCCCGCTCTGGACGGCGATGGTCGAGCACCACCGCACCGTCGTCGCCGGGCGGGTGCCGGTGCGGCCGGCCGCCGAGTCCTGGGACATGCGGCGGCGCGAGTACGCGTCGTGGCTGGACGACGGCAGCGGCCTGCTGTTCCTGGCCCGGCGGGAGGCCGCCGACGAGGTGATCGGTTACGCCGTGTGCCGGCTGCTGGCGTCGGGGCCGACGTTCGACCTCGGGCCGGTCCGCGGTGACGTCGAGTCGCTCGCCGTCTCGCCGCGGGCCCGCGGAGCGGGTGTCGGGACGGCGCTGCTGGGCGCGGTGCGGGCGGAGCTGGAGCGCCGCGGCTGCCGCCACTGGTCGATCAGCGTGGCGGCGGACAACGCCGCCGCCGTGCGGCTCTACGAGCGCGTGGGCTTCCGCCCGCTGGTCCACCTGATGCACGCGCCGCTCACGGGCTGAAGCCGTACGGGAGCTCGAGGCGGTGGCGGCGCAGCAGCTCGGTGTCGGCGAGGAGCTCGCGCGTGGGCCCGTCGGCCACCACGACGCCGTCGTCCAGCACGACGCTGCGCGGGCACAGCTGCAGGGCGTAGGGCAGGTCGTGGGTGACCATGAGCATCGTCGGCTCCAGCCCGAGCAGCATCTCGGCCAGCTCGCGGCGCGCCACCGGGTCGAGGTGGGTGGACGGCTCGTCCAGCACGAGGATCTCCGGCTCGCAGGACAGCACGGTGGCCAGGGCCACCCGCCTGCGCTGCCCGCCGGACAGGTGCAGCGGCGAGCGGTCGCGGTGCTCGCGCATCCCGACGGCGTCGAGCGCGGCCTCCACGCGCGCGTCGAGGTCGGCGCCGCTCACGCCGAAGTTCGCCGGGCCGAACGCGACGTCCTCGCCGACGGTCGGCAGGAACAGCTGGTCGTCCGGATCCTGGAAGACGATGCCGACCCGCCGCCGGATCTCGCGCAGGTGCTGCCGCTCCACCGGGAGCCCGCCCACGGCCACCGACCCGCGGCCCGGGGTGAGGATGCCGTTGAGGTGCAGCACGAGCGTGGTCTTGCCGGCACCGTTCGGGCCGAGCAGGGCCACCCGCTCGCCCCGGCGGACGGTCAGGTCGATGCCGTACAGGGCCTGGTGCCCGTCCGGGTAGGCGAACGCGAGGCCGCGCACCTGCAGGGACGGCGGCGGGGTGGGCGCCACGGGGGAAGCGGTCCGATCGGGCGCGGTGTTCATGTCAGCGCTGTTCATGCCAGCACCCAGCCCGTGGCCGCCAGTGCGAGCGCCACGGCGACGGGGGAGAGCCCGGCGAGCCACTGCCGCCTGCTCGTGCGCTGCTGCGACAGCTGCGGCATCCGCCCGGTCCAGCCGCGCGACAGCATCGCGAGGTGCACCCGCTCCCCCCGCTCGTACGAGCGGATGAACAGCGACCCGACACCGCGGGCCGTGGCGCCGGCCTGCCAGAGGAACCGGGGGTCGTGCCCGCGGGAGATGCGGGCCATCCGCATCCGGCGGGCCTCCCCGGCGATCACGTCGACGTAGCGCAGCATCAGCGTGGCGATCGTGACGACGAGGGCGGGCGCGTGCAGGCGTTGCAGCCCGAGGAGCAGGTCGCGCAGGGGGGTCGTCGCGGCGAGCGTGAGCGAGGTGAGCACGCCGAGCGTGCCCTTCACCAGGATGTTCCAGGCGCCCAGCAGCCCTGGTTCGGACAATGTGAGGCCGAGCTGCCCGACGTGGGGCCACTCGACGTACGGCGCCCCGCCGGTGATCGGCAGCAACACGGCGAGCACGACGAACGGCGCCTCGATCAGCGCCCGCCGCGCGATCCAGCCGGGCGGGATCCGCGCCACCGCCCAGACGGCCGCGAGCAGCAGCAGGAAGCCGCCGAACACCGCGAACGCCTCGCGCGGTGTCGCCACCACGCACAGCACGACCGCGACGGCGGCGACGATCTTCACCTCGGCCGGGAGCCGGTGGACCGGTGAGCTCCCGGGCAGGTGCAGCGGGTGCGCGTGCCCCGTGCCCACTCAGCGTTCCCCGGGGCCGGACCGGCGGCGCAGCAGCCAGAACAGGCCGCCCGCGAGCACCAGCGTGACCAGCACGCCGATCACGCCGGCCAGCCCGACCGAACCCTCGGCGCCGCCGACCGCGTAGTCGGCCAGCGGGCTGCCGGACACGGCGCTGTCGGTGGCGTGCTGCGCGATGCAGGTGCCCTGGAGCTGCTCGCCCGCATCGGTCTCCACGACGTCGCAACCCGAGAGCGTGACGGAGTCGAGGCCGTCGGGATCGGAGCTCGCGAGGTAGGACAGCCCACCCGCGACGAGCAGCGCGACCACGAGGAAACCGAGGAAGAACCCCGCCGCCCTGCGGTTCCCGGCCGGAGCGTTCATGCCGGCTCCCCGGCGCCGCGGACCTCGAGCGGGACCGGCCGGCCGCGCAGCAGGTATATGAGGTCGGGGCGCACGGCGGCCACCGCGCCCACCGTGGCGGCCGTGATGACCCCCTCGCCGACGCCGATCAGCGTGTGCAGTCCGACCATGAGCGCGGCCACCGTGCCGAGCGACGCCCCGCCCGCCCCGCCGATCGCGTACTCGAGCACGAAGGCGAGGGAGGCGACGACCGTGTTGACCAGCGCGGCGACGAACGCGGTGCTGGCCAGGCCCGCGCGGCCGCGGCGGGCGATGGGGCGCATCGCGGTGGCCACCACGTGGCCGACGAGCACGCCGACCAGCGCCATGTTGACGATGTTGGTGCCGAGGGTCGTGAGCCCGCCGTCGGCGAAGAGCAGGGCCTGCACGACGAGCACGATGGCGATGCAGAGCGATCCGACCCACGGGCCGACCAGGATCGCGACCAGCGCCCCGCCCAGCAGGTGGCCGCTGGCGCCGGGCAGGATCGGGAAGTTGATCATCTGGACCGCGAAGACGAAGGCGGTGACCAGGCCTGCCATCGGGGCCGTGCGGTCGTCGAGGTCGGCGCGCGCCCGCTGCACCGCGATCGCCAGGCCCACGATCGCGACCAGCCCGAACCCCACCGCGGTGGGGGCGTTGACGAGCCCGTCGCTCATGTGCATGGCCAGGGTTGCCTCGGAGGTGGAGACCATGCGTGCTCCTTCGCGCAGCGATGGCAGCCGGTTCGGGTGACCGACCCAGGCTAGACGCAGACGCGGAAAAGCGGCAGTCGCAAATGATGTGCGACAGGCGACTCCCTCGTTCAGGCGGCCTTGCGGGAGGCGACCTTCGAGAGCGTGTAGAGCGCGCGGCGCCGGGCGCGGCCGGCCGGGGCCAGCATCCGCCCGACGGCGAGGTCGACGCTTCGCACCTGGAAGTACGGCGAGTCGCCGATCTCCTCGATCAACATGCGCTGCTGCGCGTAGAGCGTCTCGTCGCTGTGCGAGGAGATGCTGTCGCTCGCGATGCGGAACGCCGCCAGGGTCTCGGGGAGGCCGAGGAAGTCGCCGAGCTGCAGCAGCCGCAGCCACAGGTCGATGTCCATGACGTTGGAGCGGTCGGTCTTCCAGCCGCCAACCGTGAAGAAGTCGTCGCGCCGGAACAGCACGTTGTTGGACTCGCCGATCGGGTTGGCGCCGCTGCGCACCACCCGCCGGGCGACCTCCACGCCGGTGTGGACGCCGACGAGGCCCTTCAGGCCACGCCGCGGCACGATCACGCGGCTCTGCTCGTCGATCATGTGCCGGCGCGCGGCGACCACGGCGAGGCCCGGGTCGGAGTCCATCGGGCCGACCTGCAGCTCCAGGCAGCGCGGGTGGAGCAGGTCGTCGGCGCAGACGACCTTCACCAGCGGCCCTCGGGCCAGCTCGACGATCCGGTTCCAGTTCTCGGCCTGCGGCAGCGTCTCGCGGTTGTGCTCGAGCCGGATGCGCGGGTCGCCGAAGGAGGCGGCGATCTGGCCGCTCTGGTCGGTGCTGCCGTTGTCGAGCACGACCAGCTCGAAGTCGCGGTAGGTCTGGTCGAGGACGCTGCGGACCGTCTCGGCGAGGAAGCGCTCGCCGTTGTAGACCGGCAGGCAGACGGAGACGCTGGGGATCGACAGCACGGGGGGGAAGGTACCGTTCCCGCCCACCGAGCCGCGGCGGACACCCACACCGGGTTCCCGCGGACGAGGTACCCCAGGAGGCATCAGGGCGTTCTCCTCCGTAGAGTGCGCCCGAAGCACCAGAACCGCCCCGGCCGAATGCAGTAGCGGAGAGTCGCCGAAAGCAGGGCTCCTCGTCGCAGGAGTTGACGTAACGCGACGGGCGCCCGAGGAGATAAGGCCAGTGATGACGAACGTCTCCGGCGGTGGCTACGGGCAGCGATCCGAACGGCGCGAGCACGCCGCTGACGCGGTGGGGGGGAGAAAGGCGATGGCGCGGAACGGCAACCCGCGGGTCTCCGTGGTGGTGCCGACCCGGAACGAGGCGAGGAACCTGGAGGTCGTGCTGCCGGCGATCGCGGCGGTGCGGCCGGCGGTGCACGAGATCATCGTCGTCGACGGGAACTCCGTCGACGGGACGATCGAGACCGCCCAGCGCGTCCTGCCGTGGGTCAAGGTCATCTCGCAGACGCGCAAGGGCAAGGGCAATGCGATGGCGTGCGGCTTCGCGGCCGCAACAGGGGACGTCATCGTGATGTTCGACGCCGACGGGTCGGCCGACCCCGCCGAGATCCCGGCGTTCGTCCGGGCACTGATCAACGGGGCGGACTTCGCGAAGGGGAGCCGGTTCGTCCGCGGCGGGGGCAGCGACGACATCACCCTCCTGCGCAAGTCGGGCAACGCGGGGCTCAACGGCGTGGCCAACGCGCTGTTCGGCACCTCGTACACCGACCTCTGCTACGGCTACAACGCCTTCTGGGCCGACATCCTCCCGGTGCTCGACCTGCCGCCGATCGACACGCCCGCACCGGCCGACGGCACGATGCTCTGGGGCGACGGGTTCGAGATCGAGACCGTGCTCAACTGCCGGGTCGCCGCCGCCGGCCTGAAGATCACCGAAGTGCCGTCGATGGAGCGTGAGCGGATCTTCGGACAGACGAACCTCCGCACGTTCGCCGACGGCACCCGGGTGCTGCGCACCCTCGCCGCCGAGCGGCGGCGGGCGTCGCGCCGGAGCGCCGAGCGGGTGCAGGTCGAGGAGCAGTCCCGCGCGCTCACGCCCGTCGGGGGCATCCCCGTGGTGCCGCCCGCGCCGCAGCCGATGGCCCCCGCGCAGCCCACGGGCCCCACCCCGCCGGTCAACGGTGCACGCGGCGTCCAGGCCCCCGGTGCGGAGGTCAACGGGCAGGCCGAGACCGTGGAGCGGCGCCCGTTGCCGCAGGCGCGGGTCGAGAGCCAGCCGCGGGTCGAAGGCCCCGTCCGCGAGACGCGCGACGGGGTGAGCCTGCGCCTCGCCCTCGAGGAGGAGGCCTCCTGACCGGGGGCCGCCCGCCGGGCCTTCTCTCAGAGTCACCCGACTAGACTCGCCGGTCGGTCGGGTGTACCCGCGCCTCCGGTGGATCACGTGGTCGGACCGTGCCGGGAGGGGGCGTGGTGAGGTGACGAACGGAGCAAGACGGTGACCATGCCACCCTCGAACGCCGTGCTGACACGTGCGCGTGTCGCACGGCGCTACGTGGCGCTGGTCCTCGTCGTCTTCGGCGTCGCCGCCTGTGCGTTCAACGCACTCGGCACCACGGGCGGCATCCTCGGAGACATCAGGTTCGTCGTCACCATCGGATTCCTGGTGCTGGGCCCCGGCTGGGCCGCCGCGGGCTTCCTGCGGCGGGCCCCCGCCGCGCACGTGTGGCTGCTCACCGTCGGCGTCGGCGTGGCCGTCACGCTGCTGATCGCCCAGATCATGGTCAGCGCGGCCTTCTGGCGGCCCGACCTCTCGCTGTACGCGATCACGGCGGTCAGCGTTCCGTTCCTGCTCCGACATGCGGTGGTGGCTCAGTGACCACGAGAACGGCCGTGAGCGGGCCGCTGCGGGTCGCGGTGTCGTGAGCCGTCGGCACCCGACACAGAGCGCCCCGAGACCGAGCGGGACGGGAAACGTGGTCCTGGAGGCGGCGACCGTCCGGCCCGACCACTTCGGCCGCACCCACCCCGACCCCCGGGCGGACCCGCCCACGGTGGTCCTCGATCCGTCCCGCGCGCGCACCGAAGAGCTCCAGCAGGTCGGCCCGGAAACCCCCGAGACCAGCCGCATCCCCGTGGCTCCGGAAGCCGCTGAGCCCGACCCCTCCAGCGACCCCTTCAGCGAGGCCGACACCGCCGACATCCCGATCGTCGGGCCCGGGGGCGGGCGTCCCGACGGCAGCGCACTGGCCCTGAGCGCCCTGCTCGGGTCGGCCGGGGGCCTGGTCGGGTGGCTCGTGGCGGCGCACGTGGTGCCGGTGACGGCCCTCGGCGACGCGCAGCTCGTGGTGTCGGTGGTCCTGCTCCTCGCCGCGCTCGCCCCCGCGGTGATCCGGCCGATGCGCGGGCAGCGGCCCGCGCGCGTCGCCTGGATGGCGCCGCTGCTGGTCGTACCGCCGGCCGCGGTCGCCGGCCTGGCGTGCGGCCTGCTGGTGCCGCGGCTCGCAGGCGTGGTGACGATCCCGGGGGCCCCCGCGGTCACCGGCCCGCTGATCGTGGCGGCCGGATGCGCCGCCGGCGGGCTCCTCGCCGCACACGACGTCGTGCTCGCCGGGGCCGGGAAGCCGGGATGGGTGGTCTGGCGCAGCGCGCTCTTCGCACCGGTGCAGATCGGTGCGGTCGTCGCACTCTGCGCGGTGGCCGGGCTCGGCGCCGACGGGGTGGTGCTGTCCTGGCTCGGCCCGGCCGCCGCCTGGGCGGTGCCGGCCGTCGCCGCCGTCCCGCTGCTCCTCAGCAGGGCGAGCGGCGACGGGTCCTCCGGCGTACCCGCCGTGATCTCGCTGGTCGGTACCGCGCTGCTCTACCACCTGGTGCCGATCGTGGTCACCGTGCGGTTCGGGTCCGCGACCGGCGCGGTGTTCTTCGTCGCGTGGCAGGTCTTCGTGCTCGTCGACCTCGGCGCGGCGTACACCGTGCACGCACTCGCCGGCGCCGTGGCCCGCGAACCGGGCCGCACGGGTGAGCTGGTC
Source organism: Pseudonocardia adelaidensis (assembly GCF_039543345.1). NCBI lineage: Bacteria > Bacillati > Actinomycetota > Actinomycetes > Pseudonocardiales > Pseudonocardiaceae > Pseudonocardia > Pseudonocardia adelaidensis. The sequence continues at coordinate 181,873 of NZ_BAABJO010000006.1, read as the reverse complement.
GCGCGGGCCCGCCGCCGGTTGCTCATCGTGTTCCTCCCGCTGATCGCCCTCGGTGCCGCGCTCGCAGGCCCGCTCCTGACCGCCTTCGGCCCGGCGTACGCCGACGCCGGGGACCTGCTGCGGCTCATGCTGCTCGGGCTGGCGTTCCGGCTCGTCGTCACGCACGAGCTCGGCGTGCGGCAGGCACTCGGTCACGGGGTGGGCTTCGACCGGCTCCAGCTGTTCAGCGCCGTGCTCGTGCTCGTCGTCGCGATCGCCCTGCCCGGCACGGCCGGGGACGTCACCGAGCTGCGGCTCGTGGCGATCGGCTACATCATCGTCCAGGTGGCCTGCGCGGCCGCCGTGCTCGTCATCCCGGCGGCGCGCCGGACCGACGTGGAGGTGCGTGCACCGTGACATCGACCGACCGTGGCGGGACTCCGGGCCGCGGCCGCACGCCTCCGGCACCGCCGGGCAGGCGCCCCCCGCCACCGGGGCCCCGGCCCGACACCCCACCCGCCGCCCGGCCACAGGCGCACCCCGAGCCCCGCCCGGACGGGCAGCGTCCGGCACCGCCGGCCCCGCCCGGCCGCCCCGCGCCGGGTCCCCAGGAGGGACGCCGCCCGGCGCCGTCACCCGGTGCGGATCCCGGTCCCGCGGCCGCCCGCCCGCCGGGTCCGCCGCCACGGCCTGCGCCGGGACCGGCGGCCGCCCGCCCGACGCGGCCCGGGAGCACCTCGGCCGCCCGGGCGGCCGGCCTCGACCCGATCACCACCGCACTGCCCGTGCAGCGGCAGCGGCCGCCCGTCCCGCCACCCGCGCCGCCGTCGATCGGCATCTACCGGTGGCTCTCGCCCGCGCTCGCGCTCGCCGCCGTGGCACTGCTGCCGATCGCCGCAGCCACCACCGACCTCTCCTCGCTCGACGGCTGGGGGCTGGCCAAGGTCCTCGGCCCGGCGGCGTGGGCGTCGATGTTGTGCGCCGTCGCGGCGTGCGCCGCCGAGCTGTGGTCGCCGCGGCCGCGGATCCCGATGCTCGGCACGGCCACCGCCACGCTGATCCTCTGCTCGTACGGCCTCCCGTCGGTCGTCGAGCCCGCCGCCCGGTTCTCCACGGCGTGGCTGATCTCCGGGTTCGTCGACGCGATGGCCGGCGACGGGCGGGTCGTCGAGGGCTACGACGCCCGCTTCTACTGGCCCGCGTTCTTCGCCCAGTGGGCGTGGTTCCGCGACGCCGCGGGCGCCACGCAGCTGGACGAGGTGCTGCGCTGGTTCCCGCCCGTCATCGTCGGCGTCTGGGCGATCGGGATCTACGCGCTCGCCCGCTCGATGCTCGGGGGCCACCGCGCCCCGTGGGCCGCTGCGTGGCTGTTCCTCGGCCTGAACTGGATCGAGCAGGACTACTTCTCCCCGCAGGCCACCGCCATCGTGCTGATGCTGACGCCGCTGGTGTTCGCGCTCGGCCCGCTGGCCACCCGGCGCACCGACGCGGCGGGCGTGCCGGGTTGGCCCAAACCACACGCCGAGGCGAAGCGGTTGGCGCTGCCCCGCCGCTGGCTCGTGGCCGCCCTGACACCGCCGAACCGGCCGACGCTGCCGCCGCGGCAGCTGCTGCTGATCTACTTCTGCGCCGCGCTGTGCATCATGGCGGTGGCCCCGGAACACCAGCTCACCCCGTTCGCGATCATCGGCCAGCTGGTGGTGCTGGCGATCGTCGGCCGGTTCCGCGGCCGCGGCCTCGTGCTGGTCGGGATCGTCGCGGTGGTCGTCTACATTCTCATCGCGGGTCGCGACTTCTGGCTCAACCAGCTGGACATGATCATCGGATCGGGCAACGCGGAGGACGCGCTCCAGGCCGGGGTGTCGGACCGGCTCGCCGGCGACGCGGGTCAGAAGTTCGTCAAGGTCCTGCGCATCGCCGTACCCGGGCTCACCTGGCTGCTCGCGATCGTCGGCGCATGGGTGTACTGGCGGCGCAGGCGCGACCTCACCCCGATCGCGCTGGCCGCGGTGCCCATGGCGTTCGCCGCGCAGGGCTACGGCAGCGAGGTGTTCCTGCGGATCGTGCTGTTCGGCCTGCCGATCCTGTCGATCCTCGGCACCGACGCGCTGCGCTGGATGGCGCGCCGCAGGCGCGGCATGGAGAAGGTGCTCGCCGCCGGCATGGCGGTGCTGTTCGGCTCGCTGATCCTGATCCGGGGCGGGAACGAGTCGTACATGATCGTGTACCCGGAGGAGGTGGCGATGGCCCGCGAGGTGTACGCCACCACACCGCCGGGGCTCGAGGTGGTGCCGCTCGTGAGCGGCGTCGGGCCCTACGCGGTCGACGGCATCGACACCCACAGCCGCGGCAACTCGATCGAGGGCTGCTCGGACCTGGCCGACGACCCGGTCCGCTGCGTCGACCTGCAGGACCCCGACGTGATCCTCTCGTTCGAGTCCACGGAGGCGTACGGCCGCGACCTGAAGCTCAAGCCGCCGGGGTGGTCCCTCGACGCCGTGCAGCAGATCGTCGCCACCGGCGAGTACGTGATCACCTACCAGAACGGGTTCGACGTCGTGCTCCGCAAGGTCGAACCGGGAGGTGCGCCGTGATCGATCCCCGACTCGACATCGTCGTGTGGGCCGCCGTCCTGATCCTCTTCCTCCTGATGGGGATGCGAGCGTGGGCGGTGGAGACCACGGCGGCGCGGCACTACCGCAAGTCGGCGCGGGTACGGGCGCTGAACGGGGCCACGGCGGTCGCACTCGTCGGGCTCGTCGGGCTCATGGCGATGCAGGGCGGGGTCCTGCTGGTCCAGGCCATCGTCACCCGGACCGATCCCGAGACCTTCGTGACCGTGATCGGCGGCGACAACAACACCGACCAGGCGGTGGCCGACCCGGACGACAAACCGGACCAGCCCGCGGCCCCCGCCGACCCGAACGCCCCGCCCGCCGGTGCGCCGGGTGCGGCCGACCCGAACGCACCGGCGGCACCGCGTGGGGCCGCGCCGGCCAACCCCGGGCCGGGCGGGGCTCCCGCCGGACAGCAGCCACCGGGGAGGACCGGGCCGTAGCGGTGTGGGCCCTCCGGTGGCGCCACCAGGAGGCGGTCTCACGGGCATGATCACCACATGCGGTTCTCAAGCCGCACCGGTGCGGGTGCCGGTGCGGGCTCTGTGACCGCATCCGCCGATCATGGCCGCCCCGCGGGCGCCGGACCTAGGCCGCCACCTCAGCCTCCGAAGCCGATGGCCACGTACTTGGTCTCCAGGAACTCGTCGATCCCGACGGACCCGCCCTCGCGGCCCAGGCCGGACTCCTTGATGCCCCCGAACGGGGCCGCCGGGTTGGAGACCAGCCCGGTGTTGAGCCCCACCATCCCGGCCTCGAGCCGCTCCGACACCCGCAGCGCCCGGTTGATGTTCTCCGTGTACAGGTAGCTGACCAGCCCGTACTCGGTGTCGTTGGCCGCCTGGACGGCCTCGTCCTCGTCGTCGAAGACGCTGATCGCGGCCACCGGCCCGAAGATCTCCTCGGACGTCAGGCGCGCCTCGAGGGGCACGTCCGACAGCACGGTGGGGCGGTAGAAGTAGCCTGCGCCGTCACCCGGCTCACCGCCGACGTGCACGCGGGCGCCGCGGCCCACCGCGTCGCGCACGAGCTCCACCACCTTGTCGCGGCCCTTCGCGTCGACGAGCGGGCCCACCTGGACGCCGTCCTCGGTGCCGCGGCCGACGACGAGCGCCCCCATCCGCTCGGTGAGGCGCCCGGCGAACTCCTCCGCCACACCACGCTGCACGAGGAACCGGTTGGCCGCCGTGCACGCCTCGCCCATGTTGCGCATCTTGGCGAGCATCGCGCCCTCGACGGCCTTGTCGAGGTCGGCGTCGTCGAAGACGAGGAACGGCGCGTTGCCGCCCAGCTCCATCGACGTGCGCAGCACCTTCTCCGCGCACTGCTCCAAGAGCTTCTTCCCGACCGCCGTGGACCCGGTGAACGACAGCTTGCGCGCGCGGCCGTCGCGGATCAGCGGCTCCATCACACCACCCGCGTCGGACGTGGTGACGAGGTTCAGCACGCCGTCGGGCAGGCCGACCTCGGCGAGGATCGCGGCGAGCGCGTGCATCGAGAGCGGGGTCTGCTGCGCGGGCTTCATGACCATCGTGCAGCCGGCCGCGATCGCCGGCCCGATCTTGCGCGTGCCCATCGCCATCGGGAAGTTCCACGGCGTGATGAGCAGCGACACCCCGACCGGCTGCTTCTGCACGAGGAACCGGCTGGCACCGTTGGGGGCCACCGCGTAACCGCCGTCGATGCGCACGGCCTCCTCGGCGAACCAGCGGAAGAACTCGGCGGCGTAGGCGATCTCGCCGCGGCTCTCGGCGAGTGGCTTGCCCATCTCGAGGGTCATGAGCAGCGCGAGGTCATCGATCCGCTCCGTGATCACCTCGTAGGCGCGGCGCAGGATCTCACCGCGGTCCCGGGGCGGCATCGCGGCGAACGACTGCTGCGCCGCGGCGGCCGCGGCGAGCGCCTCCATCCCGTCCTCGGGCCCGGCGTCGGCCACCTCGCACAGCGTCTTGCCCGTGGCCGGGTCGTCGACGGGGAAGGTGCGCCCGGACCCGGCCGGGCGCCACGCCCCGCCGATGAACAGACCGGTGGGAACGGCGTCGACCACGCGGGCCTCGTCGCTGGAGCTGCTCGTGGCGGCAGGATTCGTCCCGGCGTTCGTCATGGCCGCGATGCTGCCACCACCGACGGGACGGCGCAGCGGGCGTCGTCCTGTGGGGCGTGCCACTCGGTGCCGGTCCGCGCGATGGCAGAGGATGGGCCGGTGACCGCGACGCTGCACCGCCTCCCGGACCTCGTGCCACCACCCACCGAGCTGCCGTCGAGCACGGCGGCATTGCGTGCCGAGGTGCGGGAGTTCCTCGCGGAGGAACGGGCGGCCGGGAGGTGGTCGCCGCGCCCGGACGTGTGGCTCTCGGGCTGGGACGAGCGCTTCTCGCGGGAGCTCGGGCGCCGGGGCTGGCTCGGCATGACCATCCCGCAGGAGTACGGCGGGCAGGGCGCCTCGGCGCTGGACCGCTACGTCGTCACCGAGGAGCTGCTCGCGGCGGGCGCGCCGGTGGCCGCGCACTGGATCGCCGACCGGCAGATCGGGCCCACGCTCCTGAGGTTCGGCACCGAGGAGCAGCGGCAGCGGTTCCTGCCGGGGATCGCCAAGGGTGAGGTGTACTTCGGCATCGGGATGAGCGAGCCCGACGCCGGGTCGGACCTGGCCGCGGTGCGCACCCGCGCCGAGCGCGTGGACGGCGGGTGGGAGCTCACCGGCACGAAGGTGTGGACGTCCGGCGCGCACCACGCGCACGCGTTCTTCGCACTCGCGCGCTCGGCGCCGCGCGACGAGCAGAACCGACATGCCGGGCTGTCGCAGTTCATCGTGCTGCTCGACGCGCCCGGCGTGCAGATCCGCCCGATCCCGCTGCTCACCGGGGCGCACCACTTCAACGAGGTCGTCTTCGACCGGGTCTTCATCCCGGACGACATGGTGCTCGGCGAGATCGGCGCCGGGTGGAAGCAGGTCACCAGCGAGCTGGCGTTCGAGCGCAGCGGGCCGGAGCGGTTCCTGTCGACGTTCCCGCTGCTGGCGGCGCTCGTCGGCGAGCTGGCGGGTACGACCGGCGCGGAGCGCGAGGTCGGCGGGCTGGTGGCGCGGCTGTGGACGTTGCGGCGGATGTCGCTCGCCGTGGCCGGCTCGCTGGAGTCGGGGCAGGCGCCCGAGCTGGCCGCCGCGGTGGTCAAGGAACTCGGCACCCGGTACGAGAACGAGGTGATCGACGTGGCGCGGCTCCTGGTCGCCACCCCGCCGGACCCGGGTGCGGAGTCCGGGTTCGCGCGCCTGCTCGCCGATGCGGTGCTGCACGCGCCCGGGTTCACCCTGCGCGGCGGCACGAACGAGGTGCTGCGCGGGATCGTCGCGAGGGGGCTGGGGCTGCGATGACGACATCGGTGAACGCGGAGCTGCAGGAGCTGGCGGCGTCGGTCTTCGGGGATGCCGCCTCCAGCGACACCGGGTTCGACGCGGGCCTGTGGCGCACGCTGGAGGAGACCGGGCTGGCCCGGTTGACGCTGCCCGCCGAGGCCGGGGGCAGCGAGGGCACCCTCGAGGACGCCGCCGTGGTGCTCGCGGAGGCGGGGGCGCACGCCGCCCGCGTTCCGCTGGTGGAGACCGACCTGCTCGCCGGGTGGCTGCTGCACGCCGCGGGCGTGCCGCTGCCCGACGGGCCGCTCACCGCGGTCGCGGGAACCCTCGACGTGGACGGCACGACGGTGCGTGGCGAGCTGCCGCGGGTGCCGTGGGCGCGGGCCGCGGCAGGCGTGGTCGTGCTGACCGGCTCCCACGTGGTGCTTCTCGACGCGGGTGCGGCGAAGATCGCCGAGAAGGCCAACCTGGCCGAGGAACCCCGCGACACGGTGACGGTCGCCGGGACGGCCACCACCGTCGTCGCGGCCCCGGACGGGGCGGCCGCCGAGCTGCGTCTGCGCGCCGCGCTGGGGCGCGCCCAGCTGCTCGCCGGTGCCGCGCGCGGCGCGCTGGCCGCCACCGTCCGCTACGCGGGGCAGCGCGAGCAGTTCGGCCGCCCGATCGGCCGGTTCCAGGCCGTGCAGCAGCAGCTGGCGCTCGCGGCGGGTGAGGTGGCCGCGGCGTCGGCGGCCGCCTCCGCGGCGGCACGGGCGGCCGGCGCCGGTTTCTCGGCACCGTCCACCCGCTTCGCCGTGGCGGCGGCGAAGTCCCGAACCGGGGAGGCCGCGGGCGTCGTCGCCCGGATCGCGCACCAGGTGCACGGCGCCATCGGCTTCACACGCGAGCACGACCTGCGCCTGTGGACCACCCGGCTCTGGGCCTGGCGGGACGAGGACGGCTCCGACGCGGAGTGGAACGCCGACCTCGGCGCCACCGTCCTCGCGGCAGGCCAGGACGGGCTCTGGCCGTTGATCACGGGCTGACGCCCGCGGAGCGACCGGCACGCCCGCGCTAGGAGTTCTCCTCCTCGCCGCGGGCGTGCCTTCCGTGGCGCACGCCGCGCTGGAAGGTGGACAGGCGCCCGCGGATGGCCTCCGGGTCGCGCCCGGAGATCGACGGCGGCGGCTCGCCCGGCATCGCGCTGCCGGGCATGAGCCGCCCGCGGGGCACCCGCTTCGGCAGGCCCGCCTGGGTGTAGCCGCTCGGCTGGCTCTCGGTGGCCGCGCGGGCGGCCTGCCACACGGCGTCGGCCGACGTGACGAACGCGGTGGGGTCCGGGCCCCCTGCGGCACGGCCACGGGCCCCGACTCCCGCGGGCACGGGACCGCCGTCGTCGGGGTGGGCGGCCGGCACGTGGAACCACCCGGAGGTGACCTCCGCGAAGATCGGGGTGGCCTCGATGTCCTCGGCCTCGGAGGCCAGCGGGTCGGGCGGCCGGGGAGCCGTGGGGTCGGGGAGCGTGGGCGGCGGGACGGCCGGCTCGAACAGCCCGATCGGTTCCGGGCGCACGTCCGCGGCGGGCGGCTCCACCGGGGGTGGCGTGTGGGTGGGCTCCGGGACCGGTGGCGGCTCCGGCTTGGCGGGCACCACGGGCAGCCGCATGGTGGTCTCGCCGTTGGTGGGGTCGTAGCGCGGGCGGGGTGCCGGGCGGTTCCACGGCAGCGCGGCGCCGTCGGAGCCGGTGGCGCCCGCGGTGAGCGGTTCACCCTCCTCGTCCGGCACGCGCGGGGCCGGGCCCGCCGGGAGCGCCATGCGGGAGGGGGCCGCCGGGGCGGAGGTGGCGTCGAGGCGCGACCACACGACCTGGTCGGGCTCGCTGGTGCGCTCGCCGACCAGCACGGCCGGGATCGTGACCCGGGCCGTGACCCCCCGCTTCGACGGCGCGCTGTTGGCCGCGCCCATCGAGTCGGTGAAGAGCCCGACCAGGACGCCGTGGCGGTTGGCGAGCCTGCCGACGACGAACAGGCCCATGCGCCGGGACGCCGCCACCGATGCGGTGGACTCGACGGGGTTGCGCAGCCGGTCGTTGAGCGTGCTGAGCTCGCCGGGGGAGAGGCCGATGCCCTCGTCGAAGATCTCCACCAGGATGGAGCCGTCGCGGGCCTGGCTGCAGCTCATCACCACCTGGCTCTCGCTGGGCGAGAAGTTCGTGGCGTTGTCGAGCAGCTCCGCGAGCAGGTGCTGGATGTCGTTGGCCGCGCTGCCGGCGAAGGTGGCGTCGGGCGGGTTCTGCACCACCACCCGCTGGTAGTGCTCGATCTCCGAGACCGCGGCCCGCAGCACGTCGAGCACCGGAGTGGGCTCGGCGGCGGGGCGCGGGATGTCGGCGCCCGCGAGGACGAGCAGGTTCTCGCAGTTGCGCCGCATGCGCGTGGCGAGGTGGTCGAGCCGGAAGAGATCCGACAGCTGCTCGGGATCGACCTCACCCTCCTCCAGCTGCTCGATGAGCACGAGCTGCCGGTCGACCAGCGCCTGGCTGCGGCGGGAGAGGTTGACGTACATGGCGTTGATGTTGTTCTGCAGGGTGGCCTGCTCGGCGGCGAGCCGGATGGCCTGCTCGTGCACCGCGTCGAAGGCGCGGGCGACCTCGCCCACCTCCTCGCGGGTGGTGACCGGCACCGTCGTGATGTTGACGCTCGGCGGCGTGCCCTCGCGCATCCGCCGCACGGCCTCCGGCAGCCGGTTCTGGGCCACGGTGATGGCGCTGCGGCGCAACGTGCGCAGCGAGGCGATCATCCCGCGCGCCACGAGGCCGACGATCACAGCGGCGAGGATGAGCGCCAACAGCAGGACGACGGCGTTCACCCACGCCTCGACGAGCGCGCTCTGCCGCCGCTCCGCCACCGCGGTGCGCAGCTCCGAACGCAGGCCTTCGGCCGCCGCGTCGAGCTCGCCGAGGAAGCGGCTGTACACGTCGGCCACGGTGGCGACGCCCGCCCCGGCCGGTGGCGCACCCGACTGCACGGCCTGGACGAGGCCGTTGCGGGCGGTGTTGCCGGGGCCGGGGATGAGCCCCGCGTACCGCACGCGCTGCGCCGCGTTCAGCGACACCCGGAAGTCGGCGAGGCCGCTCTCCAGCCGCGCATTGCTGAACTGCAGGTCGGAGGCCAGCGTGGGGGAGAGGCCGGTGCGCACGGAGATCGCCATCTGCGCCTCCTGCAGAGTGGCCTCGTTGCGTGCGGCGCCGAGCCCGGCGAGTGCGTTGGCGAGGCCGGTGACCTCGGAGGTGTTGATGTTGCGCAGCAGCGCCGTGTCGAGCTGCACGAGCTGCTCGATGAGCTCCGAGTAGCGCGCGACCACGGCCTCGGGCGGGGCGTTGGACCGCGTGACCACCTCGCGGAGCGGGGGGAGCCGGGAGATGGCCTGGTCGGCCTGCTGCTGGACGAGCACGATCGCCGGGACGTCGTCGGCGAGCCGCGCCACCGCGTCGCGGCTCCGGGCGGCGCGCTGGTCGACCGCGTCGATCACGCCCTGCAGCGCACGCTCGTCGGCCCGGCCGTTCGCGACGAACTCCGTGGCGCGGTAGCGCTCCCGCTCCACGTCGACGACGAGGGACGTGACCATGCCCTGGGTGGCGACGAACCGCGATACCAGGTCGCGGTCGGCCGCTTCCTTGACCTGGTCGAGGATCCGGATGGTGCCGAGTGCGACCGCGAGCACGAGCGGTACGACGAGCACGACGGAGAACTTGACCCGCACGCTCCAGTGCCGTGGCGACGGCCATGCGGACCGCCGGCGGGCGGCCGGCCGGTCGTCCGTTGTCACGTCGGTCTCTCTCCAGTCGGACGCTCGGGAGCGAGGCGGCCCGCCCAGGCCGCCGGGCACCATGATCACCTGTTGTCGCAGTGTAACCAGAGTCACCCGGGGTTGTCGGTAGTGCTGACCCAAGGATGCGCTGAACGGGTGGCCACCTGCTGCGCTGCGTCATGATATGGGCACCCGCGGTGGTCCGTCGCGCGGCCACCGCGCACCGCGTGTCGCAGTCTCCGGTTTGACACGTCAGATGTCTGCCGATGATGCTGCGCATCGATTCAGGCCCGCACGCGAGCACGAGGACGGTATGCAGGACGGCACAGCCACCGGCTCGCGGCCGAACCGTCGGCAGTTCCTCCGGGCCGTCCGCGCCGCGGGGGTCGCCGCGTTCGCCGGCGGCGCCGCCACGGCCTGCGCGCCCGGGCCGCGGACCGCCGACGCCGCGGCCGGTCGCGACGACGTGATCCGGATCGGTTACGTCAGCCCCGAGACCGGGCCGCTCGCGCCCTACGGCGAAGCCGACCGGTTCGTCGTCGACGTGATGGCGGAGTTCTTCGCCGCGAACCCCGTCCACGTCGGCGGCAGGCCGCACCGGGTGGAGATCCTCCGACGCGACAGCCAGTCCGACTCCAACCGGGCGGGCGACGTCGCCGCGGGCCTCGTCCTCGACGACGGCATCCACCTGATGCTGGTCTCGGCCACCTCCGACACCGCGAACGCGGTCAGCGACCAGTGCGAGGCCGCGGGCCTGCCGTGCGTGGCCACGGCGACCCCGTGGCAGTCGTGGTTCTACGGGCGCGGCGGACGGCCGCAGGCCCCGTTCGCGTGGACCTACCTGTTCTCGTGGGGCCTGGAGGACACCCAGGCCGTGTACGCCGACATGTGGGACCAGGTGGCCACCAACCGGACCGCGGGTGCGCTGTGGCCCAACGACACCGACGGGCTGGCCTGGGGTAACCCAGGCGCGGGTTTCCCGCCCGCCGTCGCCCAGCGCGGTTACACGATCGTCGACCCGGGCAACTACGTCGGCGGCACGCAGGACTTCTCGGCGCAGATCGCCGCGTTCCGCGCCGGGGCCGCCGAGGTCCTGCTCGGTGTGCCGAGCCCGGCGGACTTCGCGACGTTCTGGCGGCAGGCGGGCCAGCAGGGCTACCGCCCGCGGCTGGCGACGATCGGCAGGGGCATCCACTTCCCGGCCACCGTGGAGGGGATCGGCGCGGCGGCCGTGAACCTCGCCACCGAGGTGGGGTGGTCGCCGAACCACCCGTTCACATCCTCCCTCACCGGGCAGAGCGCGGCCGACCTCGCCACGGAGTACCGGGACACGAGCGGGCGGCAGTGGTCCCAGCCGATCGGCTTCGCGCACGCGCTGTTCGAGGTGGCCGCGGCGGCGTTCGGTGCCGTCGGGTCCGCCGATGACCGCAGGGGGATCGCGGACGCGATCGCCGGCATGCGGCTCGACACCGTCGTCGGACCGCTGGACTTCACGGCCGGTCCGGTGCGGGGCGTCGCCAAGACCCCGCTGGTCGGGGGCCAGTGGAGGCCGGGCACCACCAGCCCCTACGAGCTGGTGGTCGTCAGCAACGCCCGGCACCCGGAGATCCCGGCGGCGGGGGCGGTCGAAGCGCTGTCCGCGGCGTGACCCCGGTCAGACCAGCTTGCGGAAGTCCCAGCTGGTGATCCTGTCCGGGACGAGGCGCAGCCAGGCGTGCCGGCCGTCGTGCACGACCGTCCCGCCCGTGTAGCGATCCGCGAAGAGCCGCTCGGGCCCGTCCAGCTCGGGCACCGGCTCGCCGGTCCGCGGCACCTCGCCGACCACCTCCACCCGCCCGCGCAGCTCGACACCGCGCAGCTCGCCGTAGGCGGTGCCGGCGTCGACGACCACGGCGATCCGCGGGTCGTGCCGCAGATCCGCCCAGCGCAGGCTGCGCACCACGGACGTGAGCCACAGCGCGCCGCCGTGCCAGGCGTACCAGAGCGGCGTGGCGTGCGGGCCGTCCCGGCCGACCGTGGCGACGCGGCAGGTGTGCTGCTCGGCGAGGAACGCATCGACCTCCTCGGAGGTCATCGCGATCCGCCGGCCCCGGCGCTGCTCCGGCACGCCTACGGAGCGTAGTCGACCCGGCCCGCTCCACGCCGGTGCGGGCGAGTAGAACCAGTGGCGTGGACGATGTGGTCGACGTGGCGGTGGTGGGCGCCGGCCCGGCCGGGAGCGCCGCGGCGCTGCGCGCGCTGCAGCTGCGCCCCGACGCCCGCGTGCTGCTCGTCGACGCCGCGGAGTTCCCGCGCGACAAGACGTGCGGCGACGGGATCGCCGCCCACGCGCTCGACCTGGTCGAGGCGCTGGGGGTGCCGGGCGTGTCCCGGCTCGGGCCGCCGGTGCCGCGGATGCGGCTGCGCAGCCCCGGTGGACGGGTGGTCGAGCGCACCTGCGCCCGCCCGAACCGCGTGGTGCCGCGCACCGTCTTCGGCGCCGTGCTGGTGGCCGCCGCCGTCGCCCGCGGCGCCCGGCTGCTGCGGCACCGCGTCCGGCGCCTCGAGGTGCGCCCGGACCACGTCGTCATCGACGGCGCCGTCGCGGCGCGCGTCGTGATCGGCGCCGACGGCGCGAACTCCGTCGTCCGCCGGCTGCTCGGCGCCCCGGCCGCGCCGCCGTCGGCCACCGCGGTCGCCGTGCGCGGGTACGCCCGCACGGCGGTGGATCCGGAAGCACTCGTGATCGAGTTCGCCCGCGGGCCGTACCCGGCGTACGCGTGGTCGTTCCCCCTGCCCGGTGGCGGTGCCAACGTCGGGTTCGGGGTCTTCGACAAGCGCGGAGGCGGCTCCAGGGCCGAGCTCGAGGCGGCCATGCGGGCGCTCCTGCCCGGCCACGAGCCCGAGCCGGCCTCCGTCCGCGGCCACCACCTGCCGCTCTCCACCGGTCCGCGCCACCACCCCGACGGCCGGGTGCTGCTCGCGGGCGACGCGGCGGCGCTGGTCAACCCGCTGACCGGGGAGGGGATCTTCGACGCGCTGGCCTCCGGCGTTCTCGCCGGCCGGGCCGCCCTGCTCGGCCCCGCGGCGGGGGCGGCGCACCGGGCCGCGATGAGCCGGACGTTCGAGCGGCACCACGCGCACGGCGCCCTGCTGTCCCGCCTGCTGCGCAGGCCCCGCTTCCTCGACGCCGCGGTCGCGGCGGCAGCGCGCCACCAGTCGGTCTTCGACGCCGCCGTCGACCTGGGACTCGGCCGCGGCACCGCGTCGCTCACCGCGCTCGCCCACGTCGCGACGAGCTACGCCACCGCGCCCCGGACCACGGCTCCCGCCCACTGAACCGAGGCGACGAACAGCATCAGGAGCGCGAGCGCGGCGACCACCACGACCGTGCGGAAGTGCGCGTGCGAACCCGCCCGCTGCCCGGCCGCGAACACGAGCGCGGCGAGGACCGGCGTCCCCCACTCGAGCACGGCAGGCAGGGGCGCGGCGAGCGCGAGGAGCACCGCGGCGGCGAGCGGCAGGAGCCCGGCCGCCGCCCGGCTCGCCCGCGCACCGAGCCGGTGCGGGAGCCCGCGCACGCCGGTGGCGGCGTCGTCGGCGAGGTCGGGGAGCACGTTCGCGACGTGGCCACCCGCCCCCATCAGCGCCGCGGCGGCGGGTAGCCACCACGGCGGGAGGGGCGCGCCGGGAAGCCCGAGCACGACGAACGCCGGGAGCAGCCCGAAGCCGACGAGGTAGGGCACCACGGACCACCGGGTGGCCTTCACCCCGAGGTCGTAGGCCCATCCCGCGGCCACCGCCACCACGTGCACGGCCCCGGCGGCCCACCCCGAGGCGAACGAGAGCAGCACGCAGGCCGCCGCGGCGGCCCCGCCCGCCACGGCGACCGTCCGCACGGGCACGGCACCGGCGGCCACCGGCTTGCCGCGCCGCCCGACGGCGGCGTCGCGGCCCGCGTCGAGCGCATCGTTCAGCCAGCCGATCGACGGCTGCCCCGCGAGCACCGCGGCGGCGACGAGGACCACGCCCGGCGCGGCGCGGCCCACCGCCACGGCGAGGGCGGTGGTGACGGCGGTGACGGCGGCCGTCGGTTCCGGGTGGCAGGCACGCAGCAGCGCCAGCGGACCCGCTGCACGTGACACGTCGCGGAGTCTGGCCCACCGTAAGCTCGTGCCGGTGGTGGGGACGGCGCTCGAGGACGTGCTGCGACCGCTCGCCCCGCAGGTCCTCGGCGTGCTCGTGCGCCGGCACGGCCAGTTCGAGGCATGCGAGGACGCGGTGCAGGAGGCGCTGCTCGCGGCCGCCGTCCAGTGGCCGGCAGACGGCGTGCCGGACAACCCGCGCGCGTGGCTGCTCACGGTCGCCACCCGACGCCTGACCGACCAGTGGCGCAGCGAGCACGCCCGGCGTCGGCGCGAGACCACCTCCGCGCTGCTCGACGGATTCGACGAGGCCGCCCCCGAACCACCCGGTGCCGAGGACGACACGCTGACGTTGCTCTTCCTCTGCTGCCACCCGGAGCTGTCGCCGCCGTCGCAGGTGGCGCTCACGCTGCGCGCCGTCGGCGGGCTGACCACCGCCGAGATCGCCCGCGCCTTCCTCGTGCCGGAGTCGACGGTCGGCCAGCGGATCAGCCGGGCGAAGCGGACGGTGGCGGGCGCCGCCTTCGAGGTGCCGGCCGCCGCCGACCGCGCGTCCCGGCTCGGCGCCGTGCTCCACGTGCTCTACCTGGTGTTCAACGAGGGGTACACCGCGACGTCCGGGCCCGACCTGCACCGGCCCGAGCTCACGCGGGAGGCGCTGCGGCTGGTCCGGCAGGTCCGCCGCCTGCTGCCCGACGACGGCGAGGTGGCCGGCCTGCTCGCGCTGATGCTGATCACCGAGGCGCGCCGGCCGGCCCGCACCCGGCCCGACGGCGGGCTGGTGCCGCTCGCGGAACAGGACCGCACGCTGTGGGACCGGGCGATGCTCGGCGAGGGGGTCGAGCTCGTCGAGGCGACCATGGCGCGTGCACCGGTGGGGCCCTACCAGCTGCAGGCGGCGATCGCCGCCGTGCACGCCGAGGCGGAGTGCGCCGAGAAGACCGACTGGCCGCAGATCGCGCAGCTGTACCGGGTGCTGGCCACGGTGGCGCCCGGCCCGATGGTCACGCTGAACCGGGCCGTGGCCGTCGGCATGGTCGAGGGCCCGCGGGCAGGCCTCGCCCTCCTCGCCACCGTCGACGGACCGCTCGCCGGGCACCACCGGCTGCCCGCCGTGCGCGGGCACCTCCTGGAGATGGCGGGCGACGCGGCCGCCGCCCGCGCGGCGTACCGGGAGGCGGCGAGCAAGACGACCAGCGAGCCCGAGCGGCGCTACCTGGAGGAGCGGGCCGGCCGCCTGGGCTGACACCCGGACGGGTGCGTGGCCGGGAGTATCGAGACGATCACTTCGTCGTTGAGTCCATGTGCGCCGCTCCCCGGCTCGATGGGTCGCCCCGGTCCTGATCGCCATCGCCGTCCCGTTCGCGACGGCCGGACCCGCCGCGGCGGATCCGGATCAGGGGCCGGTGCAGCGCTACGTCGCGCTCGGCGACTCCTACGCGGCCGGCCCGCTCGTGCCGATCCCCACGGGCGAGCCGGCCGGGTGCCTGCGCTCCGACCACAACTACCCGTCGGTCGTGGCGCAGGAGCTCGGCGTCGCCGACTTCCACGACGTCAGCTGCAGCGGGGCGACCACCGAGAACATCACCGGGCCCCAGGGTGTGCCGCTGGGGAAGAACCCGCCGCAGCTCGAGGCGCTGACGCCCGACACCCAGCTGGTGACGATCTCGATCGGCGGCAACGACATCGGCTTCGGCGACATCGTCCAGGAGTGCGCCACCCGCTCGCCGCTGCAGCCCACCGGCAGCGCGTGCAAGGACCACTACACGGCGGGCGGCACCGACCAGCTCACCCAGCGCGTCGACGACGCCGCGCCGAAGGTGGCGGACGTGCTCGCGGCGATCGACCGGCGTTCCCCGGACGCGCGCGTGCTGCTGGTCGGCTACCCGGCGATCCTGCCCGACGAGGGGCCGGGCTGCTTCCCGGTGGTGCCGTTCAGCCCCGGCGACGTCGAGTACCTGCGCGGCGTCGAGAAGGACCTCAACGCGATGCTGGCGAAGCAGGCGGCCGCGGCGGGCACCGAGTTCGTGGACACCTACACCCCGTCGATCGGGCACGACGCCTGCCAGCCGCCGGGCACGAAGTGGGTCGAGGGCCTGGTGCCGACCGCGCCCGCGGCTCCGGTGCACCCGAACGCGCTGGGCATGCGGGAGATCGGTCGGGTCGTCGCCGGCGCCGTCGGCGGGTCGTCCTCCCCCGCCGCCTAGATCGCCTTCTCGAGGCGGTCGACCCAGTCCTCCCATCCGCCCCGCAGCCCGTCGTAGTAGGACGGCTCGAACTCCGGGCCCACCCAGCTGTTCACGAGCGTCAGCTCGGTGCACCCCGGCCCGATCTCGCGGAAGGTGACCTCCACCCTCTCGTCGCTGATCCGGTCCTCGGGGGTCTCGGCGTGGTGGGTGAAGGTGAACGCGATCCGGGTCGGCGGCGTGAGCTCCAGGTACTCGCCGGTGAAGCCGTTGACGGTGCCGTCGGCCTCGTGCAGCTCGATGCGGTACCGGCCGCCGACGCGCACGTCGGCGTCGACGACCGTCGCGTACCACTGGCGCATCCGGTCCGGCTCCGTCCAGGCCGCGTAGAGGGCCTCGGGCGTCGCCGAGATCGTGCGGACCAGGGTCACGCGGTGGGGGACGGTACGAGGTTCGGGCTCACGGTGTCTCCTCGGGTCGGGTGACGAACTCCTCGAGCGCGTCGAGGCGCTCGGTCCAGAACCGCTCGTAGAGGCGCAGGTGCCGGCTCGCCGCGGCGAGGGGCTGGGCCTCGAGGCGGCACATGTGCCGCCTGCCGAGCACGGTGCGCCGCACGAGGCCGGCCCGTTCCAGCACCTTCACGTGCTTGGACGCGGCGGCCAGCGAGATCGGGTGCGGGGCGGCGAGCTCGCCGACCGTGCGCTCACCCGTCGCGAGGGTGCGCACCATCGCGCGGCGCGTGGGGTCCGCCATCGCGTGGAAGACCGCGTCGAGTTGCTCAACCACTTGGTTGAACATAGTCCGGGGTGGCCGGCACGGTCAACCGATCGGTTGAAGGTTGACAGCCCGCTTATCCTGAACCGTGAAGTTAATTAACCGGAAGGTTTGATACGTGGTGGACGATCAGCTGGACGGCGTGTTCGGGGCACTGGCCGACCCCACGCGGCGGGCGATCCTCGCGCGGCTGGCCCGCGGAGAGGCCACCGTCACCGAGCTGGCCGCACCGTTCGCGATGAGCATGCCGGCGGTCTCCAAGCACCTGAAGGTCCTCGAACGCGCCGGGCTGATCAGCCGGGGCCGCAACGCGCAGCAGCGGCCGTGCCGCCTGGAGGCGGCCCCGCTCGCGGACGTCGCCGAGTGGGTGCAGACCTACCGCCGGTTCTGGGAGGGCAGCTTCGACCGCCTGGACGAGCACCTGCAGGAGCTGCAGAAGGGCGGGCCGGCATGACCGCCACCCGGGAGTTCACGATCACCCGGGAGCTCGCCGCGCCGCGCGAGCTCGTGTTCCGGGCGTGGACCGACCCGGAGCACCTCACCCGCTGGTACGGCCCGCGCGGCTGCACCACACCGCTCGGCTCCATCAGCGCCGACGTCCGCCCCGGCGGCACCTGGCAGGCGACGATGGTCGTCGACGCCACCGGGCAGGAGTTCCCGACGGGTGGCTTCTACCTGGAGGTCAGCGCGCCGGAGCGGCTCGTCTTCACCTGGCGCGAGCCCGGCGGGGACGCGGAGTCGGTGATCACCATCGACCTCGCCGACCTCGGCGGCGGGCGCACCGCGATGACCTTCCACCAGGTGGGCTTCACCACCGAGGAGGCCCGCGAGAACGTTCACGACGGCTGGTCGAGCGCGTTCGACCGCCTCACCGAGCACCTGACCGACCCGGAGGAGGAGATCCGATCATGAGTACACCCACCCGCACGTCGCTCCCACCCGTCGTCACGGCCGACGAGTGGGCCACCGCGGCGGCCGAGCTGCGGGCCGCGGAGAAGGAGCACATGCGTGCAGGCGACGCGCTGGCGGCGCGCAGGCGGCGGATGCCGATGGTCGAGTTCGGCTCCTACACCTTCGAGGGCGCCGACGGACCGGCGAGCCTGCTGGAGCTGTTCGAGGGCCGCCGCCAGCTCGTCGTCTACCAGTTCATGCGCGGACCGGCGTGGTGCGAGGGCTGCTGCATGTTCACCGACCAGATCAGCGAGCTCGCCCACCTGCACGCCCGCGACACGACGATGGCGATCGTCTCCCTGTCCGCCTACAACGACCTGCGCGCACTGCGGGAGCGCATGGGCTGGCAGCTGCCGTTCTACTCCAGCGCCGCCAACGACTTCGCCGCCGACTGCGGCACCGCCGAGGGCTTCGGCCTCAGCGTGTTCCTGCGCGACGACGACCGCGTCTTCCGCACCTACTTCACCTCGGACCGCGGTGTGGAGGCGGTGGGCACCGTGTGGTCGCTCCTCGACCGCACCCCGTTCGGGCGCCAGGAGACCTGGGAGGACACCCCCGCCGGCCGGCCGCAGACCGCCCCCTACGAGTGGTGGCGCCTCCACGACGAGTACTGATGGGCGCCGGCCGTCGCGGCCGGGGAGCCGCTGGCCGATGTCCGCCCGCTGGGAGCTCGTCCGCGACGGCTCGTGGGAGCACTGGATGGACATGCAGTTCCGCCGGACCGGGCGCTGACGGCGGGCGGAGCGATCAGGACGGCGGCAGGCAGGTCGGATGATCACCGGGCCCTAGCGCTCGTCGTAGCCCTCGACCACGCGGGTCTGCATCGGAAAGCGCACCGGCGTGGCACCGAAGAGGCGCCTCCCAGCCAGGGCGGCGGCCGCCTCGACGGCGGCGGCCGTCTCCCCAGCCACCTCCGCGGGCGCGTGCAGGAGCACCTCGTCGTGCTGGAAGAACACGAGCTCGGCCGGGCTGCCCGTGGCCCGCAGCCACCCGCGCAGCTCGGCGAGCAGCACCAGCGCCCACTCGGCCGCGGTGGCCTGCACCACGAAGTTGCGGGTGAACCGCCCCCGGGCCCGCGCCGCGGCCGGCTGCTCGTGGCCGGGCTGCGCGGGCGGGCAGGTGCGCCCCAGGTGCGAGCGCACGAGGCGACCCTCCTCGCCCGCCCGGGCCGCGTCCTCCACGAACGCCATCGCGGCCGGGAACCGGCGGCGCAGCGTGGCGAGCAGCACGGCGGCCCCGCCGGACGTCTGCCCGTACATCGCCGAGAGCAGTGCGAGCTTGGCCTTCCCCCGGTCGTCGCCGAACTCGCGCGCGGCGAGCGCGGTGTAGAGGTCGTCGTCGCCGGGCGCGAGCGCGTGGTCGCCGGAGAGCGCGGCGAGCACCCGCGGCTCCAGCTGCGCCGCGTCGGCCACCACCAGCCGCCAGCCGGGATCCGCCCGCACTGCCGCCCGCACCGCCTTGGGGATCTGCAGCGCACCGCCACCGCGGGTGGCCCACCGGCCGGAGACGACCCCGCCCACCACGTACTCCGGCCGGAAGCGGCCGTCGCGCACCCAGGTGCGCAGCCACGCCCACCCGTGCGCGGAGTGCAGGCGGGCGAGCTCCTTGTAGGCGAGCAGCGGCGCGACCGCGGGGTGGTCGACCCGCTCGAGCTCCCACGACCGCGTGCTGGTGAGCTCGTGGCCCGCGCGGGCGAACGCGCGCAGCACCTCGGCGGGCGAGTCGGGGTTGACCGGGCGTCCGAACGCCGCGTCGACGGCGGCGGCGAGCGCCGCGAGCTTCGGCGGGCGGCCGCCGAGCACCGGGCGCGGGCCCAGCAGCTCGACGAGGAGCCGGTCGTGCACGTCGGCGCGCCACGGCAGGCCGGCGGCCGTCATCTCCTCGGCCACGAGCCTGCCCGCCGACTCGGCCGCCGCGAGCAGCCGCATGCGCGGTCCGGCCGCGCCCAGCACCCGCTGCTGCGCCGCGTGCACCGCCACCACGTCGGCCAGCTCGTCGCCGGGTGCGGCGGTGTCGAACAGCGCGGGCGGGCCGTCGTCCGCGGTGGGCGGGTCGGGGTCGGGGGTGCGGCCGTGCAGGCGGGCCACGGCGGCGGCGAGCCCGTGGGGCTGGCCGAAGTGCCCGTCGGCGGCGACGAGCAGACCCTCGACCAGCTCGACGTCGTGCGCGCGGCCCACCCCGACGCCCGCGGCGAGCAGCCGCCGGTAGCTGCGGGCCCTGGCGAACACCCACCGCGGCGCCTCGGCCTTCTCGAGCTCGGCGACGGCGGCGAGGTCCGGCAGCGGCTCCGGCGACCCGGCCGCGGTGCCGTCCTCGCGCAAGCGCTGGATCCGTGGCGCGCCGTCGCGCGGACCCGGGTCGAAGGCGACCCTCACCGGCGGCGGGGCAGGAGCCCGGCCAGCAGACCGCGCTGCGGGCCACCGCGGATCTCCTCCGGGCCGCTGCCCACCTCGGCGAGCACGTCGTTGGCCGCCAGCACGCCGGATGCGGCGGCCCGTTCCATGAGTCCGGTGAGGAACCCGGTGTCGACATGGTCGCCCGCGACCCGCACGCCGCGGCCCTCACCGGTGACGGTGAGCCGTGACGCGGCGCCGCCGGGCGGGAACGACGGTGCCGTGGCCTCCATCCGCTGCTGCCGGTGCAGCACGCCCGCGGCGGCCGTCTCGGGCCACAGCTCGGCGAGCTCGGCCCGCATCCGCGCGGTCGCGGCGGCGGCGTCCGGGGCGGAGCAGGCGTAGGAGTGCAGCTCGACGACGGCGCCGCCGGTGCGGGCCGCCCACTCCGCCGAGGGCGCCTCCAGCCGGGAGTACACCGTGACCGAGTCGAGCGTGCGCTCGCGGCTCACGGCGCTGAAGGTGGCGCGGTGGGCGGCGACGTCGCGGTCGAGCCACAGGCGGGTGACGGCGAACGGCGGCGCGACCGGGATCGCGGCGGCCTTACCGGCCAGGCGCGGCGCCACCGCCGCCACCTGCGGGGACGCCGCCAGCAGTGCGCGCAGGGCGGGCGGTTCGGTGGCGAGCACGAGGTGCCGGGTGAGCAGCGCGCCGTCGTCGAGCTCCACCCGCCAGCGGTGGCCCTCGGCGGGCGTGATCGTGCGGGCAGGCGTGGCGGTGCGCACCTGCGCACCCAGCTTCTCCAGGTACGCCGCGAACGGCTCCCAGATCGCGGTGCGGTGGTCGGTGGACGGCGCGTCGAAGCCGATGCCGTGCGGGTTGCCCAGGAAGTAGTAGTGGAACATCGCGATCAGCTCGGCCGCCGACAGCGCGCCCGGGTGGGCGAAGAACGAGCGTGCGAAGGCCTCGAACAGCATCGCCTGCGCGCGGTCGGACATGCCGAGGGAGGCGAGGAACTGCGCGGCAGGCACGTGGTCGAAGCGCGCGGTGGTGCGCACGCGGTCGTAGGCCAGCAGCTCGGCGGCGAGCGACCGGCGGGACCGGAGCAGGTCGTGCAGCCCGAGGCTGGGGGAGCGGGCGAACAGCGCGATCAGGTTGAACGGTGGGGCGCCCGGCAGGCCGGTGAGATCCTCGTCCGGCCAGTCGCGGGAGATCACCGGGTAGCCGCCGACGGGGCGCAGGAAGCCGAGCTCCGGGTCGATGCGGCGCAGCAGGGCGCGCCAGGTGTGGTAGTGGCGGAAGAACGCGTGGAACCCGTGCTCGACCACCTGCTCGGTGCCGTCGGGGAGGGCGTGCGGCCACCCGCCGAGCCGGCCGCCGAGGGTGGGCGCCGCTTCCAGCACCGTGACGGCGACGCCGCGCTCGGCGAGCACGACCGCCGCCGCGACCCCGGCGATCCCGCCGCCGACCACGACGGCCTCGGTGCCGGTCGGGACCGAACGGGGCAGGGTGGGATCGGCCGGCACGAGTACCCGCGCCCGCGGTTCGCGACTCACCCGCCGACCCTATGCGCGGGCCCCGACAGGAATGCCCGCGCATCCCGCCCGCGTTGGCCGGGACATGACGATCGATGTGGGCCGGTACGGGATCTGGCGGGGGCAGTGGGACCTCAGCCCCGAGTTCGCGGTGGAGGCCGAGTCACTGGGATACGGCGCGATCTGGATCGGCGGGTCACCCGACGGCGACCTCGCGCTCGCCGAGTCGATGCTCGATGCCACCGAACGCATCGTGATCGCCACCGGCATCGTGAACATGTGGAAGACCCCCGCCGAGGAGGTCGCGCCGTCCTACCACCGGATCGCGGCGAAGCACCCGGACCGGTTCCTGCTCGGCCTCGGGATCGGTCACCCGGAGGCCGTCAAGGAGTACCGCAGCCCGTACGCCACCATGGTCGACTACCTGGACCGGCTGGACGCGGCCGACGTCCCGGTGGCGGGCCGGGCGCTCGCCGCGCTCGGTCCGAAGGCGCTGCGGCTCGCCGCCGACCGCACGGCCGGCACGCACCCCTACCTCACCACCCCGGAGCACACCCGGGAGGCGCGGCGGATCGTCGGGGAGGGCGTGCTGGTCGCCCCCGAGCAGAAGGTGGTGCTCGACACCGACCCCGAGCGTGCCCGGGCGCTCGGGCGTCCGCGCGTCGACCGGCCCTACCTGCACCTGGTCAACTACCGGTCCAACCTGCTGCGGCTCGGCTGGAGCGAGGCCGACCTGGACGACGGCGGCAGCGACGCGCTCGTCGACGCCCTCGTTGCCCATGGCGAGGCGGAGACGGTGGCCGCGCGGCTGACCGCGCACCTCGACGCGGGCGCCGACCACGTCTGCGCGCAGGTGCTGACGCCCGAGGGCGTCGACCCGCTGCCCGCCCTGCGCGAGCTCGCGGCGGCGCTGAAACTGAGCTGATCCCCGGAGCGGGCGGCACGTTCGCGCGCACCGTGCGAGCGAACGTGCCGCCGGCGTCGCTACCGCCGGGTTCCGGAGGGGTGCAGCGGCGGGCCGCTCACCGGGCACTGGAAGCACTCCTCCACCCGGATGCACTCGCGATCCGGGGCCTCCGCGGCCGGCCGCGGCCTGCGGACCAGCGCGAACGCAGTGATCGCCGCCGCCACGAGCAGCCCCGCACCGATCACCATCGCCACCCGGAAGCCGCTGTCGAACGCGACGGGGTCGGAGTAGTCCTCACCCGCGATGCCGGCCAGGCCGGGCACCACGGCGACGGCGAGTAGGCCCGCGGCCCTGGCCACCGCGTTGTTCACCCCGGAGGCGGCGCCGGCGTACCGGTCCGGGGCGGCGTCGAGCACGGTGGCGGTGAGCGGGGCCACGGTGAGCGTGAGCCCGGCACCGAACACGAGCATCGCGGGCAGCACGTCGGTGAACCACGACGTCGTGGCGTCTACGCGCAGGAGCAGGAGCAGCCCGCCCGCGCTGACCAGCGGCCCCACGGTCATCGGCAGCCGGGGGCCGATCCGCCCGGTGAGCGCACCCACCCGCGCGGAGAAGAGCAGCATCAGCACCGTGACCGGCAGCAGGGCCGTGCCGGCCGCGAGCGGCGTGAAGCCGGCCACGACCTGCAGCTGCAGCACCAGCAGCAGGAACACCGCCCCCATCGCGCCGTAGATGAGGACGGTGGCGAGGTTGGCGGCGGTGAACGTCGGGTTCCGGAAGAGGGCGGGCGGCACCAGCGGGTGCGGCGAGCGCCGCTCCACCAGTACGAACGCCGCCAGCGCCAGCACCCCGACGGCCACCGCGACCAGCGAGACCGGGTCCGCGCCGCCCGCGCCGAGCCCGGTGAGGCCGTAGGTCAGCCCGGCGAGCCCGATCACGGCGAGCACGGTGCCGGTGAGGTCGAGCCCCGGCGCCGACTCGGTGTCGCTGCTCTCCGGGACGTGTCGCAGCGCGATCACGATGATCAGCGCGGCGAGCGGGATGTTGATCAGGAAGACCGCACGCCAGCTCCACTCGACCAGCCAGCCGCCCAGGAACGGGCCGACCGCACCCGCGATGCCGCCGAGCCCGGACCACGCGCCCACGGCCGCGGCCCGGTCCGGGCCGTGGAACGAGGCGGAGATCAGCGCGAGGCTGCCCGGCGTGAGCAGGGCGCCGCCAACGCCCTGCAACGCGCGCGCCGCGATCAGGGTGCCGATGTCCGGGGCGAGCCCACAGGCCAGCGACGCCAGCGCGAACCACGCGACGCCGACGAGGAACACCCGCCTGCGGCCGAAGTGATCGCCGAGCGAGCCGCCGAGCAGGATCAGCGACGCGAGCGCGAGGGTGTAGGCGTTGACGGTCCACTGCAGGCCGGCGAACCCCGCGTCGAGGTCGGTGCCGATGCGCTCGAGCGCCACGTTCACGACCGTGCCGTCGATCATCGCGAGCCCGGATCCGAGCACCGTCGTGACGAGCACCCACCGCCCCGCCGCGGTGCCCATCCGCAGTTCCCCGGCCACCATGCGACGCAGCTTACGGCCTGCCGTGCCGCGATCGTGACCGTGATCACGCCGACTTGGGCAACTCCCCGTGCACGACGGATGACAGCCCGTCACCTCTGTGGGTTCTGATCGTTGACGGTGCAGGAATCCGGGAGGCGACATGGGAAGAAGCGCGCGGCGGCTACCGGCCGCCCGTGTGGCGGTGGGCGCGGTGGTGGCTGCGGTGGCGACCGGGCTGCTGGGATTCGGGTACGCGCAGGCGGACCCCCAGCTCACCGCCCCCGGCCTCCCGGCGGCCCCGGCGCCCGCCGTGACCGGCCCCGCGCGGCCTGCGGAGCGCCCGCCCGCTGCCGAGCCCGACGACGCCCACGACGCCGGCGCCGACCGGGAGGCGCCGGGACGACTGCGCGCGGCCGCGCCGGACGCCACGCAGTCGACGCCGCGCCGCGCCGCGCCGCCCACCGACCCCGACACGCCGGCCGACGCCCGCGCCCCGCAGGGGTCGAAGCCGACCGGGCAGCCGGCCCCGGGCGCCCCGTCCGGTGGCGGCGGGCCGGGACTGGTGGCCGGCACGCCCTGCACGGCGACCGCGCGGGCGTGCGTCGCGCTGGACGACCGGCAGGCCTGGCTGATCGACAGCGGCAACGTGGTCAGGGGGCCGGTCCGGATCCAGCACGGCGACGAGGAGGACCCCACCCCGCGGGGCACCTTCAAGGTGCAGTGGAAGGCCGAGCAGTACACCAGCCGCGAGTACCTCACGCAGATGCCGTACTCGGTGTTCTTCGCCGACGGCGGCATCGCGTTCCACCAGGGCACGCAGGACACCCCGTCCGCGGGGTGCGTGAAGCTCACCCGCGAGGACGCCGAGGCCTTCTTCGCCTTCCTGCAGGTGGGCGACGAGGTCCAGATCCACTGAGATTCCCCGAGATCCACTGGGGTGGTACCAGTAGGCTTCTACCTCCGGTAGAATGGGTGTCGTGCCGACACTGGGTGAGCTCGAACGCGCCGTGATGGAGACCCTCTGGTCGGCGACGGCACCCGTCACCGCCCGCGACGTGCAGGACGCGCTCGCGGGCCGTGACCTCGCCACCACCACCGTGCTCACCGTTCTCGGGCGGTTGGAGCGCAAGGGCCTCGTCACCCGGGAGCGGGATGGCCGCGCCCACCGCTACCGCTCCGTCGCGAGCCGGGAGGACCACGTCGCCGAGCTGATGCGCGACGCGCTCGACGCCGCGCCCGACCGCGGTGCGGCGCTCGCCCGGTTCCTCGGTTCGATCCCCGAGGACGAACGCGCCGCGCTGCGCGACCTGCTCGACTGACGTCCCGGTGTCCCGGACCGCGGGTCCGCCACCTCGGTCGGCGGCCCAGCTCCCCGATGACCGCACCGGCCGGATCCACCGGTGCACGTCCCGGCCCCCCGGTCCGGGACACTAGTGCTCATGGAAGGCGCCGCACTGGGGCTGCTCGTGCTCGGTGTGCTGCTCGCCGAGCCGGTGAGCCGCTCGCTGGCGCGGGCGCACTGGCCCGTGCGCGACCCGGTCGGTGCCCTGCTCGTCTGGCAGGCCATCGGTCTCGCGGGTGGGCTCGCCCTGCTGGGGTCCGGGCTGGTCTACGGCCTCGCCCCGCTCGGCCCCGGGCTCCCCGAGGCGGTGGACGAGGCCATCGACACGCTCGCGGCGGGCAGGCTCCCCGAGCTCGGGATCACCCACGTCCTGGCCCTGCTCGCCGCGCTGGTGCTGGCCCTGCGGCTGGTCGGGGTGCTCGTCGTGGTCACGGCCCGCACGCTGAAGGCCCGCCGGCGGCACCGCGACCTGCTCGACCTGCTCGCCACGCCGTGGCCGTCCGTGCCGCACGCCCAGGTGCTCGACCACCCGGTGCCCGTGGCGTACTGCCTGCCCGGGCTGCGTTCGCGGCTCGTGGTCTCGGCGGGGGTGCTCGACGCGCTGGACCCGCCCGCCGTGAAGGCCGTGCTCGCCCACGAGCAGGCGCACCTGCGGGAACGGCACGACCTGGTCGTGCTGCCGTTCGTGGCCTGGGGCGCCACCGCCCCGTTCGTGCGCGGGATGGTGTGCGCCCAGGTGGCGGTGGCCGCGCTCGTGGAGATGCGCGCCGACGACGTCGCCTCGGGGGCCGTCACCCCCAAGCAGCTCACCGGCGCGCTGCGCCGGGTGGGCGGCGCCGCCCCCGCGGCCGCGCTGAGCTCTTTCACCGACGCCCTCGACCGGCGACTGCTGCGGATCAGCAGGCCGCCGGCCCCGTTGCCGACGACGGTGCGGGTGCTGGTGCGGCTCGCCGCCGTCTGCCTCGTCGCGATCCCCACCGGCCTGCTCCTGCTCTCCTGAGCCCCGATCAGGCGCGCAGCGGGGCGCTCGCCCTCCGCAGCTGGCCCAGCGACTCCGCCCACGAGCGCACGAGCCCGGTCTCGTGGTAGGGCACCCCGATCTCGGCGCAGAACTCCCGCACCAGCCGCCGGGACCGGCGCAGGTTCGGCGTCGGCATGCTGGGGAAGAGGTGGTGCTCGATCTGGTGGTTCAGCCCGCCCATCGCGACGTGCAGGAGCCCGTCGGTGAGCCGCCCGCCTGCCACGTTGCGCGAGGTGAGCACCTGCTTGCGCAGGAAGTCGAGGCGCTCGGTCGGCATCGGCATCCCCTTGTGGTTCGGAGCGAAGATCGAGCCGAGGTAGACGCCGAAGAGGCCCTGGTGCACCGCGAAGAACGCCAGCGCGAGCCCGGGTGGCAGCACCGCGAGCAGCGCGGCGAGGTAGCCGAGCGCGTGCGCGCCCAGCAGCGCGAGCTCCAGGCCCCGGCTGCGCACCTTCGTACCGTTCGCGCCGAGCAGCCCCTGCAGGCTCGCGCGGCGCAGGTCGAGGCCGGCGAGCGTGAGCAGCGGGAAGAACAAGGCGGCCTGGTGGCGGTTGATCAGCCGGTTGAGGCCGCGGCTCGCCCGCGCCTGCGCGCCGGTCCACACCAGCGCGCCGGCCTCGACGTCCGGGTCGAGGCCCTCGTGGTTCGGGTTGGCGTGGTGTCGCGTGTGCTTGTCCTGCCACCAGCCGTACGACATGCCGATGCCGAGGTTGCCCAGCAGGCGACCCGTGATCGCGGACGGGCGCCGGGTGCGGAAGACCTGGCGGTGCGCCACGTCGTGGGCGAGCAGCGCGATCTGGCCGTACAGCACGGCGGCCGCCGCCGCCACGGCGAGCTGCCACGGCGAGTCGCCGAGCAGGACGAACGCCGTGGCCGTGGCCGCGGCGAAGGCGCCGACGAGGAGGAAGCGGGCCAGGTAGTAGCCGGGGCGGCGGCGCGTCAGGCCTGCCGCCGCCACCCGCGCGGAGAGGCGGGCGAAGTCGCTCCCGGCGGTGTCCGCCGGCGCGTCGGTGGTCGTGCTGCTGGTCATGCCACGACCCTGCGCGAACGGCGCGCCGGTGATGAGCCTGCGAACCCCCCGACCGATGGTGGGGATCACCCCCGACCGGGTGATCATCCACGGTCAGCTCACAGCGTCGTCACAGCGACCGTCTGCGAACGTGTGGTTCCCCCTGCACGACCCCCGGAGGCGCACGATGACGATCTCGCTGCACACCGGCATCCGCACCGCGACCGTCAGCTCGGCGTGGACGGCATGGGACGCCCCGTTCCGGCTGGTGGTCACCGACCCGTGGGCCATGCACCACGCCCGCCTGCACGTCACGGACCTCGTCGGCGCGCTCGTGGCGAGCGTCGGTCGTCGCCTCCCCCCGGCACGGCGCGACGCGCGGCTCGCGGAACTGCTCGGCGGCACCTGCCCCGCCCCCCGCCCGTTCCCCTACGGGATCGCGTCGGCAGCGGCCGATGCCGACGTCCACCGCCCGGCTCCGGTGCCGTGGCAGCAGGAGTTCACCGCCGCCGCCCGGGCGCGCGACGGGTGGACGGTGGCGCCCGGCCCCTCCGCCGCCGCCCTGCTCGCCCAGCGGTGTGCCGAGCTCGTGGCGGAGTCGTGCTCGTGCGGGGTGCTCGTGGCGTTCGGCGACCACGTCGCGACGTCCGGGCTGGCGCCGGTCGGCGGCTGGCGGGTGCAGCTGCGGGACGCGCCGGGTGCGCCCACCACCATCGTCGCGATCGACGGCGGCGCGATCTCCTCGGTGGGCTGCGGGCGGCCCGGGCAGCCCGACCGGCTGCAGCCGTTCGTGGTGCCGGCCACCGGGCGCGCCGTCGTGCCCGCGTGGCGGTCGGTCGCGGTGGCGGCGGCCGACGCGCCTGCGGCGAGCGCGGCCTGCACGGGGGCGTTGCTGCGCGGCGCCGCGGCCCCCGCATGGCTGGCCGAGCTGGGGCTCCCCGCCCGCCTGGTGGACGTCCACGGCGTCTCGCACAGGGTGGGGCACTGGCCGGCCTAGCCGATCGGCGGGCTGAGGATGGCCAGGTCGACGCCCGCGTCACGGTAGGCGGCCAGCCGCTCGCGGCACCGCTCCACGGGCGCGATCAGGCAGAACGAGTCGAGCAGCGCGTCCGAGAGCGCCGCGGCGCCTTCGCCGCGGGCCATGCGGTCGGTCTCGTCGGCGAAGCCGGCCTCCCGCCACGTCGGAGCCCTCTCGGCCGCACTACGCGGGCGCGGGCTCGGCCGCCACCCGGTCCGGGCCGCCCGCCAGCAGCACCGTCAGCCCGGCGAGCGGCAGCGCGACGAGCACGCAGAGCGCGCCCGGTACCCCGATCGTCCCGGCCAGCCCGCCGACGAGCGCGGCCCCGACGCTGGCGCCGGTCAGGAACAGCAGGGTCGCGATGCCCAGCGCCACGCCGCGCTGGCCCGCGGCGACCGCGGAGCCCACCGAGGAGATCATCGCGGGCTGCCCCACCCCGAAGGCGGCACTCACCAGCATCACGGCGACCACGAGCAGCGCCGGCGCCTGCGCGAGTGCTCCAGCGGCCGCCACCAGCAGCGCGACGATCGCGGTGGGACAGGCGAGCGCGATCGAGCGGCGCGCCCCGATCCGGTCGAGCAACGTGCGGGCGATCGCGGGGGAGACGAACCCGATCACCGCCGACGGGACGAGCAGGGTGCCGGTGGCGAACGGCGTCCAGCCCCACGACGCCGCGGCGAGCGGAACGCCCAGCAGCAGCGCGAACCAGCTGGCCGGCACCGCGGCCGCTGCGAACGCGTTGCGCAGCACGGTGGTGTTGGTGACGATCTCGCGCGGCAGGAAGCCGTGCGGGCGCGTCCGCACGCGCAGTGCGAGGAGCGGGGCGCCGATCACGAGCAGCGTCGCGCCGACGGCGGCGGTCACCACGCCCGAGGACGGCGACTGGATCAGCAGCACCATCCCGGACGCCGCGAGCGCGACGAGCGCCGCCCCGAGACCGTCGATGCGCTCGCCGGTGCCACCCGCGGGGGAGACCCGCCACAGCGGGGGGATCGCGAGCGCGCCGAGTACGGGCAGGGCGACGGCCCACCGCCACCCGCCGAGCGCCTCGAGGCCACCGCCGACCAGCGGGCCGAGGGAACCGAGCGTGGCGGCGACCCCTGCGATGCGCCCCAGCGCGGTGCCCTGGTCGGTGCCGCTCCAGCGCGCGCTGACCAGCGCCGTGGCGAGCACCGGGACCGCGGCCGCGCCGAGGCCCTGCACCACGCGCGCCACCAGCAGCACCGGGAACGACGGCGCGAGCGCCGCCACCAGCGCGCCCAGCGCCATCGCGCCGATGCCGACCGTGAGCGGCAGCCGGATGCCGATCATGTCGGCGATCCGGCCGTGGGCCGGCGTGGCGACGGCGAGCGCCACCGTGTAACCGCTGATCATCCAGGCGGCCGTGGACGCGGTGATGTGGAGATCGCCCGCGAGTTCCGGGAGCGTGACCGTGACCGCCGACGTGGACATGCCGGCGAGTCCGAACAGGAGACCGAGCAGGGCGGCGGAGCGCCCGGGAGACTGCACGTGGTTGGGGAACGGCGCGCGGGCGCCCGGAATTCCCGGCGAGGCCCGCTCAGGGCGCCAGCACGACCTTGCCCGTCGTCCTCCTGGCCTCCAGCGCCCGGTGCGCCCCGGCGGCGTCGGCGAGCGGGAACGGCGGGTGCACCAGCGGGACCAGCCTGCCCGCGGCGGCCTCCGCGAGCGAGCGGGTCTCCAGGCCGCGCAGGCCGCCGCAGCGCTTCATCATCCGCGGCCCGGTGACCCACACCGCCGACAGCGAGCCGGCGGCGATGTCGGCGCTCGTGAACGGCGTGACCGCGCCGGAGGTCCAGCCGAACATCACGATCCGCCCGCCGGCGTCGAGCATCTCGAACCCGGCGCGCCCGACCTCGCCGCCCACGCCGTCGAGCAGGACCGTGGGCTTGCGGCCGTCCAGCGCCGCGAGCACCCGTTCGGGCCAGCCGGGCTCGCGGTAGTCGACGGCGACGTGGGCGCCCAGTTCCCGCACCCGCCGCACCTTGTCCGGCCCGCCGGCCAGCCCCACGGCCACGGCGCCCGCCCCGCGCGCCGCCTGGACGAACAGGCTCCCGAGCCCGCCGGCCGCGGCCGGCACGAGCACCACGTCCCCGGCCTCGATCTCGGCGGCGTCGAGGATCCCGACGGCGGTCCGCCCCGTCCCGATCATCGCGACCGCCGCCTCGGCAGTGAGCGCGTCGGGGATCTCGTGCAGCGACGCTTCCGCGGCGACCGCGAGGGCGGCGTAGCCGCCGCTCGCCATGCCGAGGTGGGCCACCACGCGCGTGCCCACCCGGCCCGGATCGACACCGGGCCCGACGGTGGCGACGGTGCCGGCCACCTCCCGGCCCGGGGTCATCGGCAGCTGCGGCAGCGGGAACGGCCCGCCCGTCCCCCCGGACCGGATCATGGTGTCCACCAGGTGCACGCCGGCGGCGGCGACCTCGACCAGTACCTGCCCCTCGCCGGGGACGGGGTCGGGGACCTCCTCGTAGCGCAACGTCTCGGCCGGCCCGAACTCGTACTGCCGGATCGCCTTCACGGTCATCTCCTCGCACGTGTGGATCTCGTCGCCTGGACGTTAAGAGTTCAAGTCAGGTTGAAGTCAACGGATCTCCCCGGCCGGACGGAGGGGTGACGGGCGTAACGTTGATTACGTGCCTTCTGGATTCCCCCGCACCCTGGGCGCGCTCCGCGCGTCCGGCCACGAGCTCCGTGGCGTCAAGGACGAGATCCGCACCAACCTGCTCACCGCACTCCGGGAGGGGCGCGACCCGTGGCCCGGCATCGTCGGGTTCGAGTCCACCGTGCTCCCGCAGCTGGAGCGCGCGCTGATCGCCGCGCACGACGTCGTGCTGCTCGGCGAGCGCGGGCAGGGCAAGACGCGCCTGCTGCGCACCCTGGCCACCCTGCTCGACGAGTGGACGCCCGTCATCGAGGGCTCCGAGCTCGGCGAGCACCCCTTCGACCCGATCACCCCCGCCTCCCGGCGGCGCGCCGCGGAGCTGGGTGACGACCTGCCGGTGGCGTGGCGCCACCGCGACGAGCGCTACACCGAGAAGCTCGCCACCCCCGACACCGCCGTCGCCGACCTGATCGGCGACGTCGACCCCGTCAAGGTCGCCGAGGGTCGCTCCCTGGGCGACCCGGAGACGATCCACTACGGCCTGGTGCCGCGCGCCCACCGCGGCATCGTCACGATCAACGAGCTGCCCGACCTGGCCGAACGCATCCAGGTGGCGCTGCTCAACGTCATGGAGGAGCGCGACATCCAGGTGCGCGGCTACACGCTGCGGCTCCCGCTCGACGTGCTGCTCGTCGCGAGCGCCAACCCCGAGGACTACACGAACCGCGGCCGGATCATCACCCCGCTCAAGGACCGGTTCGGCGCCGAGGTGCGCACCCACTACCCCCTCGAGCTCTCCGACGAGATCGCGCTCGTGCAGCAGGAGGCCCACCTCGTCGCCGACGTGCCGCGCCACCTCGTCGAGGTGGTCGCCCGGTTCACGCGCTCGCTGCGCGAGTCGAGCGCGGTGGACCAGGGCTCGGGGGTGTCGGCCCGGTTCGCCGTGGCCGCCACCGAGACCGTCGCGGCGGCGGCCCTGCGCCGCGCCGCCATCACCGGCGAGGAGCGGCCGGTCGCCCGGCCGATCGACCTCGAGTCGGTGCCGTCGGTACTGCGGGGCAAGCTCGAGTTCGCCTCCGGCGAGGAGGGGCGCGAGATGGAGCACCTCGAGCACCTGCTGCGCCGCGCCACCGCCGACACCGCCCGCGCCCGGCTGCGCGGGATCGACCTGAACCCCCTCGCGGCGGCCGTGGCGGAGACACCGGTGCGCACCGGCGAGCGGGTGCCCGCGGTCGAGGTCGTGGCCGCGTTGCCGGCCGTCGAGGCGCTCACCGAGGTGGCCAGGCGCCTGGACGCCGCCGGCACCGAGGATCCCGGTCCGATGGCCAGCGCCGCGGAGCTCGCTCTGGAGCTGCTGTACCTGACGAGGCGCCTGACGAAGTCGGAGTCCGACGACGACAAGGTGATCTACGAGTGAGAGGGGTGCGCCATGGCACGACGTAGCCGGCGCTACGCCTACGGGCCCTACGTCGACGGGCCCGACCCGCTCGCCCCGCCCGTCGACATCCGGGCCGCGCTCGACGAGATCGGCCGCGACGTGATGGATGGCTCCTCGCCGCGCACTGCGCTGCAGGAGCTGCTCCGGCGGGGCACCCGCGAGCGCCGCGGCCTCGACGAGCTCACCCGCGAGGTCTGGCAGCGGCGCAGCAGGCTGCAGCGCGAGAACCGGCTCGACGGCACCTTGCAGCAGGTCCGCGAGCTGCTGCAGCGCGCCCTGGACGCGGAGCGCGACCAGCTGGGGCGGCAGGACACCGACGACGCCCGGTTCCGGGAGATGCAGCTCGACGCGTTGCCGTCCGACACGGGCGGGGCGGTCCGGGAGCTGAACGACTACGACTGGCAGTCCTCGGACGCCCGCGAGGCCTACGAGGAGATCCGCGACCTGCTCGGCCGGGAGATGCTGGACCAGCGCTTCCAGGGCATGAAGCAGGCGATGGAGAACGCCACGCCGGAGGACGTCGAGCGGATCCGGGAGATGCTCGACGACCTGAACGACCTGCTGGCCAACCACGCGCAGGGGCAGGACACGCAGCAGCAGTTCGAGCAGTTCATGCAGAAGCACGGCGAGTTCTTCCCGGAGAACCCGCAGAACACCGAGGAGCTGGTCGACCTGCTCGCCCAGCGGGCCGCCGCGGCGCAGCGGATGCTCAACTCGATGTCGGCCGAGCAGCGGGCCGAGCTGATGGAGCTCTCGCAGCAGGCATTCGGCGACCCCCGGCTCGCGCAGGCGCTCGCCCAGCTCGACGCCCAGCTGCAGGGCCTGCGTCCCGGCGAGGACTGGGAGGGTCGCGGTCGCTTCCGCGGCGACAACCCGCTCGGCATGGGCGAGGCCACCCGCGCGATGGAGCAGCTCGGGCAGCTCGACGCGCTGGCCGAGCAGCTGTCGCAGAGCTACCCGGGCGCGCGGATGGAGGACATCGACATCGACGCGCTCGGCGAGCACCTGGGCGACCAGGCCCGCGTCGACGCGCGCGCGCTCGCCGAGTTGCAGCGCGAGCTGGAGCGCCAGGGCCTGTTCGAGCGGGCCCCGGACGGGTCGCTGCAGCTGTCGCCGAAGGCGCTGCGCCGCCTGGGCGAGTCGGCGCTGCGCGACGTCGTCGACAAGATCGGTGCGCGCCGCGGCGAGCGGGAGGACCGCAGGTCCGGGCCGGCGGGCGAGGCGACCGGGGCCACCCGGCCGTGGGCGTTCGGCGACACCGAGGCGTGGAGCGTGCCGCGCACGCTGCTCAACGCGCAGCTGCGCAGAGCGGGCGGCGACGACCGGGCGCTCGACGTCACCGACGTGGAGATCGTGGAGACCGAGCAGCGTTCGCGCGCGGCGGTGGCGCTGCTGGTCGACACCTCGTGGTCGATGGTGCAGGACGGGCGCTGGGTGCCGATGAAGCGCACGGCGCTCGCGCTGCACCAGCTGATCTCCACGCGCTTCCGCGGCGACGACCTGAAGCTGATCACGTTCGGGCGGCACGCGCGGTCGGTGGAGCTGGGGGAGCTGGTCGGCCTGGAGGGGGTGTGGGAGCAGGGCACCAACCTGCACCACGCGCTCCTGCTGGCGGGCGAGCACCTGCGCCACAACCCGGACGCGCAGCCCGTCGTGCTGGTCGTCACCGACGGCGAGCCCACGGCCCACCTGGAACCCGACGGCGAGGCGGTGTTCGACTGGCCGCCGAGCCCGGAGACGCTGCGGGCCACGATCGGCGCGCTGGACAAGATCACGACCCTGCGGCCGTCGATCACGTTCTTCATGCTCGGCGACGACCCGCGCCTGGCGATGTTCGTCGACGACGTGGCGCGCCGCTGCAGTGGCCGGGTGGTGGCGCCCACGCTGGACGGCCTGGGCGCCGAGGTGGTGTCGGACTACATCCGTGCCCGCAAGCGCTGAGGAGCGGCCACCGGAATCGACAGCATGGTGGCCATACTGGCGTAGCACGGCAGCATGGCCACCATGCCGGCCCTCCCCGGGCAGGGCTCAGCGCGGCACCCGCGTTCCGGAGCGGTAGACCTCGCGGACCCGCAGCTCGGGGTCGAGCGCGACCAGGTCGGCGCGCTTGCCCGGCGCGAGCGCGCCCACGTCCGCGAGGCCGAGCGCGCGGGCCGGGCTGGTCGCCGTCAGCGCGACGGCCCGGCGCAGCGCCTCCTCACGCGGCACCGCGGCGTGCCGCACGACCTTCGCGAACAGGGTGTCCGTGGTGGCCGTGCTCCCGGCGATGGCGCCCGCCCGGCCGTCGCTGCTCGCCGCGAGCCGGGCCACCCCGTCGGCCACGGTGACGCGCATCGCCCCGAGGTGGTACTCGCCGTCGGGCATGCCGGCCGCGGCCATCGCATCGGTCACCGCGGCCACCCGCTCCGCGCCTGCGCTGCGCACGACGTGCTCCCACAGCGCGGGGTGCACGTGCAGGCCGTCGGTCACGAGCTCGACCGTGACCCGCCCGTCCTCGAGCAGCGCCACGGCCGGGCCGGGCTCGCGGTGGTGGACGGGGGCCATCGCGTTGAACAGGTGCGTGCCCACCCGAGCGCCGGCATCGATCGCCTTGCGGGTGAGCGCGTAGCTGGCGTCGGTGTGCCCGATCGCGGCGACCGCCCCGGCGCCGACGATCCGGCGCACGGCGTCCAGGCCACCGGCCCGCTCGGGCGCGAGCGTGACCATCCGGACGGCGCCGCCGCCGGCCCGCAGCAGCCGGTCCAGCTCGGCGGGATCGGGGTCGCGCAGCTGCCGCGGGTCGTGCGCTCCGCAGCGCCCCTCGGCCAGCCACGGGCCCTCGAGGTGCACACCGGCGAGCTCGCCGTCGACCACCAGCTCGCCCAGCGCGTCGACGGTCTTCAGCAGGTCGTCCGGGCCTGCGGCCACGAGGCTCGCCACCATGGTGGTGGTCCCGTGCGCCCGGTGGAACTCCACGGCCCGCAGCGCGGTCTCCGCGTCGCCGTCCGGGAAGGCCGCACCGGCGCCGCCGTGCACGTGCATGTCGACGAAGCCAGGCACGAGCACGGCGCCCCCGAGGTCGATGTCGGGTGCCGCCGGCACGCCCGCCCCCGTGGCGGCGATCCGGTCGCCGCGGACCTCCACCCACCCGGGGCCGACCGGGAGGTCGTCGGCGACGAGCGTGCCGGCCGAGACGATCACAGTGCCCATCTACAGGGTCTCCGTGACCTTGGACAGGCCGCGCGGGGCGTCCGGGTCGCCGCCGCGCCCGACCGCGACGTCCAGGGCCAGCAGCTGGAACGGCAGGATCTCCAGCAGCGGGGACAGCTCCTCGGGTGCCCCGTCGGGCAGGGTGAACCCGCACGCGGCGCCGGCCACCGCGGCGGGATGGCCCACGCAGCACACGTCCGCGCTGCGCTCGGCGAGCCGCGGCAGCACGTCACGCATCGCCGCGCCGCCCACGCCCGACGCCACGACGGCCAGCACCGGCACCTGCGGGTCGACCAGGGCGAGCGGGCCGTGGAGCAGGTCGGCACCGGAGAACGCCTGCGCCGACACGTAGGAGGTCTCCATCAGCTTCAGCGCGGCCTCGCGGGCGGTGGGGTAGGAGTAGCCGCGGGCCGTGGTGAGCATCCGCTGCGCGAACCGGTAGCGCTGCGCGAGCGCGGTGATCTCGCCCCGCCGCGCGAGCAGCGCGTCGCCCAGGTCCGGCAGCGGGGCCGCCGCGGCGCGGCCGTCGACGCCGCGGACCTCCTCGAGCAGCAGGTACAGCGCGAGCAGCTGCGCCGTGTACGACTTGGTGGCCGCCACCGAGCGCTCCGGGCCCGCGAGCACGTCGACGTGGGCGTGCGCGGTCTGCGCCAGCGCCGAGGAGACGTCGTTGGTGACGGCCACTGTGAGCGCACCCTGCTCCCCGGCCACCGCGAGCGAGCGGACGAGGTCGGGCGAGCCGCCCGACTGGCTCACCCCGATCATCAGCACGTCGCGCAGGTCCGGCCGCGCGCCGTAGGCCGTCATCGTCGAGGGGGAGACGAGCCCGGCAGGCAGGCCGTGGCGGATCTCCACGAGGTACTTCGCGTAGAGCGCGGCGTGGTCGCTCGTGCCGCGGGCGACGAACAGCACCGCGCGGGGGCGCCGGGCGCGGATCATCTCCGCGGCCGCGTCGATACCGGCGTCGCCGCCGTGGGCGAGCAGGCTGCGCCAGATGGCGGGCTGCTCGCCGATCTCGGCCGCCATCAGGTGGCCGGGCCGGGACGTGAGTGCGGGGGTCACAGCTTCTCCATCTCGGGACGGGGGAGTGCGGCGGCCAGGCGCACCGCGCCGACGGCCGGGGCGTGGGTGAGGACGCGCACCTCGACGCCGGCGAGCCGCTGGCGCACGGACCGTTGGAGCGGCGGCTGGTGCACGGCGAACCCGCCGCCCAGCACCACGGGACCGGGCAGGTCCAGCCGCCCGAGCACCCGCGTGGCCAGCGCCGCGAGGGCGTCGGCCGCGGTGTCGACGATCAGCGACGCTGCCGCGTCGCCCCGCGCGGCGAGCCCGGTGACGACCGCGGCTCGCTCGGCCCAGTACCGCTTGTCCTGCCGCGCGTAGACGAAGTCGATCAGCTCGGTCCGGTCGGCGAGGCCACAGCTCGCGACCAGCGCGTCGGTGAGCGGGTCGGGGGGCGCGCCGGCGTCCATCCGGTCCAGCGCGTGACGGACGGCGTCGAGCGCCACGCGGTAGCCGCTGCCCTCGTCGCCGAGCAGGTGACCCCATCCGCCCGCGCGCGCCTGTTCGCCGTCGGCGCGCCGGCCCCACGCCACCGATCCGGTGCCTGCGATCAGGGAGACGCCCGCGTCGAGGCCCTCGGCCGCGAGCACGAGCCGTGCGTCGTGCACCACGCTCACCCGCGCCCCCGGCACGCGCTCGGCGAGCAGGCGCGTCATGGCGCCGATCGACTCGGTGCCGTCGGCACCCGCCGCCCCGGCGCAGACCGCGTCGACCCCGCTGACGTCCAGGTGGGCGAACAGGGTGTCGAGCTGACGCCCGGCCTCCGGGACACCCACCGCCGCGACGTTGGCGCTGCCCGCGACCGCCTCGGCCACCGGCTCGCCGTCGACGGCGCGGATCCCGTGCGTCTTCGAGCCGCCGATGTCGACCCCGATGACGGTCCGCACTAGAACCTCTCAAGACGGGTCTCGCTGGGAATAGACGTTTGGTCTAGATGACTTGCCTCAGGTTGGCACGCGGCAGGGCCACGGGCAAGTGGGCATGCTGTGCGCGTGGACACCTGCCGGCACTGCGGTGCCACCCGCGACCAGGATGCCGCGAGTGCCGTCACCTGGGTGCGCGAACGCGACCCCGACGGCCGCGAGCACTGGCTGTGCCCGGACTGCGTCCGCCGCCACGTGCGCGACATCGAGGCGAAGCTGTCGCACGAGTGGTGGTGACCAGGCCGTGTCTAGCGCGCCGCCGGCTCCGCCACCACCGGCGCCCGGTTGCCCGCGATCGCTGCGGCGATCAGGCGATCCATCCCGGGGAGCCCGCCGAGCCTGAGGAAGGCCCTGCGCAGCAGGACCTGGCGCCGCGAGGCCGGCAGGAACCAGCGCGCCGCCCGCCTGCCGACCTCCTGGCGGTCGGTGGCGACCGGGCGCCACGTGCGCTCGTACCGTTCCAGCCCCGCCTCGACCGTCTGCGCGCAGGCGATGGCTTCGGCGAGGACGTACGCGCCGCCGAGTCCGAGCGACGCACCCTGGCCCGCGAGCAGCGACACCGCGGCGCACGCGTCGCCCAGCAGCGTGACCCGCCCGCGGCTCCACCGCGGCATCTCGATCTGCGCGACCTGGTCGTAGAACACCTCGGACGAGGGCGGGCAAGCGGCGAGCACGCGGGGGACGAGCCAGCCGAGGGAGCGGTACTCCTCCTGCACGGCGGTCCGGGCGTCGGCCGGCAGCGTGGGATCGGGTGTGCGGTGCACGGTGAACGCGGCGACCCGGCCACGGCCCAGCCCGTAGACGCCCATCTGGCGCTGCGGGGTGTCGGTCAGGCAGACCCGGTGGCGGGTGGCCTCCTCCACCACCGGGTCGTCGAACTGGAAGGCCGCCGTGTGGAAGCCGAGGTAGCGCAGGTAGCGGTGCTCCTCGCCGAAGACCAGCCTGCGCACGGTGGAGTGGATCCCGTCGGCGCCGACGAGGAGGTCGGCGCCCAGGCGGGTGCCGTCGGCGAGCCCGACGTCCACCCCACCGGTCCGCTCGCGCACGTCCGCCACGCCCGCGCCGAACCGCAGGTCGACCGCGGCGGGCAGCTGGGCGCGCAGCACCGCCTCCAGCTCGGAGCGCAGCAGGCTCAGCAGCCGGTCGTCCTCGGCGGCGGCGAACCGGGCGAAGGTGAGGTGGCCCGTCGTGCGACCGGCTGCGTCCACGTAGGTCGCCTCGTCGATCGGATGGGCCCGTTCGTGCAGCGCCGGCAGCAGCCCCATCGCCTCGGCGGCGTCGAACCCCGGCCCGAAGAAGTCGATCATGTAGCCCTGCTCGCGCGGCCCCCGCGCCCGCTCCAGCACCACGACGTCCCACCCGTGGGCGTGCATCCGGTGCGCCAGCGCGAGCCCGGAGATCCCCGCCCCGCAGATCGCGACCTTCATCCTCATCAGTGCTCTCCCTCCGCGACGATCCGGTGCAGCACCTGCGCGACGGCCGGTACCGGGCCGAGTGCCCGGTGCAGCAGGACGCCGTCGACCACGGCGGCCAGCACGGCGGCGGTGGCGACCGGGTCCGGCACGCCCTGCTCCCGCAGCTGCCGGGCGACGCCGTCCCGGAACTCGTCGAGGACGGCACCGAGCTGCTCACGCAGGCCCGGGTCCCGGGTGGCGGCCAGGTAGGTCTCGACGGCCAGTAGCGAGGCCGGGTCGGTGCCGGTGTACCGGTCCACCGCGGCCGCGATCAGGTCGACGAGCTCGGTGGGGGTGCGCGCCTGCTGCAGCAGTTCGCCGACGCCGTCGATCATCTCGCGCAGCGCGCCGACGGCCGCCTCGGCGAGCAGCGCCTGCAGCGAGGCGAAGTGGTAGTGCACGAGCCCGGGCGCGACGCCGGCCCGCTCGGCCACCGTGCGGGTGCTCACGGCCGTCCAGCCGCGCTCGGGCACGAGCTCCCGCGCCGCCTGCACCAGCCGTCGCCGCACCTCGCGGCCGCGATCCGCCGCGGTCCGGGTCATCCGCACTCCTTGGGCGATCGCCTTGGGCATTTGCCCAAAGGATAGCATCACGTACGTTGTCCCTATGCAGACCTGGGCATCCGTCGACGTCCCGCGGCTCGAGGGCGGGGGACCGCCGCTCCGGTTGCACGACACCGCGTCCGCCCGGATCCGCCCCACGGCGCCGGGCCCCACGGCCACCATGTACGTCTGCGGCATCACCCCCTACGACGCCACCCACCTCGGCCACGCGGCCACCTACCTGGCGTTCGACCTGGTCAACCGGGTGTGGCGCGACCTCGGCCACGACGTGCACTACGTGCAGAACATCACCGACATCGACGACCCGCTGCTCGAGCGCGCAGCCCGCGACCAGGACGACTGGGTCGTGCTCGGCATGCGCGAGACCGCCCTGTTCCGCGAGGACATGCAGGCGCTGCGGGTGCTGCCGCCGCGGCAGTACGTCGGCGCGGTGGAGGCGATGGGGGAGATCGCCGAGCTGGTGGGCAAGCTGCTCGCGGCCGGTGCGGCGTACCGGGTGCCCGACCCGGAGTATCCCGACCTCTACTTCGACTCGACCGCCAGCGGCCACTTCGGCTACGAGTCGAACTACGACGAGGCCACGATGATCGCGCTCTCGCGCGAGCGCGGCGGCGACCCGGACCGCCCGGGCAAGCGCCACCCCGCCGACGCGCTGCTGTGGCGCATGGCGCGGCCGGGCGAGCCGCACTGGGAGTCCGACCTCGGCGCGGGCCGCCCGGGCTGGCACGTCGAGTGCACGGCGATCGCGCTCAACCGGCTCGGCACCCAGATCGACCTGAACGGCGGCGGGTCGGACCTGGTCTTCCCGCACCACGAGTTCGGGGCGGCCCACGCCGAGGCGTTCACCGGGGTGCACCCGTTCGCCCGGCACTACGTGCACGCCGGCATGATCGGGCTCGACGGCGAGAAGATGTCGAAGTCGCGCGGCAACCTCGTGTTCGTCTCCAAGCTCCGCTCCCAGGACGTCGACCCGAACGCGATCCGGCTCGCGCTGCTCGCGGGGCACTACCGCACCGACCGCGCCTGGACCGCCGACCTGCTGGCCACCGCCGAGGCCCGGCTGGCCCGCTGGCGCGCCGCCGTGGCGTTGTCCTCCGCCCCGCCTGCCGACGACCTGGTGGCCCGGCTGCGCACCCACCTCGCCGACGACCTCGACACGCCGGCCGCGCTCGCCGCGGTGGACGCGTGGGCCGGGGAGGCGCTGGAGCGCCGTGGTCGCGACGCGGCGGCGCCTGCGCTCGCCCGGAAGGCGATCGACGCGCTCCTCGGTGTGGCGCTCCCACCCCGCTGACCCGCTCGCACACCAACTTCGGTGCCCGCACACGAACTGCAGTTGGTGTGCCAGCGCACGAGTTGGTGTGTGAGCGGCACGCCGGCGCCTCGCTTGGTGCGAGGGCCGGGTCAGTCCGGCGGCTCCATCCTGCCGGCGTCCGGATCGACGTCCTCGCCGGGCATGTTGCCCGGCTGGTCGTCGGCGTCCTCGTCGGCGGGCAGGTCGACGTCGAGGTCGGGCATGCCGGGCAGGCGCGGCTCCGGGTCGGGTTCCGGGGCTGCATGCGGCTCGGTCATGCGCCGGGGCTACCCGTTCTGGTTGGGTGAGGCACATGGCGCGCAACGTGCTGGGTGGGGAGCTGCAGACCTGCGGCACTGACCCGATCACCGGCTTCTACCGCACGGGCTGCTGCGACACCGGGGCCGAGGACGCGGGGGTGCACACGGTCTGCGCCCAGGTCACCGCCGAGTTCCTGGACTTCAGCAGCGCGCACGGCAACGACCTGTCCACCCCACGGCCCGAGTACGGCTTCGCAGGCCTGCGGCCGGGCGACCGCTGGTGCCTGTGCGCCGACCGCTGGGCCGAGGCGCTCGAGGCCGGCGTCGCCCCTCCGGTGGTGCTGGAGGCCACGCACGCCCGCACCCTGGACTGGGTGGACCTCGCCGACCTGCGCCGGCACGGCGTCACGCCCGGCGCGTGATCGGCGCGAAATGATCGATGCGGAATGATCGGCGCGAAATGATCTCGGTGGAGCTCGCGCTGCGGCTGCGGGCCGCGGGCCTGGCGTGGACACCCGCGTCCGGCGACCGGTTCGTGATCCCGGGGCGGGAGATGGACGCCGACGTGTTCGTGGTCAGCGAGCTGACCATCGACGTCCACCAGGCGCCCACCGGCCCGCTGATCCGGTTCAACGGCACCACGGAGTGGGCGCTGGACAGCGTGCCGCAGGAGGCGGTCGTCTGGCTGCCCCGCGAGGGCCAGCTGCGCGAGGCGCTCGGGCCCCGGTTCCGGCGCCTGGAACCGATCGGTGACGGCTTCGCCGTGGTGATCGAGGGCCCCGACGGGTCAGCGGAACGCCACGTGGACGTGGATGCAGAACGCGCCTACGCGCGAGCCCTCCTGGCA
Organism: Pseudonocardia adelaidensis; assembly: GCF_039543345.1. Taxonomy (NCBI): domain Bacteria; kingdom Bacillati; phylum Actinomycetota; class Actinomycetes; order Pseudonocardiales; family Pseudonocardiaceae; genus Pseudonocardia; species Pseudonocardia adelaidensis. The sequence goes on along the minus strand of NZ_BAABJO010000006.1, from coordinate 139,738 downwards.
ATCCTCACCCCCTGACCCGATGTCAGCAAAGCCACTTTGCTGACGCTCAGTGGGGCTTTCGGGGGAGGAGCGCCGGGATCGCCGTGACCAGCAGCGCCGCCGGCACCAGGAAGCCGGCGAGCGGGTCGGCGTGGTACAGCGGCGTGAACGCCACCGGGCTCAGGGCGCCGCCGCCGAAGCGCAGCGACTGCACGACCGAGACCGCCCCTCCGCTGCCCAGCTCGGAGCCCAGCACCATCGCGTTGACGCCGACGAGCAGGAGCTGGGTGGCGATCCCGCCGAGCGCCCACGCGACGGCGACCATCCACACGGCGGGCAGCGCGCCCACGCCGACGACGACGAGTGCGCCGATTCCGACGCCGACGAGCACGCTGCGGCGCCGCCCGATCCGGTCGACGCTGCCGCCGACGAGCCGGGCGGTGAGCAGCCCGGCCACCCCGGCCACGGTGAGCACCAGCCCGCGCGGTCCGGAGCCGACGCCGAACCCCTCCTCGAGCCGCAGCGCGACCATGAAGCTCAGGCCGGTGAGACAGCCCCATCCCAGGGCGGAGGCCAGTCCGATGCGCAGGACCGCCGGGCGCAGTGCCGCGCGCAACGCGGTGGCCAGCCGTTCCCGCCGCGCGCCGTCGGCCGCGGGGTCCGCGGGGATGCCGATCAGCGCGAGTCCGCCCGCGACGACCGCGACCCCGGCGAACGCGAACCGCCAGTCGGCCTCGGCGGCGAGGCCACCGAACAGCGGCGCCGACGTCTGCCCCGCCGCCTGCAACGATCCGAACCAGCCGAGAGCGCGGCCCAGCCGGTTCGGCGGCGCCGCCGCCCCGAGCGCGGAGAGCAGCAGCGGCGTGGTGAACGCGTTGGCGACGCCCTGCAGCGCCCTCGCCGCGAGGAACAGCGTGAACGTCGTGGCGAGGATGCACGCCACCGACGCGAGCACGTAGCCGGCGTAACCGACGACGACCGTGCGGCGCCGCCCCCAGCGCTCGCCGAGGGCACCGGAGAAGAGCATGACGGCCGCGAACGGCAGGAAGTAGGCCGTGACCGACAGCGACGCCGTGCCGGGCGTGACGCCGTACGACGTCCCGAGCTCGGGCAGCATCGCGACGGTGATGCCGGCCCCGAACGGCCCGAGGAACGCCCCGGCGTAGAGCCCCGCCCGGGCGAGCGCGGCACCGGCGCGGGATTGCAGGAACGCCACTTTCATGCCACCTGGTTGCGTGCCATGTGTGTCTGGCGGCTGAGCGCCGTCGCGTAGCAGGCGGACCGGCGCCAGTGGCTCGACAGCGGCTTGGCTGCAATCTCCGCGGGGATCAGTTGCCCGAGCCCCCCGTGCCACGGCGGCGCAGGTACCGCTCGAAGTCGGCGGCGATCGCGTCCCCGTCGGCCTCGGGCAGCGCGTCGCCCTCGGCCTCGGCCTGCTCCTCGAGCTGTCGCACGTACTCACGCACCTCGTCGTCGGCCTCGGCCATCTCCGAGACGGTGCGCTCCCACTCCTCGGCCTGCTCGGGCAGCGCGCCGAGCGGCACCTCGACGTCGAGGATCTCCTCCACGCGGTGCAGCAGGGCGACGGCGGCCTTGGGCACGCGGGCCTGCGAGACGTAGTGCGGTACGGAGGCCCAGAACGACACGGCCGGGATGCCTGCCTCGACGCACGCGTTCTGGAACACGCCGACGATCCCGGTGGGGCCCTGGTAGCTCGACGGCTCCACCCGGAGCTCGCCTGCGGAGGACTTGTCGTAGGAGATGCCGCTGACGGGGGTGGGCCGGGTGTGCGGGGTGTCGGTGAGCAGCGCACCCAGGGTGATGACCTTCGTCACGCCCAGCCCCTCCACGTAACCGAGGAGCTCGCGGCAGAATCCGCGCCAGCGCAGGTTCGGCTCGATGCCGTTGACGAGCACGACGTGCCGCTCGGTGCCGGGTAGCTTGGCCACCGACAGCCGGGTGGTCTGCCACTCGATCTTCCGGGTGACCCCGTCGGCCAGCCGGACGTGCGGGCGAGTGACCTGGAAGTCGTAGTACTCCTCGGGGTCGATCGAGGCCAGCGGGGTGGCGTCCCAGCTGAGCTCGAGGTGCTCCAGCGCGGTGCTGGCGGCCTCTCCTGCGTCGTTCCACCCCTCGAAGGCGGCGATCATCACCGGCTCGACCAGACGCGGCAGGTCGCCCGACGCTCCGGTTCGCGGATCGCGGTCGGTCATCCGTCCAGCCTACGGCTAGCCGCGCTCCCCGACCGGTCCATCCCCCGCGGCGGCTACCGTGGGCGGGTGCGCTCCGATCTCGATTCGACGTTCCTCGACGCGCTCGGAGAGCGCGTCGTGCTCGCCGACGGCGCCATGGGCACGATGTTGCAGGCAGCCGACCTGGTGCTGGACGACTTCGCCGGGCTCGAGGGCTGCAACGAGATCCTGAACGACACCCGGCCCGACGTTGTCCGCCACATCCACCGCGCGTACCTGGAGGCGGGCGCCGACGCGGTCGAGACCAACACGTTCGGGGCCAACCTGCCCAACCTCGCCGAGTACGGCATCGCCGACCGGATCCGCGAGCTGGCGGAGAAGGGGGCGGCGCTGGCCCGGGAGGTCGCCGACGAGCTGTCCACGCCGGAGCGGCCGCGGTTCGTGCTCGGCTCGGTCGGGCCGGGCACCAAGCTGCCCACGCTCGGGCACGAGACCTTCGCCCGGCTCCGCGACGCCTACACCGAGTGCGGTCGCGGGCTGCTGGCCGGCGGGGCCGACGCGTTCATCGTGGAGACCTGCCAGGACCTGCTGCAGGTGAAGGCCGCCGTGCACGGGATGCAGCGCGCGATGGCCGCGGAGGGCCGGCGCATCCCGCTGATCACCCAGGTCACGGTGGAGACCACCGGCACGATGCTGCTCGGCAGCGAGATCGGTGCGGCACTGGCGGCGATCGAGCCGCTGGGCGTCGACGTCATCGGGCTGAACTGCGCCACCGGCCCGGCCGAGATGAGCGAGCACCTGCGCACGCTCTCCAAGCACGCGCGGATCCCGCTCTCGGTGATGCCCAACGCGGGCCTGCCGCAGCTCGGCCCGAACGGCGCGGAGTACCCGCTCACGCCGGACGAGCTCGCCGAGGCGCTCGCCACCTTCGTGCGCGACTACGGGCTGCGGCTGGTGGGCGGGTGCTGCGGCACCACACCCGAGCACGTCAGCACCGTCGCCGCGGCCGTGCGGGACGTCCGGCCCGCACCGCGCACCCCACGCCCGGAGCCGGGCGTCGCCTCCCTCTACGCCGCGGTGCCGTTCCGGCAGGACACGTCCGTGCTCATGGTCGGCGAGCGCACCAACGCCAACGGCTCCAAGAAGTTCCGCGAGGCGATGCTCGCCGAGGCATGGGAGGACTGCGTCGCCATCGCCCGCGAGCAGACCCGCGACGGCGCGCACCTGATCGACCTGTGCGTCGACTACGTCGGCCGCGACGGCGTGGCCGACATGGCCGAGCTCGCAGGCCGGCTGGCCACGGCCTCCACGCTGCCGATCATGCTCGACTCCACCGAGCCCGCCGTGCTGCGCGCAGGTCTGGAGCGCCTCGGCGGCCGCTGCATCATCAACTCGGTCAACTACGAGGACGGCGACGGTCCCGGGTCGCGGTTCCAGCGCGCGATGGAACTGGTCCGCGAGCACGGCTGCGCGGTGGTCGCGCTGTGCATCGACGAGCAGGGGCAGGCCCGCACCGCGGACTGGAAGGTGCGGGTGGCCGAGCGGCTGATCCGCGACCTCACCGAGAACCACGGGATGCACGTCGAGGACATCGTGGTCGACACGCTCACCTTCCCGATCACCACCGGGCAGGAGGAGGTGCGCCGCGACGGCCTGGAGACGATCGAGGCCATCCGGGAGCTCAAGCGCCGCTACCCGGACGTGCAGACCACGCTGGGCGTCTCCAACATCTCCTTCGGGCTGAACGCCGCGGCCCGCCAGGTGCTGAACTCGGTGTTCCTGCACGAGGCCGTGAACGCCGGCCTCGACACCGCGATCGTCTCGGCGGCCAAGATCCTGCCGATGTCGAAGATCCCCGACGAGCAGCGGTCGGTGGCCCTCGACCTGGTCTACGACCGCCGCCGCCCCGGCTACGACCCGCTGAACAGGTTCATGGAGCTGTTCGAAGGGGTCACCGCGAGCTCGGCCAGGGCCGGGCGCGCCGAGGAGCTGGCCGCGCTCCCGCTGTTCGAACGCCTGGAGCGGCGGATCGTCGACGGGGAGCGCAACGGCCTGGAGGCCGACCTCGACGCGGCGCTGGAGGAACGGCCCGCGCTGGAGATCATCAACGACACGCTGCTCTCCGGGATGAAGACCGTCGGCGAGCTGTTCGGCTCCGGGCAGATGCAGCTGCCGTTCGTGCTCGCCTCGGCCGAGGTGATGAAGGCCGCGGTGGCCCATCTCGAGCCCCACATGGAGAAGACCGACTCCGACGGCAAGGGCACGATCGTGCTCGCCACCGTGAAGGGCGATGTCCACGACATCGGCAAGAACCTCGTGGACATCATCCTCACCAACAACGGCTACACGGTCGTGAACCTGGGCATCAAGCAACCGATCTCCACGATCCTATCCGCCGCCGAGGAGCACCGGGCCCATGCCGTCGGCATGTCCGGGCTCCTGGTCAAGTCCACGGTGGTGATGAAGGAGAACCTGCAGGAGATGAACGCCCGCGGGCTGGCGAAGACGCTCCCGGTGCTGCTCGGGGGCGCCGCGCTGACCCGCTCCTACGTGGAGAACGACCTCACCGAGGTCTACGAGGGCCGGGTCTCCTACGCCCGCGACGCCTTCGAGGGCCTGCGGCTGATGGACGCCACGATGGCCCGCGCCCGCGGTGAGGCGCCGGCCGTCGACCCGGAGGAGGAGGCGAAGCGCGCCGAGCGCAAGGCCCGCCACGAGCGTTCACAGCGGATCGCCGCCAAGCGCAGGGCGGCGGAGGCGGAGGCGGCGGGCCCGCTGCCCGCCCGCTCGGACGTCGCGCTGGACAACCCGATCCCCACCCCGCCGTTCTGGGGCACCCGCGTGGTGAAGGGCGTCGCCGTGGCCGACTACGCCGGTATGGTCGACGAGCGCGCCCTGTTCCTGGGGCAGTGGGGGCTGCGCGGCGCGAAGGCCGGGGCCGGCCCCAGCTACGAGGACCTCGTCGAGACCGAGGGGCGCCCGCGGCTGCGGTACTGGCTGGAGCGGCTGTCCACCGAGGGGGTCCTCGCGCACGCGGCCGTCGTCTACGGGTACTTTCCCGCGGTCGCCGAGGGCGACTCGCTGGTGGTTCTGGCGGAGCCGAAGCCCGATGCCGACGAGCGGTTCCGGTTCACGTTCCCGCGCCAGCGCCGGGATCGGTACCTGTGCCTCGCCGACTTCTGGCGCCCCCGCGACCGGGCGATCGCCGAGGGCGAGGTCGACGTGCTCCCGCTGCACCTGGTGACGATGGGCCAGCCGATCGCCGACTACGCGAACGAGCTCTTCGCCAAGGACGCCTACCGCGACTACCTGGAAGTGCACGGCCTCGGCGTGCAGCTCACCGAGGCGCTCGCGGAGTACTGGCACCGGCGCGTCCGGGAGGAGCTGGTGTTCCCGGCGGGCGGCGCGGTGGCCGCGGAGGACCCGGACGACGTCGAGGAGTTCTTCAAGCTCGGCTACCGGGGTGCCCGGTACTCGCTCGGCTACGGCGCCTGCCCCAACCTCGAGGACCGCACGAAGATCGTGGAGCTGCTCGAACCCGACCGGATCGGCGTGCAGCTCTCCGAGGAGCTGCAGCTGCATCCCGAGCAGTCGACCGACGCGCTCGTGGCCCACCACCCGGAGGCGAAGTACTTCAATGCTGGCTAACCCGTCCGGTCCGGCTGCGGTCCTGTGGGACATGGACGGCACCCTCGTCGACTCCGAGAAGGTCTGGACGGTCTCCCTCGCCGACACCGCGCGGTGGCTCGGCGGCGCGCTGTCGGCAGCGGCCCGCGAGGCGATGGTCGGCTCGAACATGGCGCGTTCGCTCGCGCTGATGTTCGACGACCTCGGCCTGGAGGCCGACCCGGAGCGGATGGCGCAGGCGGCGCAGTACCTGACCGACCGGACCGGCGAGCTGTTCGCGGCCGGTCTCGAATGGCGGCCGGGCGCCCTCGACGCCCTGCGGATGGTCCGCGAAGCGGGCTGGCCCACGGCGCTCGTCACCAACACCCTGCGCTCGCTCACCGAGAAGGCCCTCGACGGCATCGGGCGCGAGCACTTCACCGTGACCGTGTGCGGCGACGAGGTCCCGCGCGGCAAGCCGGACCCCGACCCGTACCTGCGGGCGGCCGAGCTGCTCGGCGTCGCTCCCGGGAGCTGTCTCGCGGTGGAGGACTCGCCGACCGGTGCCACGGCGGCGGAACGGGCCGGCTGCGCCGTGCTCGTCGTGCCCTGCGACGTGCAGGTGCCGGCCGGGCCGCGGCGCGTCCACCGGGGCTCGCTGCTCGGGCTCGCGCCCGCCGACGTCGAGATCAGTTACGCACAGGCACGGAGCGAGCGCGTGGCGTGACCGCTCGTCCGCCGGCGGGGTCCGCTCGCCGCGGCCACACCGGTGATGCGAGGCTTGAGACCGTCCGGCGCATCGCGCTGACCGGGCGCAGCACCGGATGGGGTCCGATTCGCGTCGCTCTCGACGAGATATGACACTGACCAGGAGAGGAGATGCCGACGTGAAGACCTTCGACGGGCTGTACGCCGAGCTCACCGAGCGCGCCGCCAACCGGCCCGCGGGCTCGGGCACCGTGGCCGCGCTCGATGCCGGGGTGCACGAGCAGGGCAAGAAGGTGCTCGAAGAGGCCGGGGAAGTCTGGCTGGCGGCCGAGCACGAGGCCGACGACGCGCTGGCCGAGGAGATCTCCCAGCTGCTGTACCGGGTCCAGGTCCTCATGATCGGACGCAAGATCACGCTCGAGGACGTCTACAAGTACCTTTGAACCACTGTGACTGTTGAACGGCACTGCACGTAGCTTTTGAGGAGAGTCCCATGCTCCGCGTCGCACTCCCGAACAAGGGAACGCTGGCCGAGCCCGCCGCGACCATGATGCGGGAAGCGGGGTACCGGCAGCGCTCGGACTCCCGCGACCTGAGCATGCTGGACGAGGAGAACGAGGTCGAGTTCTTCTACCTGCGCCCCAAGGACATCGCCACCTACGTCGGATCCGGCGACCTGCACCTGGGCATCACCGGCGCCGACCTCATGGAGGAGTCCGGCAGCCAGGTCAAGACCGTCATCCAGCTCGGTTTCGGGGCCTCCAAGTTCCGCTTCGCCGCGCCCCCGCTCACCGACACCGGCGAGCAGTGGACGATCAAGCACCTCGAGGGCAAGAAGATCGCCACCTCGTACCCGCGGCTCGTGCGCGCCCACCTCGCGCGCAACCGGGTCCGCGCCGACATCATCAAGCTCGACGGTGCCGTCGAGATCTCCGTGCAGCTGGGGCTGGCCGACGCGATCGCCGACGTCGTGTCGTCCGGGCGCACGCTGCGCCAGCACGGTCTGATGCCCTTCGACGACGCGATCGCGGTGTCGCAGGCCACCCTCATCGAGCGGGAGCCGCGCCCGGACCGCCCGGAGACGGCGGAGATCAAGGCGGCCAAGGTCGTGTTCACCGGCCGGCTGCAGGGCGTGGTCTACGCGCGGCAGTACCTGATGCTCGACTACGACTGCCCCGACCACGTGCTCGAGGACGCCAAGCGGATCACACCGGGCATGCAGGCGCCCACCGTCTCCCCGCTCACCGAGCCCGGCTGGTCGGCGGTGCGGTCGATGGTGCGCCGCACGGTGGCGAACAAGGTGATGGACGACCTCGCCGAGCTGGGAGTGCGCGCCATCCTCACCTCGGAGATCCGCTCCTGCCGCGCCGTCGACGGCACGAAGATCCAGCCCTACGCGAGCTGAGCCCGCCGCGGCCGCACGATCAGCGCCTGCGCGCTCCGGCCGGTGTGCCCCTGCTCGTCGTAGAGGAGCGCGGACACCGTGCCGGCCCCGGACGGACCGAGCACCGTCGTGGCGCCCACGCCGATCCACTCACCCAGAGGGGGCCGGTGCAGGTGGACGGTGAGCTCGGTGTTGACGAAGAGCCATTCGCGCAGGTCCAGCGGGGCGCCGACGCCGTTTGCGCAGTCGGCGGCCACCATGAGCCGTTGCACCGGGGTGGGCTTCTCGCCCTCCACCAGCGGCACCCGCTGGCGCAGCCATGCCGTGCCCGGGCCCGTTCCGGGCGGGCCGCCCGCCACCCAGCGCCACTCGACGGCGTCGATGAACCCGGGGAGCCACCCCTCCGCCCAGGCCGTCTGCAGGGTGGCCGCCGCGGGCGGTGGCAATGGGTCGGCGGCGCCCGCGGCGACCGCCTCGGTGTCGCCCGCCGTGACGCGCCAGGCGCGGGCCCGCAGCACCGTGCGGCCGCCCGCGCTCATCTCCGCGGCCACCAGCTCGACGGACCGTCCTGGCCGCTCCACCGCCGCCGCCACCTGCACCTCACCGGTGGGTACCGGCCCGAGCACCTCCACCGTGATGCGCGCGAGCTGGACGCCCGGACCGTCGGGCAGGCGTTCGAGGGCCCGCGTCAGCAGCGCCGACGGCGGGCCCACGTGCTGAGCGTCGGGGAACCACGGCCCCGCGGTCGATGTGGTGGCGTGGAACCGTGCGCCGTCCGGCCCGTCGAGCGGCCGGTAGAACGGTTCGAGCTCGCTCACGTTCCCCTGCCGGGGTTGGTCGGGGCGGCCGCCCCCGTGCCGGACAGCAGCCACCGGCCGTCGACGCGGCGCAGGTGCGTGGTGCCCGGGCCGGTCTTGCCGTCCACCTTCGAGGTCCAGTCGAGGGTGGCCTCGTCGCCGTTCACGGTGACCTTCTTGATCGTGGCGTTCTTGCCGGCCTGCTCGACGATCCGCGCGTTCTCCGGGATGGCGTACACCGCGGTCATGCCCTCCTCGCACGTCGCGGCCTCGACCCCGCGGGCGTGCAGGTCGGCGAGCAGCCTGCTGGTGGTCTCCGGGGCGTTGTAGCCGCATGCCGCGGTGAAGTCGCGGGCACGCAGTGCGCGGTAGTAGTCGTGGAACACGGTCTCGATCGCCTGCCGGTCGGCGGCCGGGTCGGGAGGCGGTGTCGTCGGGGCCGGCGGCGGTGGCGGGGCGGGCTGTGCTGCGGGCGTCCCGGCCACCGGACTGCCGCACCCGGCGAGGGCGGCGGTGAGCGCGGCAGCGGCCACGGCGGTGCGGATCGTCTTCACCGGCATGAACCTAGAGCAGCCCCGGAAGCACCGACCGCACCGCCCGGGAGTGTCAGAGCTGTCGCCTACGCTGCGGAGCGTGACGGATACGGCGGGCACAGAGACTGCGGGCGCGGAGCTCGCGGGCACGGCGGTGGAGGCTGCTCCGCGCCGTCGGCCGGCCCTGTCGCCGTCGCGGGCGGGCGACTTCAAGCAGTGCCCGCTGCTGTACCGCTTCCGCGCCATCGACCGCCTGCCCGAGCGTCCGTCCCGCGCCCAGATCCGGGGCACCCTGGTGCACGCGGTGCTGGAGCGGCTGTTCGACGTCCCGGCGTCCGGGCGATCCGCCGAGGCGGCCCGTGCGCTCGTCGGCCCGGCCTGGGCGGAGCTGTGCGCCGCGCTGCCCGAGCTGGTCGGGCAGCTGTTCGAGGGCGCGGAGGACCCCGAGCTGCCGGTGTGGCTGGAGTCCGCGGCCGACCTGGTGGAGGCGTACTTCCGGCTCGAGGACCCACGCCGGCTCGAACCCGCCGCCCGCGAGCTGCTCGTCGAGACGGAGCTGGCCTCGGGCCTGCTGCTGCGCGGCTACATCGACCGCCTCGACGTCGCCCCCACCGGCGAGATGCGGGTGGTCGACTACAAGACCGGTGCGGCGCCCCGGGAGGCAGGCGAGGTCGCGGCGCTGTTCCAGATGAAGTTCTACGCGCTCGCGCTCCTGCAGGAGCGCGGGGTGGTGCCCAGCCAGCTGCGCCTGCTCTACCTCGCCGACTCCGAGCACCTCACCTACGAGCCCGACGAGCCCGAGCTGCGCCGCTTCGAACGCACCCTCGAGGCCATCTGGCTGGCCATCCGCACGGCGGGGGAGACGGGCGACTTCCGCCCCAACCGCACCCGCATGTGCGACTGGTGCAGCCACAAGGCGCTCTGCCCCGCCTGGGACGGCACGCCGCCCGAATACCCCGGCTGGCCGGAGGCGGCCGAGGAGACGGTCGAAGAAGCAGTACTCGATCGGATGGACTAGCGCGTGACCCGGCCGACCCGATCGGCCCAACGCGCGGTGATCGTTGCACCATCCGTGTCGGGGCCGTCGCCGGGGGCCGCGGGGCCGATCTCGGACGGTCCGGCAGCCTCGATCGTTGCGACATCACCGTGAGCTCCGTGGCGGGGCGCCCGGGACGCGATTCGCATCGATTCGTGGATGCGGCGGCGCCGCGGCCGACCGCGCGTGACGGCTCCGCGGGGGAGACCGTTAGCGTTACGCCTCGTGTCCGAATCTCGACCGGCCGAGACAGTCGACCACAGCGAGCCGGCCGAGCTGCCCGCCCGCGGCGGCCCGTTCCGCGCGGGGGACCGGGTGCAGCTCACCGACCCGAAGGGGCGGCACTACTCGATCACCCTGCAGGCCGGCGCCGAGTACCACACGCACCGCGGCGGGCTGGCCCACGACGACCTGATCGGCAAGCCGGAGGGCAGCCTGATCGTCTCCCCGGTGGGCACGCCGTACCTGGCCCTGCGGCCCCGCCTGGCCGACTACGTGCTGTCGATGCCCCGCGGCGCCCAGGTGATCTACCCGAAGGACGCGGCGCAGATCCTGATGTGGGGCGATGTGTTCCCCGGCGCGCGCGTGCTGGAGGCGGGCGCCGGGTCCGGTGCGCTCGCCTGCTCGCTGCTGCAGGCCGTCGGGCCCGAGGGCCGGGTCGTGTCCTACGAGGTGCGCGCCGACCACGCCGAGCACGCCGAACGCAACGTCCGCCAGTTCTTCGGCGAGCTGCCGCCGCACTGGTGCCTCCGGGTGGCCGACCTCGCCGCGCTGGCCGAGCAGGAGCCGCCCGGGTGCTTCGACCGGGTGGTGCTGGACATGCTCGCACCGTGGGAGCACCTCGACACCGTGGCGAAGGCACTCGTTCCGGGCGGGGTGCTGGTCGGCTACGTCGCGACGACCACCCAGCTGTCCAGGCTCGTGGAGGATCTGCGCTCGCAGCAGTGCTGGACCGAGCCGCAGGCGTGGGAAACGCTCATGCGCCCGTGGCACGTCGTGGGCCTCGCCGTGCGCCCGGAGCACCGCATGCAGGGCCACACCGCGTTCCTCGTGACGGCACGCCGGCTCGCGGAGGGTGTCGTTCCACCCCGGCCGCAGCGCAGACCGACCAGCCGGTGAATCCGACTGGCTCAACGGCACGCGTCCCGCCGGTGACCGGACCAGGACGATCGCCCGGCGTCAAGGTGCCGTCCGGTTGAGTGGTGGATCACCGGTTTGCCACAAGGTGGAGACCGCCCATTGGCAGGTACCGTATGGAAACGGAACACGGAGGGAGGATGCCGTGAACCCCTACGACGGTCCCGGCAGGCGGGAACCAGGTGATCGCGGCGAGCTGAGCCCCGCCGAGGCCGCCGCGCAGATCCGCTTCCTCGAAGAGGAAGTCGCCCTGCTCCGCCGCAAGCTCACCGAGTCCCCGCGGCACGCGCGCGTCCTCGAGCAGCGCCTGGCCGAGTCGGCGAGCCGGCTCGCGCAGCTCTCGGCCCGCAACGAGAAGCTCACCGAGACCCTCAAGGAGGCCCGCGGCCAGCTCGTGGCCCTCCGCGAGGAGGTCGACCGGCTGGCGCAGCCACCGAGCGGCTATGGCGTCTTCCTCGCTCGGTACCCCGACGAGACGGTCGACGTCTTCACCTCAGGGCGGCGCATGCGCGTCGCCGTCTCACCGGCGGTCGACACGTCGGACCTGCGCAGCGGGCAGACCGTGCGGCTCAACGAGGCGCTCACCGTCGTCGAGGCCGGCGACTACGAGCGCATCGGTGAGGTCTGCGGGCTGCGCGAGGTGCTCTCCGAGCCCACCGAGGACGGCCTCGCGGGCCGCGCGCTCGTGGTCGGGCACGCCGACGAGGAGCGGGTGGTGTGGCTCGCCGCTCCGCTGTTCCCCGGCCCGGACGACCCCGACGGCGTCGCGCTCAAGCCCGGCGACTCCCTCCTGGTCGACACCAAGGCCGGCTACGCCTACGAGCGGGTGCCCAAGGCCGAGGTCGAGGACCTCGTGCTGGAGGAGGTGCCCGACGTCGAGTACGAGGACATCGGTGGTCTGTTCCGGCAGATCGAGCAGATCCGCGACGCCGTGGAGCTGCCGTTCCTGCACGCGGAGCTGTTCAAGGAGTACGAGCTGCGCCCGCCCAAGGGCGTGCTCCTGTACGGCCCGCCCGGCTGCGGCAAGACGCTCATCGCGAAGGCCGTGGCCAACTCGCTGGCCAAGAAGGTCGCGGCCGTCCGCGGCGACAACCCCGACGAGGGCCGGGCGTTCTTCCTCAACATCAAGGGCCCTGAGCTGCTCAACAAGTTCGTCGGCGAGACCGAGCGGCACATCCGGCTGATCTTCCAGCGGGCCAGGGAGAAGGCGTCGGCCGGCACCCCGGTGATCGTGTTCTTCGACGAGATGGACTCGATCTTCCGCACCCGCGGGTCGGGCGTGTCCTCCGACGTCGAGACCACGATCGTGCCTCAGCTGCTGGCGGAGATCGACGGTGTCGAGGGCCTGGAGAACGTCATCGTCATCGGCGCGTCCAACCGCGAGGACATGATCGACCCCGCGATCCTGCGGCCGGGCCGGCTGGACGTGAAGATCAAGATCGAGCGGCCGGACGCCGAGGCGGCGCAGGACATCTTCTCCAAGTACATCACCGAGACCCTGCCGATCCACGCCGACGACCTGGCCGAGTTCGGGGGCAGCCGCAAGGCCTGCATCGATGCGATGATCCAGCGGATCGTCGAGCGGATGTACGACGAGACGGAGGAGAACCGGTTCCTCGAGGTCACCTACGCCAACGGCGACAAGGAGACGCTCTACTTCAAGGACTTCAACTCCGGCGCGATGATCCAGAACATCGTCGACCGGTCGAAGAAGGCCGCGATCAAGTCGGTGCTCGAGACCGGCCAGCCGGGGCTGCGCGTGCAGCACCTGCTGGACGCGATCGTCGACGAGTTCGCCGAGAACGAGGACCTGCCCAACACCACCAACCCCGACGACTGGGCGCGCATCTCCGGGAAGAAGGGGGAGCGGATCGTCTACATCCGCACCCTGGTCACCGGGAAGAACGCGGAGACGGGCCGGGCGATCGACACGGCGTCGAACACCGGTCAGTACCTGTAGCACCCGCACGAACGGCACCCTCGTCCGGCAGGTCCGGACGAGGGTGCCGTTCGTTCAGAGGGGTGCCGGCTCCCGCAGCGCGCGCAGCAGCAGCCAGCTCACGGCGGGCAGCGCGATCAGCGGGGTGAGCGCCACCTGCAGGGAGGTGTGGTCGGCGACGGCGCCGATGAGCGGGCTGGCGATGCCGCCGACGCTGACCGTGAGGCCGAGGGTCACCCCGCTGGCGGTGCCGACGCGCCGGGGCAGGTAGTCCTGGCCCAGGGTGATGCTGAGCGAGAACGGCACGTAGAGGCAGGCCGAGGTGAGGGCCACGCAGATGAGCATGAGCGGGCCCGGGACGAACACCACCCCCGCCACCGCGAGCACGGCGAGGGCGTTGGACCAGCGCACGACCGCGACGCGGCCGAAGCGGCTGGCGAGCGTCCCACCGAGCACGGTGCCGACGGCGCCGCCGAGGTACAGCACGAACAACGCGGCGGTGCCCGCGACGTCACCGCCGCCGCTGCGATCCGCCGCGTAGAGGGAGACGAACGCGGAGAGCCCCACGAAGACGATCGAACGGCACACGATCGAGCCGGACAGCCTGCCGAACGACGGCCAGTCGTCCGTGCCGGCGGCGGCAGCGGTGCGGCCGCCGGCGCGCCGCGGTTCCGCGATGGCGCGCACGGCGGCGAGGCAGAGCGCGCTGCCCAGTACGGCGGGCACGAGCAGCACCGGCGAGGCGCGCAGGCCGCCGAGGGTGACCACCGTGGCGACCATGACCGGTGCGGTGGCGAAGCCGAGGTTGCCGCCGAGGGAGAACCAGCTCATCGCGGTGTGGCTCCCGGCGCTCGCGGCCCGCGCGGCGCGGGCGGACTCGGGGTGGAAGGCCGCGACCCCGATGCCGGAGAGGGCGACGAACGCGAGGGTCAGGGGGTAGGAGTCGGCGACCCCGCAGAGCGCGACGCCGACGCCGCCGACGAGCGTGCTCACCGGCAGCAGCCAGGGCATCGGCCACCGGTCGGTGAGCGCGCCGAAGACGGGCTGCACCACGGACGACAGCAGCGACGCGGCGAGGACGAGACCGGCCGCCGCGGCGTAGGTGTAGGCGCGTTCGGCCACGAAGAACGGCACGAGCGCGGCGATGGCGCCCTGGTACACGTCGACACAGGCGTGTCCGGCGGCCAGGAGGGTGATCGGTCCTCCGGCGCGGGTGGCGAGCTGGCGGGTCACATCGTGATCGTCGTCGCGGCGCAGCTTGTCCCGCTTCCGATAAGATGCCAACGTATGCCGAACATCCGCCACACCCCGGTGGCGCCCACCCGGCGGCGGGCACTGGCCAGCGGCGAGACCATCGACCCGCACCGGCACGACGACCACCAGATCCTCTACGCGGGTTCCGGCGTGCTGGCCATCACCACCGACGCCGGCACCTGGTTCGCCCCCGGCACCCGCGCGATCTGGGTCCCGGCGGGCACCGTGCACGCCCACCGCGCGTACGGCGATCTCGACCTCCACATGCTGGGCGTGCCGGCATCGGTCAACCCGCTCGGCCTCGACCGCCCCACCGTGCTGGAAGTGAGCCCGCTCCTGCGCGAGCTGATACGCGCCTGGACGCGCGGCCCGCACGACGACACGCCCGAACGGCGCCGGCTGAACGCCGTGCTGCTCGACGAGCTGCGCGCGTCCCCCCAACGGCCGGTGCACCTTCCCGAGCCCACCGACCCCCGGCTGGCCGCCGTGTGCGCCACGCTGCGCCGCGACCCCGCCGACCCGCGTACCCTCGCCGCGCTCGGCGCCGCGGTCGGGGTGGGCGAGCGCACGCTCACGCGCCTGTTCCGCAGCGACCTCGGCATGACCTTCCCGCAGTGGCGCACCCAGCTGCGGCTCTACCACGCGCTGCGGATGCTGGCCGAGGGCTCCCCGGTCACCACCGTGGCCCACGCCTGCGGATGGTCGTCCACCAGCGCGTTCATCGACGTCTTCCGCCGCGCGTACGGCCACACCCCGGGCGTGCACGCGCGCGTCCGATCCGTTCACGACCCGGACGAGGGGCCGCGCCTACGTTCTCGCCCATGACGATCGAAGCGAAGCTGGACGCCATCGGGATCGTGGCCGCCGACCTGGCGAAGTCACTGGCCTTCTACCGCGCCCTCGGCCTCGCCGTGCCCGACGGCGCCGAGAACGCGCCGCACGTCGAGGTGCCGCTCGGGGGCGGGATGCGGCTGATGTTCGACACCGAGGAGACCGTGCGCTCGTTCCACCCCTCGTGGAGCCCGGCGGTCGGTGCCGGCCGGATCGGGCTCGCCGTCTCGCTCCCGGACGCCGCCGCGGTGGACGCCCTGTACGCGAAGCTGACCGCTGCCGGTCACCACGGCGAGCTGGAGCCGTTCGACGCGCCGTGGGGCCAGCGCTACGCCAGCATGAACGACCCGGACGGCAACGGGGTGGACCTCTACGCGCCCCTCTGACCGGCGTAGATCTTGCTCGGCGCGACCCCGGCCAACGCCCGCACCTCCCGGGACAGGTGCGGCTGGTCGGCGTAGCCCGCCTCGGCGGCGGCCTCGGCGATCGGCACGCCGTCGTAGAGCAGCAGGGCGGCGCGGCGGAACCGCAACACCCGCCGCAGCACCGCCGGCCCGTAGCCGAACGCCGCGAGGCAGCGGCGGTGCAGGGAACGCTCCGTCCACCCGAGCCGGACCGCGGTCGCGGCCGCCGACGCACCCGCCGCGAGCTCGGCGGCCACCGCGCGGACCGCCCGCTCGGCCGGCTCGCCGGGCAACGCGAGCGTGAGACCGAGGAGCACCGGGAGCGGCGGCTCGCCCTGCTCGAGGCGCGCCTGCGCCCGCCGGGCGAGGGCCGGGTGCAACTCGGCCAGCGGCGCCCGCCGGTCGCGCACCTCGGCCGCGGGGAGCCGGAGCAGGGCGGGAAGTCTGCCCGGTGCGAAGCGCAGGCCCGCGCTCAGGACGCCGGGCTCCCTGCGCGCCGGGTGCGGCCCGGTGTCGGGCCCGGCGACGAGCAGCTGTTGCCCCGTCCAGATCAGGTCCATGCAACCGTCGGGCAGCACGTCGAGCGACTCGGCGGGTGACCCGGCGGCGACCCCGGCCGTCCAGGCGCACTCGATCTCGCCGCGCAGCGGACGCGGCGGCGGGAGCTCCCGGTAACCCACACCGGAAACGTTAGCCCGCCTGCCCGACATCGGCGCCCGCGGCCGCTAATGAGATCATCGCGACGACCGGACGGAAACGGAGCCGCGATGGCGGAGCCCGGCGAAGAGCTGGACCTGCACCCCGACCAGGCCCACGCTCTCGCCTTCATGATCAGCAATCGGGTGCATCCCTGGATGGCCTTCGTCCGGACTGTGGAACCGCCTCGTCGTCGTGGTGGGCGGAGAACTCCGCCGACCGGATCCGGGTGGCGTGCTCGGTGCGCCGGATCCGGTCGGTCCACCGGGCGCGGGCGTGTGCGGCGATCTCCACGTTGCCGACGACCGTGGCCGTGGGCGCCACGTGGGCGTCGGGGTGCACCTTCGGTTCCCGTCCGCGATGCCGGATGCGCATCTTTCGACGCTAGGGGCGGCTCAACCGGGGAGCTGGCGCCTTTCGGACGGCAGCCGCAGGGCGAGCAGCCGGGAGCTCAGCGACTTCCCGTGCGTGTCGAGGGCGAGCGAGGTCGTCACCCCGCCGTCGAGGACGCCGGTGCAGACGAACTGCAGCGCGGGCAGCAGCGGCAGCTCGTAGCGGAGCACCTCGCCGCCGACGTGGCCGGCCAGCTGGGCGCGCACCCGTTCGGCGGTGAGCTCGCGGACGAGCAGCGGGTAGTCCGCGTCCGAGTAGGGGATCACCGACAGCGTGGCGAGGTTGCCCTTGTCGCCCGCCCGGCAGTGGGCGAGCTCATGCAGCCGGATGGGCATCCCCGGCCTCCCCGTCATCCGGGCCCAGGATCGTGACGGCGGGCGCCACGGCGGAGCGGGGGACGAGCGTGGACACCACGCCGATGATCTCGCCGGTGAACACGCGCACGCCGCCGCCGCCTGCGGGCCCGTTCGTGTAGAGGGCCTCGACCTCGTGCCCGACGGTGTCGAGCATGGCCGGGTCGGTGGCGAGCGCGGCCACCCGGACCCGGCACTCGGCGTGCTCGTCGGCGTCCGGCGGCGCGACGCCGAGCACGTCGATCCGCGGGCGGACCGCGAGACCTGCGAGCCGCTCGGCCAGGACCTCGGCGGCGAGCGCGGCGCGCCGGTCGGCCCGCGGCCCGGAGTAGGAGATCTCCGCCTCCACCTTGTGCCCGGCCCGGTAGCCCACGCTCACCTTGAGCCGGTCCGGGCGCGGGCGCCCGCGCGCGCCCGCGACCCGCACCCGGTCCGGGCCCACCTGCTCGACCGTGACCCGGCGCAGGTCGAGCACCACGTCCGGGGTCTGGTACGCGGTCGGGTCGGTGATCTCGTAGAGCAGCTGCTCGCGCACCGTGGCCCGGTCGAGCACCCCGCCGGTGCCGGGCAGCTTCCCGTACTCCGCCGTGCCGTCGGCGGCGACGTCCGCGTAGGGGAAGCCCAGGTCGGCGAGCCCCGGCACGTCCTTGACGCCCGGGTCGGCGAAGTAGCCGCCGGTGAGCTGGCCCGCGCATTCGAGCAGGTGCCCGACGAGCGTGCCGGCGGCGGCGACGCGCGGGTCGGCGAGGTCGAACCCGAGCCGGTGGGCGAGCGGCGCCAGGAAGAGCGACGAGTCGGCGACCCGCCCCGTGACCACGACGTCGGACCCCGCGTCGAGGGCGGGCAGCACGGCGTCGGCGCCGAGGTAGGCGTTGGCGGAGACCACCTCGCCGTGGGCGCGCAGCGGCCTGCCGTCCTCGGCGGGCGCGTCGAGGTCGAGCCGGTCGAGGACGTCGTCGCCGGTGACGACGCCGACCCTCGCGGTCGAGCTGAGCCGGGCCAGCAGGTCGCGCGTGACGCGACCGGCCTGGAGCGGGTTGGCCGCGCCCATGTTCGTGATCACCCGCACGCCGTGGGCGAGCGCGACCGGCAGCAGCCGCTCGAACCGGGCCGGTAGCCGCGGGTCGTGGCCGGTGGCCGGATCGGCGAGCCGCCGCCCCTGCCCCAGCGCGATCGTGCGCTCGGCCAGGCACTCGAGCACGATGTCGGCGAGCCCGGCCCGCTCGGCCAGCTCGACGGCGGGTTCGAGCCGGTCGCCCGCGAACCCGGCGCCTGCGCCGATCCGGACGCTCCTCATGCGATCGCCCCGGTGGCGAGCGCGACCGCCGTCATGACGAGCGTCGTGCCGAACGCCCACCCGAACACGAACCGCTGGTGCGCGCCCAGCTGCACCCCCGCCATCCCGACGAGGATGAACGTGGAGGCCGTGAGCGGGCTGAGCGGGAACCCGGTGGTCATCTGGCCCAGGACGGCGGCGCGCGCCACCTCGGCGGGGTCGCCGCCCAGCGCGGCCGTCGTCTCCGCGAGCACCGGGAGCACGCCGAAGTAGTAGGCGTCGGGCGTGAACACGAGGCTGAGCGGCATGCTGGTCACGGCCACGAGCGTGGGGAGGGCGCCGCCCGCGCCTGCGGGCACGAGGCCGACGATCGCCCGGGCCATCGCCTCGATCATCCCGGTGCCGCCCAGCACCCCCGTGAACACGCCCGCCGCGAAGATCATCGTGGTGACGAGCACGACGCTGTGGCCGTGCCGGGTGAACAGGTCCTTCTGCGCCTCCCAGCCGGGCCGGTTCACCAGCAGCGCCAGCACGAACGCCACCACGAAGACGACCGGCAGCTCCGCGAGCTGGGCCAGCAGGACCACCACGAGCGCGACGGTGAGCACGACGTTGAGCCAGAACCGCACGCGGTCCGCCGTCGGGCGGGGCGCGGCGGGCGCCTGTGCGGCCCCCGGCGCGTCGGCCGGCACCGGGACACCGGGCTCGGTCACCGTGCCGATCCGCCTGCGCTCCGCGCGCCCGATCAGCACCGCTGCCACCAGCACCCACAGGATGCCGGCTCCCATCGCCGGCAGCACCGGCACGAAGACGTCGCCGCTGTCCAGGCCGAGCGCGGCCATCGCCCGTGCGGTGGGGCCACCCCACGGGACCATGTTCATCACGCCGGCGCCGAGGCAGATCACCGCGGTGAGGACGAGGGGCCGCATGCCGAGCCGCCGGTAGATCGGCAGCATCGCGGACACCATGATCAGGAACGTGGACGCGCCGTCGCCGTCGAGCGCCACGAGGAGCGTGAGCACCGCCGTGCCGACGGTGATCTTCAGCGGGTCGCCGCCCGCCCACCGGACGACCCGGCGCACCGCGGGGTCGAAGAGGCCCGCATCGATCATGAGGCAGAAGTAGAGCACCGCGAACGTGATCATGATCGCGACCGGGGCCACGGTCTCGAAGCCGTCGAGCACGAGCTCGCCGAGCCGGCCACCCGCGCCCACCACGACCGCCGCGAGCAGCGGCAGCACGGTGAGCGCGATGAACACCGACACGCGCTGGGACAGCACCGCCACCAGGAAGGCGGCGATCGTGAGGAAACCGGTCGCGGCGAGCATCGTTGACCTCCGGCGTCGACTGCGGCCACCCTCCGGGACGCCGGCCATGCACGTCAAACACCGGTTCTCGATAGATTCATGCCCTAGAGTCATGAGTGTGCGCACGGATCTGACGTTGCAGCAGCTCCGCGTGATCGCGGCGGTGCACGAGGCAGGCGGCTTCACCGCGGCGGCCAGGGACCTGCTCGTGGCGCAGTCCTCCCTCAGTCGCACGGTGGCCGAGGTGGAGCGGCGGCTGGGCACGCCGCTCTTCGAACGGACCACGCGGCGGCTCGAGCCGACGCCCGCCGGGCGGGAGGTCGTGGCCGCGGCCCGGCGCGCCGTCGACGCGGTGGAGGCCGAGCTGCGGCACGTCGAGGGCTACCTCGCGGGCCGCACGGGCAGGGTGCGCATCGCCACGCTGCCCTCCCTCGCGGCGATCCTGCTGCCCGGGGTGGTCTCGGCGTTCCGCGCCGAACACCCGCAGGTCGAGCTCGTCATCGAGGACGCGCTGTCCGGCGAGGTCCTCGAACGGGTCCGCGGTGGCGTGGTCGACCTCGCCGTCACGGTGGTCTCGGCCGCACCGGACCCGCTCGCCGATCTCGCGGTCACACCGGTCGCCACCGACCGGTTCTGCTGCGTCGTACCGCCGGCCCACCGGTTCGCCGGCAGGCGGGTCCTGGGGTGGAACGAGCTCGCGGGGGAGGCGTTCATCGCCTTCGACCGCACCACGAGCATCCGCCAGCACGTCGACGCGTCCCTCTCCGCGGCGGGCGTGGTTCCGCGCCAGGTGGTGGCGGCGCGCAACATCGCCGCCGTGGCGGGCCTGGTGGCCGCCGACCTGGGTGTGTCGGTGGTGCCGGGGCTGGTGCTCCCGCTGATGGGGTTCGCCGGGGTGCGCCACGTCGTGCTCGACGAGCCGGCCGCGCACCGCACCATGGCCGTGGTGCGGGCCGCGGCGCGCCCGCTCTCGCCCATCGCCGCGGCGTTCGTCTCCGCGCTCACGGATCCGGCGCTGGCGAGGCCCGCACTGCCGGAACAGGCGCGGTGGCTCGACGTCTCCTGAGCGCGGAACGGCCCGGCCCCCACGGGAGGTGGGCCGGGCCGTTGTTCACGCGTGGCTCACGCCTGGCGCAGCACGGCCTCGATCTCGAGGTGGATCTGGACCTTGTCGCTGACGACCACGCCGCCGCCGTCGAGCGGCATCTTGATGTCGACGCCGAAGTCGTTGCGGTCGATGGTGGTGGACGCGGAGAAGCCGGCGCGGGTGCCGCCCCACGCGTCCGGGCCGAAGCCGTTCACCTCGAGCGCGAGCGTCACCGGCCGGGTCACGCCCTTGATCGTGAGCTCGCCGTCGACCGCGAGGTCCTCGCCGTCGGCCCGCACCGCGGTGGAGCGGAAGGACCACTGCGGGTGGTTCTCGACGTCGAAGAAGTCGGCCGAGCGGATGTGCCCGTCGCGCTGCTCGTTGTTCGTGTCGATCGACGTGGCGTCGATCGTCGCGGTGACCGAGGAGTCGGCGAGGTTCTCGCCGGTGACGATCTCGCCGGAGAACGCGCCGAAGCGACCGCGTACCTTGCTGACCATCATGTGACGGACCGTGAAGGAAACGTCGGAGTGGCTGGTGTCGATGTCCCAGGTTCCCGCGATGTAGCCGGGGATCGAGGTCGTGGCTGCGCTGGTCATCCGGATCTCCCGAGTTAGTTGAACTCTCAGTTGTTGAGAGTGATACTAGCCAAAGGCACCTGAGCGCTCAACTATTCCGGAGGTGTGGTGTCCGACACACGATGGCTCGACGACCACGAGCAGAAGACGTGGCGCAGCTTCCTGACCGCCACCCGGCTGTTCTTCGACGGGATCGAGCGGCAGCTGCAGCAGGACTCCGGCCTGCCGCACGCCTACTACGAGATCCTCGTGCGCCTGTCCGAGGCCCCCGGACGCACCCTGCGGATGAGCGACCTCGCCAGCACCTCGCTGTCGTCGCGCAGCCGCATCTCGCACGCGGTGGCGCGGCTCGAGGAGAACGGCTGGGTGCGCCGCAGGCCCTGTGAGCACGACAAGCGCGGCGCGCTCGCCGAGCTCACCGACGCCGGCATGGCCGGCCTGCGGGAGGCCGCCCCCCGGCACGTCGAGTCGGTGCGGCGCGGGCTGTTCGACGCGCTCTCCCCGGAGCAGGTGGCCGCGCTGCGGGACATCAGCGACACCCTCGTCGGACACCTGTCGAACGAGCCCGTGTGGCCGGTGGCGGACGATCAAGCGCGGACCCGCACTGGCCGCGAGGCCGCTGGTTGACGCGGCCTAGAGTCGGAGCCATGGCAACTCACGTCGATGTCGTGGTCCTCGGGGCGGGTCCGGGTGGGTATGTGGCGGCGATCCGGGCGGCGCAGCTCGGCCGCAGCGTCGCCGTGGTGGAGGAGAAGTACTGGGGCGGGGTGTGCCTGAACGTCGGCTGCATCCCGTCGAAGGCGCTCCTGCGCAATGCCGAGCTGGCCCACATCCTCACCTCCGAGGCGAAGACGTTCGGCATCTCCGGTGACATCTCGCTCGACTTCGGCGTGGCCTTCGACCGCAGCCGGACGGTGGCCGATGGCCGGGTCAAGGGCGTGCACTACCTCATGAAGAAGAACAAGATCACCGAGGTGAACGGCTGGGGCTCGTTCGTCGACGCCTCGACGATCGAGGTGCGGCTCTCCGACGGCGGCACCGAGCTGATCACGTTCGACGACGCCATCATCGCCGCGGGTGCGGAGACCAAGCTGCTGCCCGGCACGTCGCTGTCCGAGCGCGTCGTCACCTACGAGGAGCAGATCCTCACCCGGGAACTCCCCCGGAGCGTGATCATCGCGGGCGCGGGCGCGATCGGCGTCGAGTTCGCCTACATCCTGCGCAACTACGGTGTCGAGGTCACGATCGTCGAGTTCCTGGACCGGCTGCTCCCGCTCGAGGACGCGGACGTGTCCAAGGAGCTGGCCAAGCACTACCGGAAGCTGGGCGTGCAGGTCCTCACGTCCACGCGCGTCGACTCGATCGACGACTCCGGCGACCAGGTCACCGTCACGGTCACCGGCAAGGACGGGCAGACCCGTGAGCTGCACGCCGACAAGGTGCTGCAGGCCATCGGGTTCAGCCCCCGGGTGAAGGGCTACGGCCTGGAGAACATCGGGGTGCAGCTCACCGAGCGCGGCGCGATCGCCATCGACGACCACATGCGCACCAACGTGCCGCACATCTACGCGATCGGCGACGTCACGGCCAAGCTGATGCTCGCGCACGTCGGCGAGGCGCAGGGCGTGGTGGCGGCCGAGACGATCGCGGGTGCCGAGACCGTGCCGCTGGACTACGTGATGATGCCGCGCGCCACCTTCTGCACCCCGCAGGTCGCGAGCTTCGGCTACACCGAGGCGCAGGCCCGCGAGCTGGCGGACGAGAAGGGCTGGAAGGTCGCCGTCGCCCAGTTCCCGTTCACCGCCAACGGCAAGGCGCAGGGCCTCGGCGAGCCGGGCGGGTTCGTCAAGCTCGTGGCCGACGAGACCTACGGTGAGCTCCTGGGCGGGCACCTCATCGGCCCGGAGGTCACCGAGCTGCTGCCCGAGCTGACCCTGGCCCAGAAGTGGGACCTCACCGCCCACGAGCTCGCCCGCAACGTGCACGCCCACCCGACCCTGTCCGAGGGCCTGCAGGAGGCCTTCCACGGGTTGACCGGCCACATGATCAACCTCTAGCGGGCGGGCTGCCGCTCGCCTCAGTAGCCCGGGGGTGGTCTGAAGCCGCCGAGCTCGCGCTCGACCAGCTCGGCGAACCGGATGGTGGTGCGGTCGCCGAACATCGGGCCGATGGCCTGCACCCCGATCGGCAGCCCCTCATCGGACGTGCCGATGGGCAACGACGTGGCCGGGAGGCCGGGGAGCGTCGCCACACCGGCGAGCGCGATCTGGTCGAAGTAGTCGTGGTCGGCGCCGTCGACGTCGATCCGGCGGGTCCCCATCGGGCTGTGGTCGTGCGGGAACGCCGGTGTCGGCATGACCGGGTACAGCACCACGTCGAACTCGGCGAACAGGTCCCTCCACTGCTGGCGCAGCACCGCGCGCTGTGCGTCGGCAGCGAGCCAGTCGCGGTGGCTCGCGACCGCGCCGCGGACGCGCTCGGCGGTGAGGCTCCGATCGTCGTCGGCCAACTGCCCCGCCTCTGCCCGCACGTGTTCGTAGACCTCCACCGGGAACCGGGCACCGAGCGTCGACATCAGGAGCCGCGCATACACGCGGGCGGTCTCCGCCTGGTCCGGCAGCAGCGGGCTCTCCCGCTCCACCTTGGCGCCGGCCGCGGCCAGCCCGGCGGCGACGGCGTCGATCGCGGCGCGCACGCTCGACGCGGACGGGATCAACGGATGGGAGTCGACGACGAGGACCCGGTAGCCGCCGAGCTCGTCGTGGCGGGCCTCCGGGAGCGCGAGACGGTACGCGACGCCGGCGCCCAGGGGGTCGGGGCCGGCGAGGACGTCCAGCAGGAGCTTCAGGTCAGCCGCGGTGCGCGCCATCGGGCCGATCACCGCCAGGTCACTCTCGGCCGGGACCACCGGAACGTCCGGAGGCGTGTGCCCGCGCAGCGGGAGCAGCCCGAGGGACGGCTTGTGGGCGTAGACCCCGCAGTAGTGCGCCGGGTTGCGCAGGGAACCGCCGATGTCCGAGCCGATCGACAGCGCCCCGTACCCGGCAGCGAGCGCCGCGGCCGACCCGCCCGACGACCCGCCGGGGGTGCGCTGCGCGTCCCACGGGTTGCCGGTCGTCCCGTAGATCGCGTTGTAGCTCTGCATGTCCCCGAGCGCGAACGGCACGTTCGTCTTGCCCAGCACGACGGCGCCCGCCGCCTTCACCCGCTGCACGGCGACCGCGTCGGAGTCCGGGACGAAGCCCGCGAACTCCGGTATGCCCCACGTGGTGGGCAGGCCTGCGACGTGGAAGGACTCCTTGACGGTCATCGGGACCCCGAGCAGCGGCCGGGCCTCTCCTCGCGTGCGGGCGGCGTCGGCGGCCCGCGCGGCCTCCAGAGCCCGCTCGAAGTCCGGCACGCACACCGCGTTCAGCGTCCCGTCGTGCCGCTCGATCCGCGCGATGGCCTGCTCGGCGAGCTCCACCGCCGACACCGCGCCCGCTTCCATCGCCTCGACGAGCTCCACCGCGCTCCGGAACGCGGGCCCAGCCCCCTGCACGCCCATACCCACCCCTCCCAGTCGTCGCGATCCATACTGCCTTCGGGACGGCGAGCCACGGCGCGGCCGGCGCGAGATCCACCTCTGATCCGGCTCAGCGCCCGGCCTGGACCTGCCCGACCTGGATGCCGTGCGCATCGCTGAGGGCCACGGCGTCCCCACATGCGTGTGGCTTCACGCCCATGTGCGAGTCCGGGTGGGGCAACCTGCTCGGCGTCGCCCAGGCGTGGGCGGAGCTCATGGGTCGCCGAAGCGGGCGACGAGCAGCGCCAGCCTGCGCTCGTGGTCGTCCCGCCGCAGCCGCCCGCTCCGCTGCAGGCCGACCAGTCCGTGCAGGGCGCTCCAGAAGGTCTCGGTGAGCAGCTCCGGCTCGTCGGCGCCCGCCAGCGGCTGCAGCGCCGCCCGCAGCTCGGCGAACCCGTCCCGGAGGGCCGCGGGCGCGTCGGGGGTGGCGAACGGGAGGTCGACGGCCTGGGTGAACATCGCGTCGTACAGGGCGGGCCTGCCGTCGGCGAACGCGGCGTAGGCCTGCGCGACGCCTGCCAGCGCCGCGCGGGGCCCGGCGGCCGCCGTGCGCGCCGCGCGGAGCGCGGTGGCGAGCTCGGCGAAGCCCTCGACCGCCACGGCAGCCATGATCGCGTCCTTGCCCGCGAAGTGGCTGTAGAGCACCGGTTGGCTGTACTCGATCTCCGCCGCGAGCCGGCGGGTGGTCACCGCGTCCCAGCCCTCGGCCTCGGCGAGCCGCCGCGCGGCGCTGACGATCATCCGTTCGCGGGCGGACCGCTCGCGCTCCCGGCGCGTCCGTGTCGACATGCTCCGATTCTAGCAGTGCTAGACAATCTGTCGCTGCTTCGCTAGCGTGGACCGCGTTCCTAGCACTGCTAGCAGAGGAGACCCCGTGCTCACCCCCGTCGCCTACGGCCTCGCCTTCGTGCTCGACGCGTTCGTGATCTTCATCGGGATGCGGTTCTTCCTGGCCCCCCGGGCCGCCGCCGTCGGCTACGGCATCCCCGCAGGCGACGGCGCGGACGCCTACCTCGCCATCAAGGGCCTGCGGGACACCGCCTTCGGCGTGCTCGGGCTCGCCCTGCTCGCCTTCGTCAGCGCGCAGGCCGCAGCGTGGTTCATGCTCGTCGTCGCGCTCGTCCCGCTGGGCGACACCGTCATAGTCCTGCGCCACGGCGGCACGAAGGCGGTGGCCTTCGGCATCCACTTCGCCACCGCGGTCGTCGTGCTGGTGAGCGCCGCCCTGCTGTTCGCCGTCTGAGAGCGGTGGCGCCGTGCGGGCGGGATACCGACCGCTACCGCGCTGCGAACCAGCGCTCGATCCCCATCCGCCCGTCGGGCGTGAACGGGCGCCCCGGGTCGGCGAGGACGGTGCGCAGCTCGTCGAGCGTGACCCAGCCGCCCCACACGACCTCCTCCGGCTGGTGGCGCAGCGGCCCGTCCCAGCGCACCTCGTAGAGGAAGACGTGGTAGCGCACGGTGCCGTCGTCGTAGGCGAAGCGGTCGATCGGCTGCAGCGGGACGCCGCGCACGCCCAGCTCCTCGGCGAGCTCGCGGGCCGCGGCGGCGTCGGGTGACTCGCCGGGTCCGAGCACCCCGCCCGCCCAGCAGTCGTAGCAGCCGGGGAAGATCAGCTTCTCGGGCGAACGCCGGTGCAGGTAGACGCGTTCGCCGTCACCGCTGCGGACCAGCACGCCGGTGGCGGCGTGCCACAGCCCGTCCCGGTAGACGACGCCGCGCGGCGCCACCCCGACCTCGTGCCCGGCGGCGTCGTAGCGGGCCACCGGTTCGTCCGCGTCCTGCACGCGGTCATCCTCGCCCGTGCTCGTGGTCGGCGGGCGGCGCGGACGGGTTGGCGAGCAGCCGTTCGACACGGTCGCGGTTCGCGTCGTCGACCGGCGAGTACACGGTCATCCGCAGCCCCGGTGCGTCGGTGACCGCGAAGGCGGTGACCGACATCGCGATCTGCACGGCGTACGGCGCGTTCCAGGCGCGGACGTCGAAGCGCGCGTCGAGCACGCACGCCGGCAGCGGGGCGAGGGCATCGAGGATCACCTGGACGGCCGGCCCGATCCGGTCGGCGCCGGGCGGCGGCGCCCCGGGCAGGCCCGCGAGGCGGTGCAGGTACGCCTGCTCGATGGCGTCGAGCCGGAGGCTGCGGGCCACGGCGGTGACGACCTCGGCGCTGGCGTTGATCGGCCTGCCCTGCTCCAGCCAGGTGTACCAGGTGGTGCCGACGCCGGACAGGACGGCGACCTCCTCGCGGCGCAGGCCCGGGGTGCGGCGGCTCGGCCCCGGCAGGAGGCCGACGTCCGCCGGGCTGATCCGCGCCCGCCTGCTGCGCAGGAACGCGGCCAGGTCGGGACGGCGACGAGTCGGGTCCGGCACGCCGTCCAGTGTGCGATGCCCGGTGGTGGGGATGGTGGTGCTGGTGGCACCACCACGGCGGGCGCTACGAGCGATCCGGGCGCGGGCCGCAGCATGGCCGCAGGACCACCGAAACGGAGCAACGAGGCGGATCGACGGGGCGATCGCCCTCGTGACCGGGGCCAGCGCAGCGATCAAGGGCAGATGGCTGCTCGGCAGCGGTGACCAAGGCCGGATGGTCGCTCCCGGAGATCATTCGGCCACCATTTCCCCTTGATCGGCGATCCGGTGCGCGTGCGGCACCTCGGACGACACCACGTGCACGGCGGGCCCGGGTATCAC
Source organism: Pseudonocardia adelaidensis (assembly GCF_039543345.1). Lineage (NCBI taxonomy): Bacteria > Bacillati > Actinomycetota > Actinomycetes > Pseudonocardiales > Pseudonocardiaceae > Pseudonocardia > Pseudonocardia adelaidensis. The sequence goes on along the minus strand of NZ_BAABJO010000006.1, from coordinate 111,992 downwards.
ATTCGTGCGCCCCGACCGCCGCGCCGACGCCCCCGTCGGGCGCTCCCCGATCGCCCGCGACCACCGAGAACCCAGGAATCAACCATCTGGTGGGCGCCGCCGGACGTATCGGTGGCGTCGAGATGCGTGCCGTACGTCCGGCGGGGGCCACTAGGCTCGGGGTATGAGTGCGCACGTCGGGGCCGTCTCGTGACCGCCCGCCGGATCATGGGCACGGAGGTCGAGTACGGGATCTCGGTCCCGGGCGACCCCACCGCGAACCCCGTGATCACCTCCACCCAGGTGGTGCTGGCCTACGCCGCCGCCGCCGACATCCCGCGGTCCCGGCGCGCCCGCTGGGACTACGAGGTGGAGTCACCCCTGCGCGACGCGCGCGGCTTCGACCTGTCGGCGCCCACGATGCACAACCCCGCCGAGTCCGAGCTGGACGACCTGGGCGCCGCCAACGTCATCCTCACCAACGGTGCGCGGCTCTACGTCGACCACGCCCACCCGGAGTTCTCCACGCCGGAGGTCACCACCCCGCGCGACGCCGTGGTCTGGGACAAGGCGGGGGAGCGGGTGATGGAGGAGGCCGCCGAGCGCGCCGCCACCGTGCCCGGGGCACCCCGGATCCAGCTGTACAAGAACAACGTCGACGGCAAGGGCGCGAGCTACGGCTCGCACGAGAACTACCTCATGTCGCGGCAGACCACGTTCCCGTCCATCGTCGCCGGGCTCATGCCGTTCTTCGTCACACGGCAGGTGGTCTGCGGGGCCGGGCGCGTCGGGCTGGGCGCCACCGGCGACGAGGCCGGCTACCAGATCGCCCAGCGCAGCGACTACATCGAGGTCGAGGTCGGGCTGGAGACCACGCTCAAGCGCGGCATCATCAACACGCGCGACGAGCCGCACGCCGACGCCGACAAGTACCGCCGCCTGCACGTCATCATCGGCGACGCCAACATGAGCGAGTACTCCACCCTGCTCAAGGTGGGCACCACGGCGCTGGTGCTGGACATGATCGAGGCCGGGGTCCGGTTCGACGAGCTGCGCCTGGCCGAGCCCGTCCGCTCGGTGCACCGGATCAGCCACGACCCGAGCCTCAAGATGCTGGTCGAGCTCACCGACGGCCGCAAGATGACCGCGCTCGACGTGCAGCGCGCATACTTCGAGAAGGCCCGCAAGCACGTCGAGAACACCCTCGGCGCCGACGTCGACGACGCCACGGCCGAGGTGCTCACGCTGTGGGGCGAGGTGCTCGACGACCTTGCCCGCGACCCGATGAGCACCGCCGACCGCCTGGACTGGACCGCGAAGCTGCGCCTGCTCGAGGGCTACCGCGAGCGCGACGGACTGAACTGGAGCTCAGGGCGCCTCGCGCTGGTGGACCTGCAGTACACCGACGTGCGCATGGCCAAGGGCCTGTACAACCGCCTCGTCACGCGCGGGTCGATGAAGCGCCTCGTGTCCGAGGACGACGTCGTCGCGGCGATGCACCGCCCACCCGAGGACACCCGCGCGTACTTCCGCGGCCGCTGCCTGGAGCGCTACCCGGCGGAGGTGGCCGCAGCCTCGTGGGATTCGGTGATCTTCGACCTCGGCCGGGAGTCGCTGGTGCGGATCCCCACGCTCGAGCCCCTGCGCGGCACCCGCCGGCACGTCGGGGAGCTGCTGGATCGATCCCGCACGGCCGAGGAGCTGGTCGAGGCGCTCACGCGCGGCTGAGGCGGCCGAACGCGCCGACGCGCCCATCGGCCCGCCCGCAATCCCGGGCGTGTCGCGGTTCCGCTAGGTAGTGTTCATCTACACCGATCCGGCACACCGCATGCAGTACGGCAGCGGTGGCCGGGCAGGCGCGAGGAGGATTCACGATGTCGCAGGAGCAGACCAAGCGCCAGGGCGGTGGCGGCGGCGACGACGACGAGGGTGCCGACGCCGCTGCTGCGGGTCAGGAGCGGCGTGAGAAGCTCGGCGAGGACGTCGACACCATCCTCGACGAGATCGACGACGTGCTCGAGGAGAACGCCGAGGACTTCGTCCGGGCCTACGTGCAGAAGGGCGGCGAGTAACCGCCCCCGCACCCCGGCACCGCACCACCCCGCACCGTCAGCGCACCCGCACGGAGAGAGGCTCTCACCTGACCATGACGTTCCCCGAGCGTCCTCCCCTCGGCGTGCCTACCGGCCTGGGCGCGTACCTCGCCCCCGGCGTCACGTCGTTCACCGACTTCGTCGCCGCCACCGCGCCGCACCTGCTGCCCGGCCGGGTGCCGCCGGGCACCTCGCCGACCGCGGGCGCGGGCGCGGTGGGAGGGCTCGAGGTCCCGCACGGCACCACGATCGTCGCGCTCACCTTCGCCGAGGGCGTGGTGATCGCCGGTGACCGGCGAGCCACGCAGGGCAACGTGATCGCCCAGCGCGACATCGAGAAGGTCTTCGTCACCGACACCTACTCCGCGGTCGGCTTCGCCGGCACGGCGGGCAACGGCCTGCAGATGGTCCGCCTCTACAGCGTCGACCTGGAGCACTACGAGAAGACCGAGGGCGTGCCCCTCTCGCTGGACGGCAAGGCCAACAAGCTCGCGGGCATGGTCCAGGCCAACCTGGCCGCGGCGATGCAGGGCTTCGTCGTGGTCCCCATCCTCGTCGGCTACGACGTCGACGCCGAGCCGGCGAAGGCGGGCCGCATCGTCACCTACGACGCCGCGGGCGGCCGCTACGACGAGCTGCTGGGCTACCACGCCATCGGCTCGGGCTCGGTGTTCGCGAAGTCGGCTCTGAAGAAGCGGCACGACCCGGGCGCCGATCTGGCCGGCGCCGTGCGCGCCGCCGTCGAGGCGCTCTACGACGCCGCCGACGACGACACCGCCACCGGCGGCCCCGACCTCACCCGCCGGATCTTCCCCGTGGTCGTGAGCATCACCGGCCCGGACGGTGCCGTGCGCAGGCCCGAGGAGGAGATCGAGGCGGTCGTGCGCGACGTCGTCGCAGGCCGCACCGAGAACCCCGGGGGATGACCTCCCCGTGACCCGCTCCCCCTCGACGCACCAGGAGTTCCTCCCGTGACGATGCCGTTCTACTCGTCGGTCGACCAGCTCCTGCGCGACCGCTCCGAGCTGGCGCGCAAGGGCATCGCCCGCGGCCGCAGCGTCGTCGTGCTCACCTACACCGGCGGCGTGCTGTTCGTCGCCGAGAACCGCTCCACCGCCCTGCACAAGGTCTCCGAGATCTACGACCGCATCGGGTTCGCCGCGGTGGGCCGCTACAACGAGTTCGACAACCTGCGCACCGCCGGCATCCGCCACGCCGACCTGCGCGGCTACACCTACGACCGGCGCGACGTCACCGGGCGCGGGCTCGCCAACGGCTACGCCCAGCTGCTGGGCACCTCCTTCGTCGAGCAGCAGAAGCCCTACGAGGTGGAGCTGTGCCTCGCCGAGGTCGGCGCTGACCCGGGCTCCGACCAGCTCTACCGGATCACCTACGACGGCTCCATCACCGACGAGCCGCAGTTCGTCGTGATGGGCGGCACCACCGAGCCGATCAGCGCGAAGCTCAAGGAGACCTACCGGAGCGGCCTGGAGCTGGGCGAGGCCATCGCGATCGCCGTGGAGGCGCTGCAGTCGGGGACCGCCGCCAACGGCGGCAGCCACGAGGTGCTCGCGGTCGGCGCGCTGGAGGTCGCCGTGCTCGACCGCACCCGCCCGCGCCGCACCTTCCGCCGGATCACCGGCAACGTGCTGCGTGACCTGCTCCCCGAGGCCAACCGGGCCGCGAGCGGCGGGCAGCGGTCCGAGGCGGGCGGCGACGACGCCCCGGCGGGCAGCGCAGCGGTGAACGACGACGCCGGCTCTTGACCTGAACCGGGCTTCACGTCCCATCCTGGGCGGCATGGCCGTCGAGCTGAACCACACCATCGTCTCCACCCATGACAAGCAGGCCGAGGCCCGGTTCGTCGCCGACGTGCTCGGCCTGCCCGAGCCGGGGTCGTTCGGCCCCTTCGCCGTGGTCGAGCTGGCCAACGGCGTCAGCCTCGACTTCATGGACGTCGGCGGCGACGTCGCCGCGCAGCACTACGCGTTCCTGATCAGCGAGGACGAGTTCGACGCCGTCGCGCAGCGGCTGCGCGAGCGCGGGCTGCAGACCTGGGCCGACCCCGGTCGGCGAACGCCCGGCTTCAACACGAACGACGGCGGGCGCGGGCTCTACTTCGAGTCGCCCGGGGGGCACTTCCTCGAGGTGCTCACGGTTCCGTACGGGGGCTGACGCCGCGGCGGGCGCCACGGCGGAGCCGCGCCAGTGCGAGCAGCCTCGTGGCCACCACCACGGCCCCGGCGGCCGCGACCACCTCCGCCGCGACGAGGGCCGTGGGCCACACCTCGGCGAGGTCGCGGAAGGTGGCGCCACCCACCACCGGCGCCGCGGCGCGCGGCAGCACCGCGAGCAGCAGGAGCGGCAGCAGGTACGGGACGAGGCGCATGACCGCGGCCCCGGTCCGGCCCGCCCGGCGGCGCGCCCACCGCGGGGACCGCAGCACCGCCCGGCCCGCACCGAGCATCGTCGCCACCGCGGCGACCACGAGGAGCAGCTCCGCGAGGAACGCGAACGGCAGGCCGGGAGCGCGGGGCGGGGCGCCGCGGGTGAGGGCGACCAACCCGTCGGCGAGGTCGTCCACTCGCTGGGACCCGCGCCGGTGCCGCCGTCCAGTGGCTCGCGGCTGTTCGCGAGTACCGCGACGCCGTAGCGGGTGTCGGGCAGCAGCACGAGCGTGGCCGACGCGGTGGCGGTGCGCCCGCGCAGCACCAGCTCGCCGGAGCGGTCCTCCCAGCCGAGCCGCTGCACCTCGCGCAGCCCGTCACCCGCCATCACCGTGCGCAGGCCGTAGCCGGCGTTGAACGCGAGCCATGTGGCGACGTCCTCCGCCGGGCCGACGACGCCTCCGGACCCGTCGACGAACCGGTCGGGCTCCGCCTGCGGGCGGCTGACCCCGAGGAACCGGTCGTGCCCGTCCACGAGGCCGGGCACCAGGTCGCGCGTACCGGCGACCGCCGTGGTGGCGAGCATCCCGGTCTGGAACAGCACGCGGTCCCACAGGACCGTGTCGAACGGGCGCCGGGTCGCGACCTCCACGAGCCGGGCGGCCACCCAGTACCCGGGCTCGCTGCGCACGCGCCGCTCCCCGGGCGCGGCGACGAGCGTGACGTCGCGCAGCCCGGCGACGGCCTCCTCCAGCGACCGCGGGCGACCCGACGCCGTGTCGTGGGTGGCGGGCAGGCCGGAGGTGTGGTCCAGCAGCTGGCGCACGGTGATCTGCGCGGACCGCGGGTCGGCCGTGCTGAACTCGGGCAGGTGCGCGACGACCGGATCGTCCAGCGGCACGAACCCGGGCCCGGCCAGCTGCGCCAGGACCATCGCGGTGAACGACTCGGACACCCCGCCGAGCCACATCGGCGTCTTCCCGGTGACCGGCTCGCCGCGGGAGTCGTGGCCGTACCCGCCGACGTGCAGGACCCTGCCGTCGTGGACCACGGCGACCGCGACGCCCGGGAGCCGGGTGGGGCCGATGTGGCCCTGCACGAGCGCGGCGACCGCCGCCGCGTCCGGCTCCCCGGGCTCGGCGGCCGCCGCCGGGGCGGTGAGCTCGGCGAGGACGCACGCGGCCGCGGCCGCGGCCGCCGGTGTGCGCGCCCTCATCCGAGGAAGGGCCGGTCCCGGCCGCTCCAGTTGTCCTCCTGGCGGCGGTAGACCGGCACCCGCCGCTCGGCCACCCGGAAGGTGAAGCGGCCGGCCTCCTCGACCACCTCGCCGTCGGTGGCGAGCATCCCGGGCACGGCCAGCTCGACGTCGAGCACGCCGACCTCGCGCTGGTGGTAGACGCGGCTGTGCCCGAGCGCACCCAGGAGCAGCGCGGCCACCGCGCGGAGCCGGGAGAACCGGACGTCGGCCCGCAGCCACCGCACGTCGAGGAGCCCGGAGTCGAGCGACGGGCGCCAGGCCGGCACCATGCCCCGCGGGTGGTAGGGCCCGTTGCCGACGAACAGCAGCCAGACCTCGAGCCACCGGCCGTCCACCTTGATCCGCACCGGCTCGGCCCGGTGGAGCACCACCACGAGCGCGGCGGCGAACGCGGGCCACTTGCCCCAGCGGCCCTGCCACTTCTCCCGCAGCCGCACCAGGTCCGGGTAGGAGCCGAGGCTCGCGGTGTTGAGGAAGTAGCGCCGCCGCACGACGTCGCCGCTCAGGGGGTCGGTGCCGTGGCCCGGGTGGACGTCGACCAGCCCGAGGTCGACGGCGACGGCCTCGCCCGCACCGGTGGCGTCCACCGCCTCCTGCATGTCGTACACGCCGACGTCACGCGCGAAGTGGTTGAGGGTGCCCGTGGGGACCACCACCAGCGGGAGGTCCCGGCGTCCCGCGACCGTCGCGGCCGCGGCCACCGACCCGTCGCCGCCCGCCACGCCGATCGCGCGCACCCACGCGCCCCGTGCCTCGACGGCGGTATCGAGCTGCTCGTCGATGTCCCGGCCCGGGGTGGCCCGCAGCACCTCGGCGGCCGGCAGCGCCTTCTCCAGCTCGGCGGCCGGGTCGTAGTCGGGATCGCCGGAGCGCTGGTTCGAGACGAGCACCAGCCCGTCGCCGTCGGGCAGCCGGGGCACGGCCCCGAGCGGCCTGGCCCTCGCCTCGTCGCTGCGCCGGACGGGCCACCAGCGGTGCGTGGCCAGGGCGATCCCGCTGCCCACGGCGGCGCCCGCCAGCACGTCGGTGGCCCAGTGCACGCCGACGTGCACCCGCGAGTACGCCACGGACGCGGCGAGCGGGGCGACGGCGAGCCCCAGCTTCGGGCTCTCCATCGCCACGGCGGTGGCGAACGCGGCCGCGGAGGCGGCGTGCCCGGACGGGAACGACGACGACGTCGGGGGGTTGCGCAGCGTCTGGTAGGCGGGCAGTTCGGCCGCTGCCGGGCGGCGACGCGGCAGCAGCGGCTTCAGCAGCCCGTTCGCCGTGGCGCTCGCGGCGGCGATGGCCAGCACGCCGCGGGCCGCCCCCTTCCGGCTCGCGCCACGCCGGGCCGCGAGGACAGCGGCGACGAAGAACCACAACACGCTGTGGTTGGCGGCGGTCGAGACCGACTTCATGGCGGCGTCCAACGGGCTCGGCGGCAGCGCCGCGACCGTGCGCGACACCGCCCGATCGGCGTCGACCACGTCGTCCGTGACGCGCCGGATCCAGGGCAGCACGGGAGTGACCCTACGCAGGGCGCTGCGTCGGAGGCCGTCCCCGTCAACGGGCGCGTCGTTCCGCACCCAGCGTGTCGGCTCGGATGCGGATACCGACGATAGTCGCTCACGACCGGCCGGGGACCGGCGAAACCACACCCGGGGGAGAGGGTGGGCATGCGGCGCCAGGGCGTTGTCCGGCTGGTCAGGATCGCAACGTCCTCGTGGATGCGTCTTCCTCGCCCGGGAGCTTCTCGCCCAGGTCGAGGAGGCTCGGGTGCGGCCCGGCATGGCGGGGGACAAGGAGCCTGTTCTCCTGGTGATCGGTGTACCGGCTCCGGTACTCGACCGGGTCGAGCTGTTCGCGCGGTGAGGTGCACGGTGTGCGGCGATGGCGCGAAGTCAAGCGGCCGTTCGCGCCGGCCGTGGGGCGCCATCGCTAGAACGTCCGGGCGACGCGCCGCAATCGGACGGTGACAGCCGTGACGCTATGGGCCCCTCTCCGCTTACGCTTGCCGGATGCAGCGGCGGATCTACGGCGTCGAGACCGAGTTCGGGGTCACGTGCACCTTCCACGGGCAGCGGCGCCTGTCGCCCGACGAGGTGGCACGCTACTTGTTCCGCAGGGTGGTGTCGTGGGGGCGCTCGTCGAACGTGTTCCTCCGCAACGGTGCCCGCCTCTACCTGGACGTCGGCAGCCATCCCGAGTACGCGACGGCCGAGTGCGACTCGCTGGCCCAGCTCGTCTCCCACGACAAGGCGGGGGAGCGGATCCTCGAGGACCTGCTCGTCGACGCCGAGCGCAGGCTGGTCGACGAGGGCATCGGCGGCGACATCTACCTGTTCAAGAACAACACCGACTCCGCGGGCAACTCCTACGGCTGTCACGAGAACTACCTGGTCGCCAGGGCAGGTGAGTTCTCGCGGATCGCCGACGTGCTGCTGCCGTTCCTCGTCACCCGGCAGTTGATCTGCGGGGCGGGGAAGGTCCTGCAGACCCCGCGCGGCGCCGTGTACTGCCTGTCGCAGCGGGCCGAGCACATCTGGGAGGGCGTCTCCAGCGCCACCACCCGGTCGCGGCCGATCATCAACACCCGCGACGAGCCGCACGCCGACGCCGAGCGCTACCGCCGTCTCCACGTCATCGTCGGCGACTCCAACATGTCCGAGGTCACCACCCTGCTCAAGGTCGGGTCGGCCACGCTCGTGCTGGAGATGATCGAGGCGGGCGTCCAGTTCCGCGACTTCACCCTCGACAACCCGATCCGCGCCATCCGCGAGATCAGCCACGACCTCACCGGAAGGCGCACCGTCCGGCTCGCAGGCGGACGGGAGGCGAGCGCGCTGGACATCCAGCGCGAGTACCACGCCAAGGCGGTCGAGCACGTCCGCACCCGGGGCAGCGCCGACCCCACCATCCCGCGGGTCGTCGAACTGTGGGGCCGCGTCCTCGACGCCGTCGAGAGCGGGGACCTGTCGCTGATCGACCGCGAGATCGACTGGGCCATCAAGCACCGGCTCGTGGAGCGGTACCGCGAGCGCAACGGCCTCGACCTCGCGAGCCCCCGGATCGCGCAGCTCGACCTCGCCTACCACGACATCCGCCGGGGCCGCGGCCTCTTCGACCTCCTGCAGCGCAAGGGCATGGTCGACCGCGTCACCGACGACGGCGAGATCGAGGCGGCCAAGGACACCCCGCCCCAGACGACGCGGGCGAAGCTGCGCGGCGACTTCATCGCCGCCGCCCAGGCCGCGGGGCGCGACTTCACCGTCGACTGGGTGCACCTCAAGCTCAACGACCAGGCCCAGCGCACCGTCCTGTGCAAGGACCCGTTCCGGGCCGTCGACGAGCGGGTGGAGCGCCTGATCGCGTCGTTGTAGGGCTGCTCGCGGAGAGGCGAGGATCCGCTGCGGTGGGCGCGCCGTGCCCGGCCGGTCGCGGCCTGCCACCCATCTCCTCCTGACCGTGCGCGTGTACACCGCGGTCGATCCCGACCCTGCCGCCTGGGGTGGGTGGCTGGGTTGCGTTCCGCGCAACGCCGAAGCTGTCCACGGCCTCGAGATCGACGTGACGGGTCCCAGTTCAAGATCGAACACCCATGAGGTCCACGCCGTCCCGGTGGACAACTTTCCGGCCGGTTTCCCCGAAGGCCTGCGGTTCCGAGTGGGCCGCTGGAAGGCGGTGCCGGGGACGGCACGCATCTCCGCCGACACCGGCGGCGCACGCTCGATTCGGCAACACCGTCCATGCGCCCATCCGCCGGAATCGGCGGCAGGCCACGGACCGGGCCGGCCCACCGCGAGCAGCACACCGCTGCCGACACCACCGTGACGTGCTGATCGGTCGGTCGCCGACGCCCTGGTCGCGACGTGCAGCACCTCGCCGCGGCCAGCACCACGGTGGAGTTGCTGATCACCGCCCGACCGCCAACGCCATCCGGTCGCGCCCGGCGCGGCACGCCACCCATCGCCGACGGGGGGTCGCGTGCGCGCGTTCCCGCCGGTCGGCCACGCGACGCCCGTGCCCGGTCGTACGATGCCGGGGTGTCCTCTGCCCGGGCCGAGCGGCTGGTGAACCTGGTCCTCTGCCTGCTGTCCACCCGGCAGTTCCTCACCGCGGAGCGGATCCGCCAGATCGTGCCCGGGTACGCCGACGCGCGGGGCGACGAAGCGTTCTTCCGGATGTTCGAGCGCGACAAGGCCGAGCTGCGCGAGCTCGGCGTACCGCTGGAGACCGGGCGGCTGTCGAGCTTCGACCCGGTCGACGGCTACCGGATCGCCCGCCAGGACTACGAGCTCGGCGAGATCCACCTCGAACCGGACGAGGCCGCGGCCGTCGCGCTGGCGGCGCGGCTGTGGGATTCGCCCGAGCTCGCGATGCCGGCCCACAGCGCGCTGGTGAAGCTGCGTGCCGCAGGTGTGGAGGTCGACGAGGAGCAGGGGCGCGTGCAGCCGCGGGTGCGCGGCGCCGACCCGGCGTTCGCCCCGCTGCTCGCCGCGGTGCGGGCCGGGCGGGCCGTCACGTTCGACCACCAGCGCGGGGGCGTGGGCGGGCCCGTCCAGCGGCGCACGGTGGAACCGTGGGGCGTGGTGTCGTGGCGCGGGCGCTGGTACCTGTGCTGCTACGACCGCGACCGCGCCGCGCCTCGCTGCTTCCGCGTCTCCCGGATCATGGAGCCGGTCAGCGCGATCGGGCCGGCGGGCGCGGTGCAGGTGCCCGAGGGGGTCGACCTGATGGGGATGGTCCGAGAGGGCGTCGACCCACCGCCCGCCACCGACACCGCCCGCGTCTGGATCGCCGACGGGCGCGCGCACGGCCTGCGCCGACTCGGCCGGGTCGTGGGCCGGCACACCCGCGCCGGGCGGGTGGGCGACGAGGTGGAGCTCGACCTGCGCAACGTGGAGACCCTCGCCCGCTGGGTCGCGGGCCACGGCCCCGACGTCGCCGTGCTCGGCCCGCAACGCCTCGCCGACGCGGTGCGCGCCAACTGGGCGGCCTCGGTCGCGGCGCACACCGAGCCGCTGGCCAGGACATGAGCACGGGTGGTGTCACGGAGCGGCTGCCGCGGTTGCTCTCGCTCGTGCCCTACCTGCTCGCCCGCCCCGGAATCCCCGTCGCGGAGGCGGCGGCCGACTTCGGGATCTCCGAGAAGCAGCTGCGGCGCGACCTCGAGCTGCTCTGGATGTGCGGGCTGCCCGGCTACGGCCCCGGCGACCTGGTCGACCTGTCCTTCTCCGGCGACACCGTCACCGTCACCCACGACGCCGGCATGCGGCGCCCGTTGCGGCTCACCACCGCCGAGGCGACGGCGCTGCTGATGGCGTTGCGCACGCTCGCGGACGTCCCCGGCGTGGCCGACACCGAGGCGGTGCGGCGGGCGGCCGCGAAGGTGGAGCGCGCCGTGGGCGATGCCGGGCTCGCCGGGGTGGCGATGGACGCGCCCACGCGGGAGGAGGCCGCCACCACGGCCGCGGTGCGCGACGCGCTCGCGGCCGGGAAGGCCCTGCGGATCGTCTACTACACGGCGGGACGCGACGCGGTCTCGCAGCGCACGATCGACCCGATGCGGCTGCTCATCGTCGACGGCCGCGGCTACCTGGAGGCCTGGTGCCGGCGGGCCGAGGCCGTGCGGTTGTTCCGGCTCGACCGGGTCGAGGACGTCGCCGTGCTCGACGAGCCCGCAGCGCCGCCGCCGGACGCGGAACCGACGGACGTCTCGGAGGGCCTGTTCCGGCCCAGCGCGGAGCACCGGTCGGCGGTGCTGCTGCTGGAGCGCGAGGCGCGCTGGGTGGCCGAGTACTACCCGGTGGACGACGTCGTCGAGCTGGGCGACGAGCGGGTGCGGGTGCAGCTGCGCTACGCCGACCCGGCGTGGCTGGTGCGGATGGTGCTGGGCCTCGGGGGCGGCGCACGGCTGCTCGAGCCACCGGAGCTGGTGGAGGCCGTGGCGGCACGGGCGCGCGAGGCGCTCGACGCGGTGGACCGGGAATGGGGGGACGGGTGACGTGACGGCGGTTATGCTCACGGCCGGCGTGGGGATCGTGCTGCTGGCGGTGTTGCTGGTCCTCGCGCTGCCACCGGTCCGGCGGTTCGCCCGGGCGAAGGCGGCGTTGCGCGCGCGCGTGACGGAACGCGTCGCCGTGCTGCGCGCCCTGGCCGGCGAGCGACGACGCGGATCGACCTGAGCCGCGACCCGCGTAGACTTCGCAACGACTCTTCACGGCGGAAGGACGATAACCATGCCGAACCTCGGTGGCTGGGAGCTGGTGATCCTCATCGGGGTCCTGGTGCTCCTGTTCGGTGCCAAGCGCCTGCCGGACATGGCCCGGTCGATCGGCCAGTCCGCGCGCGTGTTCAAGGGCGAGATGAAGGGCATGAAGGACGACGGGACGAAGGGCGAGGCGCCGGCCGAGCAGCCCGCCGCGGCGGACCCCAAGGCGCTCCCCGAGGGCCAGGCCAAGCCGGCCGACAAGGCTCCCGAGACGTCGCGTGCCGCGCAGCCGGGCTCGGGCAGCACCTCGGCCCAGTAGTACCGGCGCGGTGGCAGGATTCCCGCTCCGTCGGGGCGACAAGAGGCCCAAGAGCCCCGACGGCACGATGTCGCTCGTCGAGCACCTGTACGAGCTGCGCAACCGGATCACGATCGCGCTCGTCGCCATCGTGATCACCACGATCTTCGGATACATCTGGTTCGCGGTCCCGATCTACACGCTGCCCAGCCTCGGCGACGTGCTGAAGGCGCCCTACTGCGCACTGCCCGCGTCCTCGCGCGCGGTGTTCACCGCGGACGGGTCCTGCACGCTGCTCGGCACCGGGCCGTTCGACCAGTTCACGCTGCGCCTCAAGGTCGGCGCCACCGCGGGTGTCGTGCTGGCCTGCCCGGTCTGGCTCTACCAGATCTGGGCGTTCATCGTCCCGGGGCTGCACGCCAACGAGCGGCGCTACGCGCTCTCGTTCGTGTCGGTGGCGTCGGTGCTGTTCGTGTCCGGTGCCGTGCTGGCGTACGCGGTCATCACCCAGGGCCTGGCCTTCCTGCTCACCATCGGCTCGGAGATCCAGACCACCGCGTTGTCGGGCGACCTGTACTTCTCGTTCGTCATCGCCCTGCTGCTGATCTTCGGCGTGAGCTTCGAGCTGCCCCTGCTCGTGGTGATGCTGAACGTCGCTGGGGTGCTCAGCTACGCCAAGCTCAAGGCATGGCGCCGCGGGCTGACGTTCGGTCTCTTCGTGTTCGCCGCGATCGCCACCCCTGGCCAGGACCCGATCTCGATGATCGCCCTCGCCCTCGCACTGGTGCTGCTGTTCGAGGTGGCCATCCAGATCAGCCGCCTGAACGACCGGCGCCGCTCCCGGCAGCGGGCCGCCGAGGGCTGGGACGACTGGGACCCCGACGCCCCGAGCCCGATCGACACCGCCCCCAGTGCGATCGACACCGCACCCAGTGCCGTCGACACGAGCCCGAGCGCGCTCGACGCCAAGCGGCTCGACGACGTCACCTGACCCGACCTCAGGCCGGCCGCCCCGCCGGACGGACTTCATGTGGGCGACCCCGTATGTGGTCAGGTGCCCACGCTCGCCCGCGGAGGCGGGCCGGTCGATGACCTCGCAGGTCGCCGGGCGGACTATCCGTGCCCACCCAGCACCGTGACCCCGCGCTGCTCCCGCCAGTCGTCACGGGCGTCGTCGTGGTCGGTGGACCGGCTGAGCTCCTCCCACCGCGCGTCCGTCTCGACGCGGCGGAGCCACGCCTCCCGGCCGAACTCGTAGGCGTCGCCGCCGGCGAGGATCCGCAGTGGCGGGTCGTCGAGACCGGCGACGGTGAGCACGAGCTGGGCGACCTTGCGCGGGTCGCCGTTGGCGACGTCCTCGAAGTTCGCCATCGCGCGTGCGGACGCCCCGACCGTCGCCTCGTACGGCTCGCTGATCGGTGGGGTGGCCATCGAGGAGCCCGCCCAGTCGGTCCGCATCCCGCCGGGCTCGACGACGGTGATCTTGATGCCGAGCGGTGCGACCTCGGCCGCGAGGGCTTCGCTGAACCCGCCGACGGCCCACTTCGCCGACTGGTAGGCGGTCATGCCGGGGCTGCCGATCCGGCCGCCGACCGACGAGATCTGGATGACGCGACCGCCGCCCTGCTCGCGCAGGAGCGGGAGGACGGCCTTGGTGACGTGGACGGTTCCCAGGAAGTTCGTCTCGACCTGCCGGCGGAATGCGTCGAGGGTGGTGTCTTCCAGCGCCGCCCGGTCGCCCTGGCCGGCGTTGTTGACCACGACGTCCAGCCGGCCGAACTCCGCGACACCGTTCGCGACCGCGCGCTCCGCCGCGGCCGGGTCGGTGACGTCGAGCTGCTCGATGTGGATCCGGTCGCCGTACCGGGCGGCGAGGTCGTCGAGGGTGCGCACGTTCCGGGCCGTCGCGACCACGCGATGCCCGGCTTCCAGTGCCTCCTCGACGATCCGGCGGCCGAGCCCGCGGGACGAACCGGTCACGAAGAACACTGCACTCATGGTCCAACTCCCGATCTGTAACGCAATGCCTGTGCGTTATCGACGCTAGGCCGGTCCCCGCCGTAAGTCAATGTGATTGCGTTATCGTGCCGGGGTGAGCCAGGCGAGGCAGCGGGCCCGGTCCCCGCAGGACAAGGAGCTGCGCAAGACGGCACTGCTCGCCGCCGCCCGCGAGCTCGCAGCGGAGCGGGGCGTGCGCGAGGTCACGCTCACCGCGGTCACGGCCCGGGTCGGCTTGCACCCCTCGGCCCTGCGCCGCTACTTCGAATCACGCGAGGAGCTGCTCCTCGAGCTCGCCGAGCAGGGGTGGGCCGACTGGCGCGACCGGCTGCTGAGCGACCTGGACGACGCCACGGAGCTCACTCCGGAGGCACTGGCATCCGTGGTGAGCGGCTCGCTCGAACAGCTGCCGCTGTTCTGCGATCTGCTGACGCACGTCGTCCTCAGCCTGGAGGGCGCCGTGCGGCTGGAGCGCGCCCGCCGCTACAAGCTCGCGGCCACCGAGGCGTACGACGCCATGGTGGAGGCGCTGGCCGGTGCGGACACCGGGCTCGACCGCGACGGCGCCCGCACCTTCCTGGCCGGCGCGATGAGCTGCGCGGCGTACCAGTTCCAGCTCTCCCGGCCGTCGGACACCTTGCGCGAGCTCTACGCGCAGGAGCCCCGGTGGGCCCACGACGCCCTGCGCTTCCGCGAGCAGCTGACGACCCTGCTGACGGCGGTCGCCCGCGGAGCACGGCGGACCGCCTGACCGGGCGTCCCGGAGCCGGTCAGGCGCGGGCGAGGAGCTGCCAGGTGGCCCTCGCGGTGTCGGCGGCCGGCCGTGGCTCGCCCGCGGCGCAGTGTGCGATCACCCCGGCCAAGGCGCCTGCGAGGTAGGCGGCGTGCACCCCGATCGGCACCCCCTCCGCCGGCACCGGCCGCGCGCCGGCCCGGAACCGTTCCACCAGCGCCACGCCCAGCGCCTCGCGCAACCGCGAGGCGAAGCGGGCGCTGCCCTGCGGGCCGAGCATGCGGGCGTAGAGCGTGGCATGGGCCCGCACGTGCTCGAACAGCTCCACGAGCGGCGGGGGAGCGCTGCCGGCGGGCGCGTCGAGCGGGCACAGCTGCGCGGCCCGCGCGACGGTGGTGACAGCTTCCTCCATCGCGTCGGCGAAGAGAGCGTCGAGATCGGGGTAGTGCAGGTAGACGGTGGCCCGGTTGATGCCGGCCCGGTTCGCGACGGCCGAGAGCGTGACGCCGGCCGGGTCGCGCTCGCCCGCCAGTTCGAGCGCGGCGGATCGCAGGCTCGCGCGGGTGCGGCGGGCGCGGGGATCGTCGGGGGGCACGTCGCCACTCTACAACACCTGTCGTTTAAACAACACATGTCGTGTAACCTGGTGTCATGCGCATCGAGATCTGGATGGACGTCGTCTGCCCGTGGGCCTACATCGGCAAGCGCCGGGTGGAGCGGGCGCTCGCCACCCTCGGCGAGCCGGCCGAGGTGGTGTGGCGGCCGTACCGGATCGACCCGACGGCGCCGGTGCCCGCCGAGCCGCTCGCCGACGCGCTGTGCGACCCGGCGGCCGACGAGGCGCTGCGGGTCTGCGCGCCCGACCTCTCGCCCGCGGAGAACCGCCTCCCCGTCGACCGGATCGCCGCGAAGGAGGGCCTCGGCCCGCCATGGGGTGCCGCCTGGCGGGCGAGCAGCCACGACGCCCACCGGCTGATCGCGCTGGCCGAGCAGGCGGGCGTGCAGGACGCGGTGGTCGAGGCGTTGCTGCGAGCCCACTTCATCGACGCCGTCGACATCGGCGACCGGGAGGTGCTCGCCCGGGTCGTCGGGGACGTGTTCCCGGAGGCCTCGGAGCTCCTCACCGCGGACGCAGGCGAGGAACGGGTGCGTGAGCTGCTCCTGGAGGGCAAGGCCCGCGGCATCCGGACCTCGCCGACGATCGTCGCCGGCGACCGGGCGCTCGCCGGGGCCCAGCCGCCCGAGGTGATCGCGGAGTTCCTCACCGGGTCCTTCGCGCACGTCGCCGAGCGCCGGCCGCTGCCCGCCGAGGTGGAGCGCTACCGGTGGGCGGAGTCGCTGCTGGAGCAGCGCGACCCGCTCGGCGCGCTCGCCCTGCTCCGGCCCCTGCTCGCCGGGCACGGGGACGACCGCTCGGTGCGGATGCTCGCCGCCCGCGCCTGGTACGCCTCGGCGCAGCTGGGTCGGGCCCTCGCGGCGCTCGAGGAGCTGGTGGCGCAGCACCCCGACGACGCCTACGCCCGCGTCCTGCTCGGCCGCACCCTGCAACGCCTCGGCCGCCACGAGGAGGCGGAGCCGCACATGCGCGTGGGAGGCGCACTGGTGCCCGCGTACGCGAGCTGATCCACTGAGAGCCTCCTGTCTGGGCTGCGCAGTGTGCGGGCGGCCGACCGTCAGGAGCGCCACTCCCGTACCAGGTCGACCTTGCTCTCCAGCAGCACCGCCGCCGGCTGGACCCGTACCCGCCACGGGTCCAGCCGCAGCGCGGCGAACTCCGGGGTGAGCGGGCCGCCCTTCCAGGCCTGGATGATCGTCGGGTCGTAGCCGACGGGCTCGGGGCCCGCGGCGAAGCGCTCCCACACCGCGGTGCGGGTGGCGTCGTCGGTGTGGAGTGCCGCGTGGCAGTGGGCCGACGCGGTGTCGTGGGACGGGTCCCAGTAGGTCACCGACACGTAGGGGTGCGCCGCGAGGTGCGCCCGCTTCGTCGGGGTCGGGCCGGTGGCGACCCACCCGGTGAGCCGCTCGCCGTCCCACTCCCAGATCGGGTGCAGGACCCGGGTCCAGGGCCTGCCCTGCGGGTCGACGGTGGCGGCGGTGGCCCAGACGATGCGGTGGGCGATCTCGACGAACCCGGGCGCGACATCGGGCAGGGAGGCACTCATGGGGCGATCGTGCCAGCGGCTGTGAGCAGGCACTCCGGTCGGCTCGCCAGGTATGTGGAAACCTGGAGATCGTGGCCAGCAGCCAGTCTGCTCCGGCGGAGGCGTACGCCGCCGCCCGGAGCCGCGCCGCACGTCCCCGGCTCACCGAGTTCGTGCAGACGCTCGCGTTCGAGCTCGACGGGTTCCAGCACACCGCCTGTGCCGCCCTGGAGGAGGGCCACGGCGTGCTCGTGTGCGCCCCGACCGGTGCCGGGAAGACGGTGGTGGGCGAGTTCGCCGTACACCTCGCGCTCGCGCAGGGGCAGAAGTGCTTCTACACCACGCCGATCAAGGCGCTGTCCAACCAGAAGTACGCCGACCTCGTCGAGCGGCACGGGGCGTCCGCGGTCGGGCTGCTGACCGGCGACCAGGCGATCAACGGCGACGCCCAGGTGGTCGTGATGACCACCGAGGTACTGCGCAACATGATCTACGCCGGGTCCCGCCAGCTGGAGCACCTCGGGTACGTGGTGATGGACGAGGTCCACTACCTCGCCGACCGCTTCCGCGGTGCGGTCTGGGAGGAGGTCATCCTCCAGCTGCCCGAGCACGTCTCGCTCGTGAGCCTGTCGGCCACCGTGAGCAACGCCGAGGAGTTCGGCGACTGGCTGGTCACCGTGCGCGGCGACACCACCGTCGTCGTCGACGAGCACCGCCCGGTGCCGCTGTGGCAGCACATGATGGTGGGCAACCGGCTGCTCGACCTGTTCGCCGGGGAGACCTCGGCGGGCGAGCTGAAGGTCGATCCGGACCTCGTCCGCCACACCAAGGAGCTGGACCGGCAGAGCTCGATGGCCCAGTGGGACCGCGGGGGCCGCGGCCGCGGCCGCACCGGTCCTCCCCGGCGCACCGGTTTCCGCCCGCCGTCGCGCACCACGGTGATCGACCGGCTGGACCGGGAGGGCCTGCTCCCGGCGATCACCTTCGTGTTCAGCCGGGCCGGGTGCGACGCCGCGGTGGGCCAGTGCGTGCGGTCGGGGCTACGGCTCACCACAGAGGAGGAGGCCGAGGAGATCCGCCGCACGGTCGAGCGGCGCACCGCCGAGCTCCCACAGGCCGACCTCGCCGTGCTCGGCTACTGGGAGTGGCGCGACGCCCTCGAGCGTGGCATCGCCGCGCACCACGCCGGGATGCTGCCGGCGTTCAAGGAGACGGTGGAGGAACTGTTCGTCCGCGGGTTGGTGCGCGCGGTGTTCGCCACCGAGACCCTCGCCCTGGGCATCAACATGCCGGCCCGCACCGTCGTGCTGGAGCGGCTGGTCAAGTACAACGGCGAGTCCCACGCCGAGCTCACGCCCGGCGAGTACACCCAGCTGACGGGCCGGGCGGGCCGCCGCGGCATCGACGTGGAGGGCCACGCCGTCGTCGTCTGGCAGCCGGGGGTGGACCCCGAGCAGGTCGCGGGGCTCGCCTCCACCCGCACCTACCCGCTGCGCAGCTCGTTCCGGCCCGGCTACAACATGGCCGTCAACCTGGTGGGCCGGCTGGGCACCGAGGACGCGCGGGAGCTCCTGGAGCTGTCGTTCGGGCAGTTCCAGGCCGACCGGTCCGTGGTGGGCCTGGCCCGCCGGATCGAGCGCAACGTGGAGGCGCTCGCGGGCTACGCGAAGTCCCTCGAATGCCACCTGGGCGACTTCCGCGAGTACGCCGCGCTGCGCCGCCGCGTGGCCGAGCGGGAGAAGGCGCTGTCGCGCCAGGGGGTGGCGCAGCGGCGGGAGGCCGCCGCCGACTCGCTGCGCGCGCTGCGCCCGGGCGACGTGATCGCGGTGCCCGCCGGGCGCCGCGCCGGCCTCGCCGTCGTGCTCGACCCCGGGATCGGCGCCGGCGGCGACCCGCGCCCGCTCGTGCTCAACGAGGACCGCTGGGCGGGCCGGCTCTCGGCCGCCGACTTCCCCGCGCCGGTCGAACCGCTGGGCCGTATGCGGCTGCCGAAACGCGTGGACCACCGGGCCCCGCGGGTGCGGCGCGACCTCGCCTCGTCGCTGCGCAACACCGGCATCGTCGCGCCCCCGACCGAGCGGCGACGGGCGCGCGGCGCGGTCGACGACCCGGAGCTGGCCACGCTGCGGCGCGCGCTGCGCGCTCACCCGTGCCACGGGTGCGCCGACCGCGAGGCCCACGCCCGGTGGGCCGAGCGGTACGCGCGGCTGGAGCGCGACACCGAGCAGCTGCGGCAGAAGGTGCGCGCCACCACCCACTCCCTCGCCCGCTCCTTCGACCGGATCCGAGCGCTGCTGGCCGAGCGCGGTTACCTCGACGGTGAGCAGGTCACCGAGCACGGCGAGCGCCTGGCGCGGCTCTGGGGCGAGTCCGACCTGCTGACGGCCGAGTGCCTCCGGCACGGCGCGTGGGACGGCCTGGAACCCGCCGAGCTGGCGTCGGTCGTGTCGGCGCTGGTGTACGAGTCCCGGCGCGACCACGGCCCGATGCCACGGGTGCCCTCGGGTGCGGTGTCGGACGCACTGGCGGCCACCGTGCGGCTGTGGGCCGAGCTGGAGGGCGACGAGCGCCGGCACAAGGTCGAGCGCACGCGTGAGCCGGACCTCGGCTTCGCATGGCCCATGCACCGGTGGGCACGCGGGGAGTCACTGGCCGCTGTGCTCACCGCCGCCGAGCAGAACGGCGTGGAACTCTCGGCGGGGGACTTCGTGCGTTGGTGCCGGCAGGTGCTCGACCTGCTCGACCAGGTCGCCGCCGTCGCGGGCCGCGGCAGCGGGGTCGGCCGCGCCGCGGCCACGGCGATCTCGGCGATCCGCCGCGGCGTGGTCGCGGTCGGCACGGGGTGATTCGGCCGAAGGGCCGACCGGCTCTGTGCCCGTCGGACGCCCTGTGCTTTGATCGCCCGACCGCACGTCTCCAGGGGGAAGGCCCGCGATGAGTACGCCACAGGGACCGCAGCCGCCACAGGGCGCGCCGCAGCAGCCTGCCGAGCAGCCCGCGTGGGGCCAGCAGCAGCCGCAAGGCGGGTGGGGTGCCTCGCCGGAGGGCCAGCAGCGGCCCGGCGAGGAGACCCGCGCCGTCCCGCAGCACGACTGGAACGCGCCCGAAACGAGCGAGGTGCCCCAGCAGGACGCGGCCGAGCCGCAGGAGCAGGCGCAGACGCAGACTCCCGAGCCCGTCGAGGGCGAGGGCGGCGAGGTCGACCTGTTCACGCCGGAGGAACCCGCGCCGGAGCCGAAGCCGCAGGCGCCTGCGGGCGACACCGCCGATGCCACCACGTTCGTCCCGGCGCAGGGGGCGCCGCACGGCGACGAGGTGCAGCCGCAAGAACAACAGCAGGGGCCGCAACAGCAGCCGTCGCAGCAGGCGTGGGGGCCCGCCGACCAGACGCAGATCTCCGCGGCCTACGTGTCGCCCGAGCAGCACTACGGCGCCCAGCAGGCCCAGCCGGGTCAGCAGTACCCGAGCCAGCAGCCGGGCGGGGTCCAGCACACGCAGCCGCAGCAGGCGCACCCGGGCCAGCAGCCCTCGCCGTTCGCGCCGCCCGGCCAGCAGCAGGCACCGTACGCGAGCCAGCAGCCGGGCCCGTACGGGGCGGCACAGCCCGGCTACGGCCAGCAGGCCTTCGGGCAGCCGTACGGTGCCCAGCAGGCCGGAGCGCAGCAGAGCGGTGCCCAGCAGGCCGGTGCCCAGCAGGCCGGAGCGCAGCAGGCCGGAGCGCAGCAGAGCGGTGCCCAGCCGAGCCAGGCGTACGGCCAGCAGCCCACCCAGCAGTTCGGGCAGCCGCAGTGGGGCCAGCCGGGCCAACAGGGACAACAGGCCCAGTACGGCCAGCCGGGTCAGCAGCAGCCCTACGGGCAGGCCCCGTACGGACAGCAGCAGGCCGCGCAGCCGTCCCCGTGGGCGGGGCAGCAGGCGGCCTGGGGTCAGCCCGGCGCCGGCCAGCAGCCCACCCAGCAGTGGGGTGGCCGCCCGGACGGCCAGCAGCAGCCGTGGGGCCCGGGCTACCCGACGCCGCCGGAGGCGCAGGCCGCGGGCGGCGGGAAGGGCCGGATGCCGCTGATCATCGGTGCGGTCGCCGTGGTGGTCGTGCTCGCGGTGGTCGGGGTGCTCGGCTTCGTGAGCCCCGGCTTCTTCAACACCCGCGTGCTGGACGCTTCGGCCGTGCAGAGCGGGGTGCAGCAGGTCCTCTCGCAGGACTACGACCTCGAGGTCCAGTCGGTCACCTGCCCGGACGGGCAGCAGGTCGTGCCCGACGCCACGTTCGAGTGCACCGCCGTGGTCGACGGTGACCAGGTCAGCGTGCCGATCAGGATCACGAGCGCCGACGGCAACTACGAGGTCGGGCGGCCTGCTTGACGGTGGCGCACGCCGTCGAGCAGCTCGAGGTCGGTGAGCTGCGCGCCGCACACACGCTGTTCGCGACCGCGATCGGCCGGCCACCGGCCGACGACGCCGCCTGGGCCGCGTCGTCCCGCCTCGGCAGCCCGGATCGCGTGCTCGGGGTGCACGCGGGTGGCGCGCTCGTCGCCACCGCCACCTCGTTCGCGAGCGAGCTGGCGGTGCCGGGCGGGTCGGTGCTGCCGATGGCTGCGGTGACGCGCGTGGCCGTGCGCGCTGACCACACCCGCCGTGGGCTGTTGACGGCACTGATGCGGGCCCAGCTGGACGACGTAGCGGCCCGCGGCGAGGCGGTCGCGTCGTTGCGGGCCA
Source organism: Pseudonocardia adelaidensis (assembly GCF_039543345.1). Lineage (NCBI taxonomy): Bacteria > Bacillati > Actinomycetota > Actinomycetes > Pseudonocardiales > Pseudonocardiaceae > Pseudonocardia > Pseudonocardia adelaidensis. The sequence goes on along the minus strand of NZ_BAABJO010000006.1, from coordinate 90,199 downwards.
GCGAGGCCCGGATCTACGGCCGTTTCGGCTACGGCGTCGCGACCCGCGGCCGGTCCGTGCGGGTGCGCGCCGACCCGACCCTGTTCCGGCCCGGCGCCCCGCTGGTCGGGACCGTCCGGCTGCTGCAGCGCGACGAGATCGTTCCCGTGCTACGGGACGTGCACGCGGGGATCGCGCTGCGGCGCCCGGGCGGGATCAGCCGCACCGACGGCTGGTGGGCCGCGACCACGACCCGCCGCGTCGAGGTGGATCGCGAGTACGTCCTCGCCGCCGTGCACACCGGCCCGGACGGCGACGACGGGTTCGCCGTCGCTCGCCCCGGCGATGCCTCCGGGCCCGAGCACTCCCTCGACGTGACCGACCTGCACGCGGCCGACGTCGGCGCCACCGCGGCGCTGTGGCGCTTCCTGCTCGGCGTCGACCTGGTCGAGAGCGTGCAGGCCCGGCTGCGCCCGCTGGACGAGCCGCTCGAGCTGCTGCTGGCCGACCCGCGCGCCTGCGCCGTCACCGGCAACGAGGACGAGACCTGGCTGCGGCTCGTGGACGTCCCCGAGGCGCTGGCGGCCCGCGACTACGGCGCCGCGGACCCGGTGCTGATCGCTGTGCACGACGGCTTCCTGGAGGAGAACTCGGGCGTGTACCGGATCGCGGGCGGCGCCGCGGAACGCGTCGGCCCGCTCGGTGGTCCGGTGCGGCCCGAGCTGGAGTGCACGGTGGACGCGCTCGCGATGGCCTACCTCGGCGACCGCCGCCCGTCCGAGCTCGTGGCGAGCGGCTGGTGGACGGCGCCGGAGCCGGCCGCGGTGCCCCGCGCCGACGCGGCGTTCGCGACGGCCGGCACGCCGTGGTGCGGCACGTACTTCTGACGCGTCTGGCCGGCGCCGCGAAGAGCTGCGCGCCGCGCTGTCGGAGCAGGGTGCCCGCTGTGCCCGCGCCGCCGCCCCTCCCGAACGTCAGCATGGTGGCCATACCGGCGCAATACGCCAGTAAAGCCACCATGCTGACGTTTCCCGGGCCTCAGCGAGCGTTCTTCAGCAACGCCGTGCAGAGGCGTTCTACGGAGCTCCCGACGCCCCAGCGGTCACCCAGCGCGGCGAGGCGCTCCAGGTCGGCGGGCTCCCCGGGCAGGGTGTCGGGGCGGTCCAGCTGCACGGGCGCGTCCACGGCCACCCGCACCACCGGCTCGACGACGGCGAGGTAGGGCGCGGCCGCGGCCAGCTTGGTGCGGACCGGGGGGCTCAGCCGGGCGTCGGTCTTGTCGATCACGGCGGCCCGCAGCTCGTCCCACGTGTCGAAGCGCCCGACGAGGGTGGCGGCGGTCTTGGCTCCGATTCCGGGGACGCCGGGCAGGCCGTCGGACGGGTCGCCGCGCAGCATCGCCATCTCGGCGTAGGCGTCCCCGGCGCGCCCCACCGGCACCCCGTACTTCGCGGCCACCTCGATCGGCCCGAGGTGTTCGGCCTTGGCCAGCCCCCGCCCGACGTAGAGCAGCCGCACCGGCACGGGCTCGTCGCGCACGATCTGCATGAGGTCCCGGTCGCCGCTCACGGCGATCACGGGGTCGGTGCGCTCGGCGGCGGCGAGGGTGCCGATCACGTCGTCGGCCTCGTAGCCCTCCGCGCCGGCCGTGGCGATCCCTGCGGCGGCGAGCACCTCGAGCAGCACCGGGATCTGCGGTTCCAGGGTGTCGGGCACGATCTCCGGCAGTCCGGCGGGCGCGACCTCCGGCTCGCCGGGCACCCGGTGCGCCTTGTACGAGGGCAGCGCCTGCACGCGGAACGCCGGGCGCCAGTCGAGGTCGAGGCACGCCACCAGCCGCGTGGGCCGACGGTCGGTGATGAGCCGCGCGACCATGTCGGTGAACCCGCGGATGGCGTTGACCGGCGTGCCGTCGGGCCCGGTGATCGACTCCGGCACGCCGTAGAACGCGCGGAAGTACAGGCTGGCGGCATCCAGCAGCATCAGCGACTGGGCGGGCGGCGCAGGCGGGGTCACGCGGCACAGCTTGCCGGAATACGCTCCCTCCCATGACACCGGCCGTTCCGATCGCGCTGCTCGCCGACCGCATCCGCCGTGCCGGCGAGGTGGCCGCCGCGCAGGACATCGACCTGCTGCTCGTCACCCCGGGCCCGGATCTGCGGTACCTGTTGGGCACATCCGGCGAGTCCCACGAGCGGCTCACCTGCCTCGTGCTGCCCGCCGCGGGCCATCGTGCCCCGCCCGCGCTGGTGGTGCCGCGGCTGGAGGCCCCCGGGTTCGCGGGCGTCCCGCTCGACGAGCTGGGGATCGAGGTCGTCACGTGGCGCGACGGGGAGGACGCCCACGTGCTCGTCAGCGACCTGGGCGGGGGCCCGAGCCGCGTGGGGCTCGCCGACGCCATGCCGGCCGCGCACGTCCTGCCGCTGCGCACCGCGTTCCCCGACGTCGAGCAGGTGCTCGCCGGGCCGGTGATGCGCGAGCTGCGGATGCGCAAGGACGCCGCCGAGGTCGCCGAGCTGCGCGCGGCGGGGGCCGCGATCGACCGCGTCCACGCCCGCATGGGCGAGTTCCTCAAGCCGGGGCGCACGGAGGCGCAGGTCGGCGCCGACATCGCGGCCGCGATCGTCGAGGAGGGCCACACGGAGGCCGCGTTCGTGATCGTCGGGTCCGGCCCGAACGGCGCCAGCCCGCACCACGACCTGTCCGGCCGCGTGATCGAGAGCGGTGAGGTCGTGGTGATCGACATCGGCGGCCCCGTGCCGAGCGGCTACAACTCCGACTCCACCCGCACCTACGCCGTCGGCGGCGAGCCGCCCGCCGCGATCCGGCAGGCGTACGCGGTGCTGCAGGACGCCCAGGACCGCGCCGTGCGCGCCGTGCGGCCGGGCGTCACCGCGGAGCAGGTCGACGCCGCCGCACGCGAGCCGATCGGCGCCGCCGGGCTGGGCGAGCGGTTCGTGCACCGCACCGGCCACGGCATCGGACTCGAGGTGCACGAGGAGCCCTACATCGTGGGCGGCAACGCGCTCCCGCTCGAGCCGGGCATGGCCTTCAGCGTGGAGCCGGGCGTGTACTTCGACGGCGAGTGGGGGGCGCGCATCGAGGACATCGTCGTCGTCACCGACGACGGCTACGAGCGGCTCAACGAGCGCCCCCGCGACCTCGTCGTTCTCTAAGAGGGTCCCGAACAACTCCGGCCGTAGCGAGCGCTGGGCCCGGGTTGTTCAGGGCGCTCCCCAGCTACGCGACGGCTCCCTCGAGGAGCGCGCGCACCGGCGTGGCCGGCCGCCCGAGGAGCCTCTCCAGCGCCGGTCCCGCGGCGGCGAACTCCCCGCGGCGGGCCGCCCGGAACATGCCGAGGAGCATGCTCGCCCGGTCCTCGGGGACACCGTGCCCGACCAGCGTGGCCCGCCACTCGTCGTCGTCGGCGACTACGCGGCGGACCGTGCGCCCGGTGAGCTCGGTGAGGATGCCGGCGACGTCGCGGAGGTCGAGCGCGTCCGGTGCCGTCAGCGGCGGGGTCGGTCCGTCGAAGCGGCCCTCGTCGGCGAGGACGATCGCCGCCGCTTCGGCGAGGTCGGCGTGCGCGGTCCAGGAGACGGGCCCGTCGGCGGGCGCGACGAGCTCCCCCGTCTCCAGCGCCCGGCCGAGCAGGAGCCGGACGGTGCTGGCGTAGAACCCGTTGCGGAGCGCCGTGTACGGAACGCCCGCCGCCGCCAGGTGGCGCTCGGTGGCGGCGTGGTCGGGCATCGGCGCGAAGAGCGAGTCCTCGGCCGCGCCCTGGTGGCTGGTATAGAGGATGCGCTTCGCACCGGCCTCGCGCGCGGCGTCGACGGCCGTGACGTGCTGGGCGAGCGCCGCCTCCCCGCTCTGGTTCGTCGAGATGACGAGCACCTGCGTCGCGCCTTCGAACGCCTCGGTGAGGGACTCCGGGTCGGTGAAGTCGCCGCGGCGCACGCGCACGCCCCGTGCGGCCAGGTCGCCGGCCCTCCCGGGGTCGCGGACGCTGACGCCGACCCGGTCCGCGGGGACCCGTTCCAGCAGGCGCGCGACGATCCGCGAGCCGAGCTCCCCGGTGCCGCCCGTGATGACGATCATGTGCTACCTCCGTGAACGTTGTTAGTGCCAATGGTAGCAACACTGGTAGCAACAGTGCGATATGGTCGGGAGCATGGTGGCGACGAGGCCGGTGAGCGCCGGCAGGCAGCAGACACGCGAGCGCATCGTGGAGGTCGCGGCGCGGCTGCTGGGGGAGCACGGCGCGGCCGCGGTCACCACGCGCGCGGTCGCGCAGGCGGCCGGCATGCAGGCGCCCACCATCTACCGGTTCTTCGAGGACAAGGACGCGTTGCTCGATGCCGTCGCCGAGCACGTCCTCGCCACCTACGTCGCTGAGAAGGCGCTCGTCGAGGACGGTGCCGACCCCGTGGCGGCCCTGCGGGCCGGCTGGGACGCGCACGTCGGCTTCGGCCTCGCCAACCCCGCCGTGTTCGGTCTGCTCACCGATCCCGGCCGGGGGGCGCGCTCAGCGGCGGCGGTCGCCGGCCTGGACGTCCTGCGCACCCGGGTGCACCGGGTCGCCGCGGCCGGCCTGCTGCGCGTCACCGAACGGCGGGCCGTCGAGCTCATCCACGCCGCAGGCACCGGCGCCGTGCTCACCCTGCTGGCCACGCCCCCGCACGAGCGGGATCCGGAGCTGGCCGACGCGATGTACGACGCGGTGACCCGGTCGATCCTCACCGACGCGCCGCCACCTCCCCCGGACGGCCCGACCGCGGCCGCCGTCGCGATCCGGGCCGTCGCGCCGACGCTGCCGGGGCTCAGCGGTGCCGAACGCGCCTTGTTGGCGGAGTGGCTGGACCGAGCGGGCGACGACCCGAAGACCGGCGGATGATCAGCCGTCGCCGCGCCGGCCGATGCGGTCAGCGCACCAGCCAGATCGCGGCCGCGGTCAGCAGCGCCTCGACGGCCCGGTGCAGGGTGCGTGCGACGCCGGTGGGCACGAACTCGGGGGAGTGGCCGCCCGGGGCGTGGCCTGCGGCGACATCGGCGTCCGGGTGGTCGGGGCCGGTCGGGTAGAGCGCCGGGTCGAAGCCGCCGAAGTTCCAGAACACCGACGGCACCCCGGCGGCCTCGGCGAAGAGCCCGAAGTCCTCGCTGCCGGTCTTGGGCGCGGCGTCGTGGACGTGCCCGTCGCCGAACGCCGCGGTGAACGCCGCCCGCACGGCGTCGGTGGTCGCGACGTCGTTGCGCAGCAGCGGGAAGCCGTTGATCGGGGCGATCTCGGGCGGGCGCGGGGCGCCGGCCGCCGCCGCCTCGGCGTGGACGATGCGGGTGATCGCGGCGAGCACCCGCTCGCGGACGTCCGGGTCGAAGGTGCGCACGTTGAGCTTGAGCTCGGCCTCGGCCGGGATGACGTTCTCCTTGCGGCCCGCGTGGATGGCCGCCACGGTGACCACGGCGACGTCGGTCGGCGCGACCTCCCGGGCCACCACCGTCTGCAGGCGCATCACGATCGACGCGGCGAGCACGACCGGGTCGACGGTGGTGTGCGGGGCCGAGCCGTGCCCGCCGCGGCCGTACACGGTGACGCGCAGGCTGTCGGCCGCGGCCATGAACACGCCGGGGCACAGGTAGAGGTGGGTGCTGGGCGCCGAGACGATGTGCTGCCCCAGCGCCACGTCGAACGGGCCGAAGCGGTCGAGGAACCCGTCGTCGAGCATGGCCTGCGCGCCGCTGCCGACCTCCTCGGCCGGCTGCAGGACGGCGAGCACGGTGCCCGACCACGCGTCGCGGTTCGCCACCAGCTGCTCCACCGCGCCGATGAGCGCCGTCATGTGGGTGTCGTGGCCGCAGGCGTGCATCACCCACGTCGCGATGCCGTCCGGGTCGACGGCCGTGGCCTGGCTGCGGTAAGGGACCTTCGGGATCTCCTGCACGGGCAGCGCGTCCATGTCGGCGCGCAGCAGCACCGTGGGTCCGTCGCCGTTGCGCAGCACGCCGACGACGCCCGTCTTGCCCACGCCGGTGGTCACCTCGAGACCGGCCGCGGCGAGGCGGGCGGCCAGTACGGACGCGGTGCGCTCCTCCTGGAAGGACAGCTCGGGGTTCTGGTGGAGGTCGCGGTAGAGCAGTTCCAGGTCCGGAATGCGGTCGTCCAACCCGCTGGTCAGCACGGTGTCCCCTTCCTCGGTCAGTCCACGGTCACGAACGCGGGCCGCGGTGTCGGGTCGATCTCGGGTGCACGCCCGGCGCCGGCGAACGACTCGAACTGGCGCGCCACGGCGAGCAGCCGGTCCTCCCGCAGGTGGGGCCCGACGAGCTGGATGCCGACGGGCAGCCCGTCCGGGGTGAACGCCGCCGGGAGCGAGATCGCCGGGCACCCGGTCATCGTGATCGCGGACGGGAGGCCCATCCACTCCAGGTAGTCGTGCATCGGGCTGCCGTCGATGGCCCGCGGGTAGCGGGTGGTGATCTCGAACGGGGCGACCTGGCAGGTCGGGGTGGCCAGGACGTCGAAGGAGTCGAAGAACTCCCGCATCACGTGGAAGATCCGGGCGGCGTTCCGCTCGGCCAGCGCGATCGTCGGCCCGTCGAGCTTCGCCCCCTCCTCGATGTTCCACACCGCATCGCTCTTCAGCCGGCCCGGGTGCTCGGCGAGCAGGGGGGCGAGCGAGATCTGCATCTTGAGGGCCCGCAGCACCCGGAACGACTCGATGGCGCCGGAGAGGTCGGGGGTGGCGAGCTCGACCTCCCAGCCGTGAGCCGCCATCGTGGCGACCACCGGTTCGAGCGCGTCCCGCACCTCGCGGGCCACCACGACCCGCCCGTCGAGATCGGGCGACCACGCCACCCGCACCGGACGCCCGCGCGGGTCGGGCACGGGGAAGTACGCCGCCGGGTCGGCGGGCACCGACCACCCGGCGCGCGGGTCAGCACCCGCGAGGACGCTCAAGAGGAGCGCGAGGTCGTCCACGGTGCGTGCCATCGGCCCCACCACGGACAGCCGGCTGAACGGGTCGCCGTCCGGCCAGGACGGCACCCGGCCCGGGGAGGGCCGGAACCCGACGACGTTGCAGAACGACGCCGGGTTGCGCAGCGAGCCGCCGGTGTCGCTCCCGTCCGCGAGCGGGAGCATGCGCGCGGCGAGGGCCGCGGCCGCCCCACCGCTGCTGCCGCCCGCGGTCCGCTCGAGCGCGTACGGGTTGCGGGTGACGCCGTAGACGTCGTTGAACGTGTGCGACCCCAGGCCGAACTCGGGCACGTTGGTCTTGCCGACCGTGATCGCCCCAGCCGCCGTCATGCGCCCGACCACGGTGTGGTCCTGTGCCGGCACCCGGTCGGCGAAGATCGGGCTGCCCTGGGTGAACCGGAACCCGGCCGCCGGCACCAGGTCCTTGTGCGCCACCGGCAGCCCGTGGAGCGCTCCCCGCGGCTCGTCCTCGCGGAAGGCGCGGTCCAGCTCGCGCGCCGCGGCAAGCGCCCGCTCGGGCCGGAAGTCGACGATCGCGTTGACGGCGGGGTTCAGCCGCTCGATCTCCGCGATGTGCGCCTCCACCACCTCGGCGGCGGTGAGCTCACCGGACCGGGTCAGCCTGGCGAGCTCTACTGCGGAGGAGTTCTCACCGATCTTCACGCCCGAGACCGTAGTGCGCGCGGTCAGGCTGCGGGGGCCTCCGCCGGCGCCGGTTCGAGGTGGGCCTTGCCGTCGGGGCCCGCCACGCACGCCGCGGCGCTCGCCCCGGAGCGCACGAGATCCCCGACACAGCGGCCCATCTGCGCGTGCGCGGCCGCCGTGGGGTGGAACGACTCCTGGGCGAGGTGGAACCCGATCGCGTCCAGCCCGCCGTACACCAGTGCCTGCGGGTCGACGGTGATGCGCCGCTGCCACTCCTGCGCCTGCAGGGGCTTGGTGCACGCCTCGTAGCCCTCGGTGGCCCGGGCCAGGTCGAGGAACAACGCGCCGGTGCGCTCGGCGACGCCGTGGAGCGCGGCCGAGAGCGCGGGGAAGAGCGTGGTGCGGCCCCACCCGGCGTCGGGCTTGCTGTACGGGCACCCGGCGAGAGCCTGCAGGGGGAGCATCTGCTCGGTGACCGGGGACGCGTAGGAGGCGAGGACGAGCGCGTAGTCACCCAGGCCGTAGCCCGCTCGGCGCATGGCCGTCCGCACGTCCCGCACCGCGGCCTCCACCTTGGGTGCGGTGGCGGCCATGCGCTCGGCCACCAACGAGCCGATCGTCTCCCGGCACGGTGGCTCGCGCGGGTCGACGAACGCGCGGATGCAGGCGACGCCGGTGCCGAACAACGCGGCGTCGTCGTTGGCGCCCGCCTGCACGATCACCGTGGTGACGCGGTAGCGGCCGGCCACCTCGACGAGCCGCTGGGCCTGGGATCCCTCCGTGTAGTGGGTGCCGCTGCCGAACGCGACATCGCCCGCCTTGGCGCCCGAGCACGCCAGGTTCACCGACTCGGGGGCGAGGCCCGTGCGGTGGACGTAGGCGTGCACGGAGCGGTGGCACCAGTTGTCGTTCTCCCCGCGGGTGCCGGGCTCGTAGTCGTCGGCTCCGTCGCCCGCAGCGGCGCTGTCGCCGAGCACGACCACGGCCTCGGGCGCCTGAGCCATCGCCGTGGCCGGGACACCGAACAGGGCGAGTGCCAGGGCACCGGCCGCACCGAAGATCAGGGCCAGGGAGCGTGATCGCGTCACGACGGGGACGCTATGTCCACCGCAGCGCCCTGACCAGGACATTCATCGAGATTCACCGGGACCAGCGATCTCCGCCCGTGGGGTGCAGCGCGCGCTCACGGAACGCGAGTCCGTTCGCCCGCACGGGGGTATCCCAGGGGAACCTCAGGGACGCCTCCGGGCGTTTCCGGAGTTCCGGGGCGGCCACAGCGCCGACACTGGAGTCCAGCGGCGAGATGCGCCGCGATGTGGAAGGAGCCCGAAGGTGGCAACCACCCTGACCCGCCCGCAGCACGGCAAGGTGATCGCCGGCGTGTGCGCGGGCCTGGCGGACCGGTTCGGAATGAGCCCGTTCGTGGTTCGGCTGCTGTTCCTGCTGTCGTGCCTGCTGCCCGGCCCGCAGTTCGTGATCTACATCGTGCTGTGGATCCTCATGCCGAAGCGGGCGTACTGATCCGGTAGACATCGCGGGGTGCCCCGCACCCTGCTCCTCGGCGTCCGGATCTTCGATGCCGGGTCGTTCGCCGCGGGACCGGGAGCCCTCGAGATCGAGGGCTCCCGGATCAGCTGGGTGGGCGGCGCCGACGCCGCGCGGGAACGCCGGCCGGGGGCCACCGTGCTGGAGCTCGCCGGCGGCGTCGTCACTCCCGCCTTCGTCGACGCGCACGTGCACGCCACCGCCGCCGGCCTGCTCGCCGACGGCCTCGACCTCACCCGCTGCGGCTCGGCGCGGGAGCTGCTCGACGCGGTGGCCGCCCGTGCCGCCGCCCGACCCGGCGCGCTCGTGTGGGGCCACGGCTGGCAGGACCAGGACTGGCCCGAGGGGCTCCCGCCCCGTGCGGCCCTCGACCGGGCCGCGGCGGGTGCACCGGTCTACCTGAGCCGGATCGACGTCCACTCGGCCCTCGTCTCGTCGGCCCTGCTCGACCGGGCCCCCGGCGTGACGGGCGCCGCCGGGTGGTCGCTCAGGGCGCTGTCGGGCGACGCCCACCACCGGGCCCGCCGGGCCGCACTCGCCGCCGTCGACGCCACCACCCGCGATGCCGCACAGGCCGCGTTCCTCGCCGACGTCGCCGCGCGCGGGGTCGCGGTCGTGCACGAGTGCGCAGGCCCGGACATCTCCTCGGCCGCCGACCTCGCCGCGCTGCGGCTCCGTGCCGGACCCGAGGTCGTCGGCTACTGGGGCGAGACGGTGCGCACTCCGGGGGAGGCCGCGGAGCTGCTCGCGGCCACCGGGGCCCGCGGTCTCGCGGGCGACCTCTTCGTCGACGGCTCGCTGGGCTCGCGCACCGCGGCGCTGCGCGCGCCCTACGCCGACGCTCCCGGCTGCACCGGCAACCGCTACCTCGACGCCGCGGCGATCGGCGCGCACGTCACGGCCTGCACCGCGGCCGGGACGCAGGCCGGGTTCCACGTGATCGGCGACGCGGCCGCGGACGCGCTGCTCGCCGGGCTCGAGGAGGCCGCGGCCGCGACGTCACCCTCGGCGGTGCGGGCCGCGAGCCACCGGGTGGAGCACCTGGAGATGGTCGACCCGGCCCAGGTTCGCCGGCTGGCCGAGCTCGGTGTCGTCGCGAGCGTGCAGCCGCTGTTCGACGCGTACTGGGGCGGCCCGCACGGCATGTACGCCACGCGTCTCGGCCCGGCGCGGGCCCGCGGGATGAACCCCTTCGCCGGGCTGCACGGGGCGGGCGTCGTCCTCGCGCTCGGCTCCGACGCCCCCGTCACCCCGGTCGACCCGTGGGCCGCGGTGCGCGCCGCGGTCGAGCACCGCACGCCCGGCTCCGCGCTCACTGCGGCCGGCGCACTCGCGGCGCACACGGTGGGCGGCCATCGCGCGGCCGGGGACCGGTCCCCGCTGGCCGGTCGCCTGCTCCCCGGCGCCGTCGCGAGCTACGCGATCTGGGACGGCGCGGGCCCCGTCGACGGCAGCGCGGGAGACCCGCGCTGCCTGCGCCTCGTCCACCGTGGCGAGGTGCTGCACGACGTCCTGCGAGCGACCGGCTCGTTCGCTCGCTCCTAGACGGTTGCGTCCTGGGTTCTCGGTGGTCGAGGGCGATCGGGGAGCGCTCGCCGGGGGCGTCGTCGCGGCGGTCGGGTCGCACGAAACGCGCAGCGGATGGCCGATCAAGGGGAAATGGTGGCCGAATGATCTCCGGGAGCGACCATCCGGCCTTGGTCACCGCTGCCGAGCAGCCATCTGCCCTTGATCGCTGCGCTGGCCGGCAGCGCTTGAACAGCGTCGGCGAGCGCCTCCATCTGGGGTTGACCCGATGGTGGACCCGGGGCGGGGTCTGGCACACTCTCGGCCGTGACGGACCGGACGTACCGCCTGGGCGTGGCCCTGTGCTGTCCGGGGTGCTGTCGCTGCTGTTGCAGCTGACCTCCGGCCCCCTCCGTCCCGGCCGCTCCGCGCGGCCCCGCACGTCTGCGAACCCACGATGATCTCCACCCCCGACCTGCGCGGGCACACCGTCCTGGTCCTGCACGCCCACCCCGACGACGAGTCGATCTTCACCGGGATCACCCTGCGCCGCCTCGCCGACGCGGGCGCGCGCACCGTCCTGGTCGTCGCGACGGCGGGCGAGCTGGGTGGCTCCCGGGTGCCGCTGCGGCCCGGCGAGACGATCCCCGAACGCAGGCTCGCCGAGCTGGAGAAGGCGGCGGAGCTGCTCGGGGTGTCGCGACTGGCGCTGCTGGGCAGGCGCGACTCGGGCCTGCCCGGGTGGGCCGACGCGCGGCACGAGCGGGCCCTGGCCATGGCCGACCAGCTACAACTCGCCCGCGACGTCGCCGAGATCGCCGACGACGAGGGCGCGAGCGCGATCGTCCACGACGACGAGCACGGGATCTACGGCCACCCCGACCACCGCGCGGTCTTCCGGATCGGGGCGACCGCCGCGGAGATGCTGGGGCTCACCGGGTACCGGGCCACGGTGGACCGCGAGCACCTGCACGTCTCGGCCAGGGACCGCCATCTGATCCACGGCGCCGCGCGCGCCGCCGCCGTGTCGTTCGGGCGGGTCACCGCCGAGATCGGGCTCGCCGTCACCGGCACCGACGCCCACCTGCGGAACAAGCGCGCCGCGATGGTGGCGCACGCGAGCCAGATCGCCGACGAGGACGTGCCCGCCGACGTGCCCATCGACGGCTTCGCGGGCGCCTACGGGTACGAGTGGTTCACCCGCAGCGGTGCCCCGGGCCCGGTCGACGCGCTGGGCAACGCGCACCTGCTGGCCCCGGTGCCGGCCTGACCGGCGGCCCTCCCGGTGCTCCCAGGTCACCGGCGCCACACGGGGGGCACGTAGTCTCACCTCGTGGCCGCTCCCACCACCGATCCCGTCGCGCCCGAACCGCCCGCGCCTGCCGCGGTGCGCAGGCGCTGGCGTCCCGCGGTGGCGGCCCGGATGGTCGGGGCGGCGGGCGGCGGCGCGCTGCTGTACCTCAGCTTCCCGCCGCGCACGCTGTGGTGGCTGGTGCTCCCGGCGTTCGCGCTGCTGGGCATCGTCCTGTACGGGCGGCGCGCCCGCGCCGGGTTCGGCTACGGCTTCCTGTTCGGCCTCGGGTTCCTGCTGCCCCTGCTCGCCTGGACCGGCTCGTTCGTCGGCTCCCTGCCCTGGGTCGCGCTGAGCGCGTTCGAGTCGCTGTTCATCGGCGCCGCCGGCGCGGGGATCGCCGTGGTCTCCCGGCTCCCCGCCGCGCCGCTGTGGGCCGCCGCCGTGTGGATCGCGGGTGAGGCGGTCCGGGGACGGATCCCGTTCGGCGGGCTCCCGTGGGGCCGGGTCGGCTTCGGCCAGCCGGACGGGCCGCTGCTGCCGATCGCCGCGATCGGCGGCGAGCCGCTCCTGTCCTTCGCTGCGGTGCTCGCGGGGCTCGCGCTCGGCGAGCTGGTGCGACGGCTGGTCCGCCGCCGGCCCCCGCACCGGATGATCGCGCCGGCGCTCATCGCCGTCCTCACGATGGCCGCGGGGCCGCTCGCCGCGCTGGTGCCCGCCACCCCGAACGGCGACGACCGCACGGTCACGATCGCCGCGGTGCAGGGCAACGTGCCCAGGCTGGGGCTCGACTTCAACGCCCAGCGCCGCGCCGTGCTCGACAACCACGTGAAGGCCACCGAACAGCTCGCCGCCGACGTCGCGGCGGGCCGGGCGCCCCGCCCCGACCTCGTGATCTGGCCGGAGAACTCCAGCGACATCGACCCGCTGCGCAACCCCGACGCCGCCGCCCAGATCGACAGGGCGGCCGCGGCGGTCGGCGTGCCGGTGCTGGTCGGGTCGGTGCTGCGCAACCCCGACGGGCTCACCACCTCGAACTCCGCCCTGGTCTGGGAGGCGGGCAAGGGGGTCGTGGAGCGCAACGACAAGCGCCGCGTCCAGCCGTTCGGCGAGTACATGCCGTGGCGGTCGTTCTTCCGCCTGCTCTCCCCGTACGTCGACCGGGCGGGGTACTTCGTGCCGGGCGACGGGCCGGGTGCGGTGGACATGGCGGGCGTGCGCGTGGGCGTCACGATCTGCTGGGAGGTCGCGTTCGACGACCTGGTGGCCGACAGCGTCGACGCCGGCGCCGAGGTGCTCGCCGTGCCCAGCAACAACGCCACGTTCGGCCTGTCCGAGATGACCTACCAGCAGCTGGCGATGTCGCGGCTGCGGGCCGTCGAGCACGACCGGCCGGTGATCGTCGCCACCACGAGCGGGGTGAGCGCGACGATCACCCGCGACGGCACCGTCACCGCGAGCACGCGGCAGTTCACGCCGGATGTCCTGGTCGATCGGACCCAGCTGAGGGACACCACTACTCTGGCCACCCGATGGCGGTCCGCGCCCGAATGGGCGCTGGTCGCTCTCGGGGTGCTCGCGATCGGCGCGGGGATCGCGACCAGGCGTCGCGCGGTGATGCGTGCGGGAAGGGACGAGGATGGCTGAGCCGAGGGGCCGGGTTCTGGTGGTGATCCCCACCTACCAGGAGCGGGACAACCTGGGTCCGGTCGTGGCGAGGCTGCACGCCGCCGTGCCCGAGGCGGATGTCCTCGTGGTCGACGACGCGAGCCCCGACGGCACCGGTGAGCTCGCCGACGAGATGGCGGCGGCCGACCCACGGGTCAAGGTGCTCCACCGCACGGGCAAGCAGGGCCTTGGCGCGGCCTACCTGGCCGGGTTCGCCACGGCGTTGAGCGGCGACTACCAGGTCGTCGTCGAGATGGATGCCGACGGCTCGCACCCCCCGGAGGACCTGCCTGCGTTGATCGCGGCCCTGGACGACGCCGACGTCGTGCTCGGGTCCCGGTACGTGCCGGGCGGCATCGTGCGCAACTGGCCCGCGCGCCGGCAGCTGATCTCCCGCGCCGGCAACCTGTACTCCCGGCTGGCGCTCGGCGTGCAGATCAAGGACATCACCGCCGGGTTCCGGGTGTTCCGCCGGCAGGTGCTCGAGGAGCTCGACCTGGACCAGATCGCGTCGCAGGGCTACTGCTTCCAGATCGACATGGCCTGGCGGGCCGTGCTCGGCGGGTTCCGCGTGGTGGAGGTGCCGATCACCTTCACCGAGCGCGAGCGCGGGGCGTCGAAGATGGACACCGCCATCGTCGTCGAGGCGTTCTGGCGGGTGGCCTGCTGGGGTGCCGGGCGGCTGGTGCGCCGCACACCCACCGTGGTGCGCGCCGACCGTCCCCCCGCCGACCCGCCGCCGGCCGTCCCGGAGCGCCCGAGCCGGCCTGCCGGCGACGAGGCCGTGAGCGACGGGTCGGTCCGCACGTGAGCGAGCTTGCGCGCTCACCATTCACCCCAGCAGCGCCGCGAGCGCTGCCGACGAGCGTCAGCGAGGAGGAGGCGTGAGCGACGCTCCACGCGAGGAGCTCACCTGGGAGCTCTTCGGCAACGCCTCCCGGGAGCTCGCCGAGCAGATCGCCGCCGACGGCTACGAGGCCGACATCATCCTGTCGATCGCGCGGGGTGGCCTGTTCGTCGCCGGCGCGCTCGGCTACGCCCTCGACGTCAAGAACCTGCACGTGGCGAACGTGGAGTTCTACACGGGTGTGGACGAGCGGCTACCGGTTCCGATCATGCTGCCGCCCGTGCCGAACGTGGTGGACCTGTCGGGCGCGCGCGTGCTCGTGGCCGACGACGTCGCCGACACCGGCGCCACGCTCAAGCTCGTGCGGGACTTCTGCGGCGAGCACGTCGCCGACGTGCGCTGCGCCGTGGTGTACGAGAAGCCGCACAGCAGCGTGCGGTGCGAGTACGTGTGGCGGCGCACCGACCGGTGGATCAACTTCCCGTGGTCGACGCTGCCGCCGGTGGTCTCGCGCGCCGAGCAGGTGCTCGACGCCTGAACAGACGAGAACCGGGCCACCCGACGGGTGGCCCGGTTCTTCGACTGCGACTCAGGCGATCTCGCGCCGGCGCTCGGCCAGCAGCTCGAGGCGCTCGTTGAGCAGCACCTCCAGCTCGGCCACGGAACGCCGCTCCAGCAGCATGTCCCAGTGGGTGCGCGGGGGCTTGGCCTTCTTCTGCTCGGGCTCGGCGCCGTCCACGAGACGGGAGATGCTGCCGTGCAGACGGCACTCCCAGGTTGCCGGGGCCTCGGCGTCGCCCGCGAAGGGCACCTCGAAGTCGTGTCCGCGCGGGCACGCGTAGCGCATCGACTGCCGCGGCGCAAGGTCGTGGTTGCGGTCCGTCTCGTAGCTGACAGCCCCGAGCCGGCTGCCACGGAGCACGCGGTCGGCCATGCGTCATCCTCCCTACCGGGGCCGAGGGAGCCTCCCTCGGCCATCACCACCGGGTGTAACGTCTGCAGAGCAGCCGTCCATTCCCGCCATAGGGGCGGAATCCGACCGGGTGTGGTCAGTTCATGCGACCACCCCGGACGTCTGCCGCCCCGGTACACGAGTGTCCCCGATCGGCGGCCGCTACACACGCGGTTGTGACCTGTCAGCCAACTGTGACTTATGTCACGCCGTACTGACGTGCTGTTCACAGGCTCGCAGCCGGCCCGTTACCGGGTCGCGGCGCCCTCCCCGATCGGGGAGGGAGGACGCACCGGCCAGAGCGCCAGCAGCCCCGCCACCAGAACCAGCACGACCCCCACGATCCCGGCCCGCTGGGCACCGAACAGCGACACGAAGAGGCCGAACAGGCTCGGCGCCAGGAACGACACCGCCCGACCCGTGGTCGCGTAGAGGCCGAAGAGCTGGCCCTCGCGACCCGGCGGGGCCAGCCGCGCGAGGAACGTGCGCGACGAGGACTGCGCAGGCCCCACGAAGAGCACCAGCGCCAGGCCGAACACCCAGAACATCAGCGGCCCGGACACGACGAGCAGCACCGCGGCGGCCGCGATCATCCCGAGCAGCGACCCCACGATCACCCGCTTCGGCCCCACCCGGTCCTCCAGCCGCCCACCGGCGACGGCGCCGGCCGCCGCGACGACGTTCGCGGCCACGCCGAACAGCAGCACGTCGCCCGCCCCGATGCCGTACACCCCGACCGCCAGTACCGAGCCCACGGTGAAGATCGCAGCGAGCCCGTCCCGGAACAGGGCGCTGGCGCCGAGGAAGTAGACGGTGTGCCGGTCCGCGCGGTACAGCGCGGCGAGGTCGGCGGCGAGGGCCCGGTACGCGCCCACGACGCCGAGCCGGGCCGGCCGGTCCGCGGCCGGCGCCTCCGGCACGCGCAGCAGGAGCGGCAGCGCGAACACCAGGAACCACCCCGCAGCGACCAGCGCGACCACGCGCACGTTGAGCCCGTCCTCCCGGGGGACGCCGGCGAGCCCACCGGTCGGGCCGCCGCCGGCCACGAACCCGTAGTAGACGACGAGCAGCAGCACGATGCCCCCGACGTAGCCCATGGCCCACCCGAACCCGGACACCCGCCCGATCGTCGCGCGCGTCGAGACCTGGGCGAGCATGGCGTTGTACGACACCTGGGCGAGCTCCGCGACGACCGAGCCGAGCGCCAGCAACACCAGGCCTGGCCACAGGTAGCCGGGATCGTCGCGGACGGCGAACAGCCCGGCCATCGTCGCGATTGTGCAGGCGGTCCACACCGCCGTCGAGAGCTTCCGCCGGCCCGACGCATCGGCCCGCTGACCGATCACCGGGGCCAGCAGTGCGATCACGAGCCCCGCGGCGCCCATCGCGTAGCCGAGTGCGGCGCCCGCCGCCGGGCTGCCGTCACCGACGGTGTCGGTGAGGTAGACCGAGAAGACGAACGTGAGGATCACCGCGTGGTAGGCCGCGGAACCCCAGTCCCACAGCGCCCACGCCAGCACCCGGCCGCGATCGACGGAAGCGGTCGGCGCGTTCACCCGCGGAGACTAGCGCCCGGGCACCCCTCAGGTGCCCTGCCACACACCGCGGGCGTGCAGCACGTCGCGCAGCACGTCGGGCCGGTCCGACAGCAGGCCGTCGGCGCCGAGGTCGAGCAGCGCGCTCATCTCGGTAGCCCGGTCGACGGTCCACACGTGCACCTCGCGGCCGCTCAGGTGCGCGGCCCGCAGCAGCGCGGCGTCCACCACCGTGAGCGGGCCGAGGCGGCGGGGGAGCTGCGCGAGATCGCCGGGTGAGTGCGGCGCGGGGAGGCGGCGCGCCGGCGCGGGCAAGCGGTCCAGCCACGCCCTGGCCCGCAGCCCGAACGCGGCACCCTGGGCCATCGAGGTGCACAACCGGGGCCCGGCCGCCTCGCGCGCCCGCCGCAGCCACCCGTCGTGGTAACTGCCCAGGCAGACCCGGTGCCAGCTGCCGGTGCGCTCCAGCACCTCGAGCACCGGCTCCACCACCCCGCCGGACTTCAGCTCCACCGTGATCCGCGTGTCGGGCAGCTCCACCAGCACCTGTTCGAGCAACGGCAGCGGCTCCCGGCCACGCACCCGCACCCGGGCCAGCGCGGCCGCGGAGAGGGCGCTGATCGGCCCGCTGCCGTCGGTGGTGCGCTCGAGCGTCGGGTCGTGGTGCACCACCACGACGCCGTCGGCGCTCGCGTGGACGTCCATCTCGAGGTAGCCGAACCCCTCGGCGACCGCCCGGCGGAACGCGGGCAGGGTGTTCTCGCAGCCGTCGAGGTCGTCGATGTGCCAGCCGCGGTGGGCGTAGGCGCGCGGGTAGGGGCCGTCGAAGTAGGGGTGCCGGGGCACGGCTGAAGCCTTTCAGCCCGTCTCGATCAGCCGCGACGGGGGAGGCGTTGCGGTTCGGTGAACAGCGGGGCGAGCAGGTCGCCGTGCTCGGCGATGCGTGCGGGCAGGTCCGCTGCGGTGAACACGAGGTCGTCCGGGCGGCGGCAGGCCCGTACCTCGTCCCACGTCACCGGCGTGGCGACCGTGGGCCGCGCCCGCCCGCGCAGCGAGTAGCTCGCGATCGTGGTCTTGTACGGGTTGTTCTGGCTCCAGTCGACGAACACCTTCCCGCGCCGCCGCGCCTTCGCCATCACCGCCGTCACCCGCCCCGGCGACTCCCGGGCCAGCTCCTCGGCGAGGGCCTTGGCGAACTCCGACGTCCGCTCCGCCCGCGAGACCGTGACCGGCAGGTACAGCTGCATGCCCTTCCCGCCGCTCGTGCGCGGGTACGCGACGAGCCCGTCGTCGGCGAGCCGCTCCGCGATGCGTTCCGCCACCCGCGCGCAGTCCACCACCGTGGTGCCCTCACCCGGGTCGAGGTCGAACACCACCAGGTCCGGCAGCCGCTGGGCCCCCCGCGCCCCCACCCGCCACTGCGGCACGTGCAGCTCGAGCGCCGCGAGGTTCGCGGCCCACGCGAGGCCCTCGGCGTCGTCGATCAACGGGAAGTCGGCGTTCTCCGACCGGCCGCCCGGCGTGCCCACCCGGGCCGTGCGCAGCCAGCTCGGGGCGTGCCGGGACACGTCCTTCTCGAAGAACGAACCCCGATCCACCCCGTCCGGCCAGCGCACGAGCGTGACGGGCCGCTCGCGCAGGTGCGGCAGCATCACATCCGCGACCGCGAGGTAGTACGCGAGCACGTCGGCCTTGGTCGTGCCGGTGAGCGGGTAGAGCACCTTGTCCGGGTTGCTGAGCGTGGCCCGGCCGAAGCCCTTCCTCGCGGCGCGCCGGGGCGCGGCCGCCGGCGTGGCCACCCCCGTGTCGACCTGCACCCACCGCGTGCTGGTGCGGCCCGGCTCGTACGGCGAGTCGGGATCCTTCGCCAGTACGTACGGGAGGCGCTGCTGCGCCGCGGCGGCCAGCACCTCCCGCCCCGCTGCCGGGAACACCGGCGCAGGGCGCCAGCGCGGCCCGTCGAGCGGGAGACCCTCCAACAGCGCCCGCCGCTCCCGGAACGGCAGGGCGCACGCGTCGCGCCCATCGACGTGCAGCAGGTCGCCGATCCACAGGTACACCCCCTCCGCGCCACCGACCAGCTCCGCGTCGAGCAGCGCCTGCGTGGCACCGAGCGACGGCCCCAGCTCCCGCAGGCCGGGCGCGGCGACCTCGTCGCCCTCCGCGTCGGTGAACCGCACGCGCCCGCCGTCGGCCCGCACGATCACGCGCCGCCCCCCGAACCCGACCTGCAGCCACCACTCGCCGTCGGTCGGGAGCTCCCCGGGCGTCGCGAACATCGGGCGCGCGTCGTGGGGGAGAGGTGCCCGGCCGCCGTCGCGGTCGGAGCGGCGCAGCAGCCAGTTGTCCTTCCCGCCCTCGCGGTCCGTGCGGATGAACACGAAGCGCCCCGACGCCCGCTCCCCGCTGAGCCGGACGATGACCTCGCGCGGGTTCCACTTCTCGGCCTCGAAGGTGCCGGAGTCCCAGATGGTCATCTGCCCGCCGCCGTACTCGCCCGCCGGGATCTCCCCCGAGAACTCCAGGTACTCGATCGGATGGTCCTCGGTGCGCACGGCCAGCCGGACGGTGTCCGGATCGGTGGGCAACCCCTTCGGCACCGCCCACGAGGCCAGCACGCCGTCCCGCTCCAGCCGGACGTCCCAGTGCAGCCTGCGGGCGTGGTGCTCCTGGATCACGAAGCGGTGGCCGGGGCCTTCCGGGGCGACCGGGTCGTCGGCGGGGACCGGTTCCGGCGTGCGCCGCGCATCGCGCTTGCGGCGGTACTCGTCGAGCGGCACGTGGAGAGGCTAGTTCTTGCGTCCAGCCCCGGCGGATGTGACCATAGGCAAGCCTTGCTTGTCCGAAGGAGTGCCTGTGTACGTGTGCATCTGCTACGCGGTGCCGGACGCCGTGATCCGGTCGTGCGTCGCCCGCGGAGCGCGCACCGTCGAGGAGGTCGGCGACGCCTGCGAGGCGGGCACGGGCTGCGGCTCGTGCCACGACCACATCGACGTCTTCCTCGCCGCCGCCCACGCCCCGTCGGAAATCGCGGGGCTGCCGAGATCGGCATAAAGCCAGGACCGCCTGTTCGAAGGTTCGCCTGACCTGCCGACAGGCGATCCTGAATCGTTTGTCGCCCATTCGTGGGGTTAACGTCGGCGGTACATTCCCCTGCCGTTTCACCGCCGACGAAGCGAGGACCCCGATGCGTGGCGACGACGAGATCATCGCGCTGCTCAACGAGCAGCTCACCAGCGAACTCACCGCGATCAACCAGTACTTCCTGCACGCCAAGATGCAGCAGAACTGGGGCCTGACGAAGCTCGCTGCCTACACGCGCAACGAGTCCGTCGACGAGATGCGGCACGCGGAGATCCTGACCGACCGCATCCTGTTCCTCGAGGGCCTCCCCAACTACCAGCGGCTGTTCCCGCTGCGGATCGGGCAGACGGTCCGCGAGCAACTGCAGTCCGATCTCGCCATCGAGGTCGAGGTGGTGGAGCGGCTCCGGCCCGGCATCGCGCTGTGCCGGGAGAAGGGCGACATCACGACGGCGAAGCTGTTCGAGGAGATCCTCGCCGACGAGGAGCACCACATCGACTACATCGAGACCAACCTCGAGCTCATGGACCGGCTCGGCGAGCAGCTCTACCTCGCCCAACTGGTCGACCAGCCGCCCACCGCGGGCTGAGGTCGCGGACCGGAATCTCGATCACAACCGCGCTTCCGGCACCTCCCGATCGGCTACCAGCCTGAGAGGTTAGGTGTTCGGACGTACGGGGCACGGGCGTGAACTGGAAGCAGGACTCCCTGCTGCTCGCCGACGGACTCGGCAGGGAGGGCGCCGCCCGGGCGTTCCTCGACGACTTCGCAGCGGACGCCGCGCAGGTGGGGGAGCGCGTGGGGGAGGACACGGTCTCGTTCGTCCGGGTCACCGCCGACCGCACGCCGATCTTCGGCGTCGCGTCGTTCACCGGGTTCATCGTCCGTGGGACGCCGGTGCTGAGCGGCCTCGGGTCCGCGCTCCTGTCATAACGTGAGCCGGGAATGATGGACGCGTGATCCTGCCGAAGGACCGAGACCCCCGCCTCATCACGATCCGCCGCGGCGGCACGCTCACGGACTCCGACCATCGGCTGCTGGCCCTGTGGGCCGCCGCGTGCGCGGAGCACGTTCTGCACCTGTTCGAGGCGGTGCAGCCCGCGGACCCGCGGCCCCGTCAGGCGATCGAGGCGATTCGGGCGTGGACGCGGGGCGAGATCAGGATGTCCGAGTCCCGGGCGGCGGGTGGGCACGCCATGGCAGCGGCGAGGGTGTCGAGCGGGGCCGCCCGGCACGCCGCGTTCGCTGCCGGGCAGGCGGCGGTGGTGGCCCACGTGGCCGCACACGACCTCGGTGCTGCCGCCTATGCGATCAAGGCGGCGCGCGCGGCGACCTCCGGGCGCGCCAGCGAGAACGCCGGCCGCCTCGAGTGCCACTGGCAGCGCGACCAGCTCCCGGACGAGATTCGCGAGCTGGTCCTCGACGACCAGCGGCTGCGGAACGAGATCTGCTGGTCGGTGTTCGACTGCTGCCCCGCCTGCACGGCTCGTTCGTGAGCCGATAATCGACGTTATGACAGAACAGTCGCGGGTTCCGGCGTGGAGAGGGCACCTCCGTCAGAACGCTCCGCCGCCCACCGGCATGTCTGCCCCGTGACGCAGCGGCCCGCCTCGGACGCCGGAACGCCACGACGTGCGCGATGTCGGCGGGTTCGCCGAGGCGCCCGAGCGGGGTGCCGTTCACCGTGATCCGCCGGTGTCCGATCTCCCGGGCGAGGACGCGTGCTCGCCGGCCTGGCGCAGGCATAGCGGACGCCCGGTCGCTCGTGCCGCTAGCGGACGCTCTCCCCCGTCTCCTCGTCGATCGCCCCGCGCCGGGCGTGCGGGTCCGGCGGCGGCTGCAGCGGAGCGTGGACGCCGGCCGAACCCGGCCCGCGGTGGAGCCAGACGGTGACCGGCGAGTGCGAGGCGACGCGTTCGCCCGCGGTGGGCTTCTGGTCGACCACCTCGAAGTCAGCGGCCTCGGGCCCGAGGAACGGCGTCGGCGCGGGATCCGCGATGACCGGGTGCAGGCGCTCCTCGAGGAGCCGGTGCTGGGCGGTGGGCCAGGACATGCCGACCACGTTCGGAACCGTCACCCGCGGGCGCGGTGCAGGCGCGCTCGGCTCCTCGTCGAGGTCCTTCCAGCGTTCCCACGCCGACTGCCGGGAGACGCCGAGGCGGGTGGCGATCTCCGCCCAGGAGCGCCGGTCCCGGCGGGCGGCCCGCACGGCCTCCAGCTCCGCCTGGTCCAGCAGCCTCCGGACGTGGCCGATGTCGGAGAGCGCACCCAGCGCCTCCTCCCCCGACCGCGGCCGGCGCGCGAGGCGCTCCCATGCCTCACGGCCGTCGTGCCAGGGGTCCCGGGACATGGCGTCAGGCTAGCCTGACAGCATCGCCGACGCCAGGATCAGTCGGGCGGATGCCAGATCCGCGGGTCGTGGAAGACGTACCGGTCCCAGAGGTGCAGTTGCCGGGCGATGCGGGTGCGCAGCCCCGTGCGCGGCAGGTTCGAGGGTGCGACGGGCGCGAGGCCCATCAGGACGAGCACCAGGGCGGCGACCCACAGCGCGGCTTCCATCCACATGGGCGGCCCCTCTCGCTATTGTTTGACAGAGTCAACGGGCTCGTGGGCGCTGTCAAGCTTTCATGGAGGCGAGGATGGCCGACGCGGCCGCGAACACCGTGGCCCGGGTTCGGGAGTTCAACCGCTTCTACACGCGGGTGATCGGCGTGCTCGAGGCAGGCCTCCTGGGCACGCCGTACTCGCTCACCGAGGCGCGCGTGCTGTTCGAGCTGGCACACCGGGACGAGATGGGCGTCTCCGAGCTGCGCGGGCTGCTGGGGATCGATGCCGGTTACCTCAGCCGGATCCTCGGCCGGTTCGCCGCCGACGGGCTCGTCGTGCGCGAGGCGGCGCGGGACGACGGCCGACGCCAGCTCGTGCGGTTGACCGCGCAGGGCCGCATCGCGTACGGGCGCATCGACGACGGGCAGGTCCGCGCCACGGAACAGCTCCTCGATCCGCTCGACGAGGACGGACGCCGGCGGCTCGTCGCCGCGATGGACTGGATCCGCCGGGCGTTCGGTGATGCGCCGCTCCCCCGCACCCTCGTGCTGCGCGGCCCGCGAGCAGGCGAGCTGGGGTGGATCATCTCCCGGCACGGTGCCCGGGAAGCGGAGGCGGCGCGCCTCGTGGCCGACTTCGCCTGCCGCGCCGACCCGCGCGAGGCGGCGTGGATCGCGGAGGCCGACGGCGAGCCGGTGGGGTGCGCCCTGTGCCTCGCCGACGAGACCGACCCGCGGGCCGCCCGGCTGAGCCTCCTGCTCGTGGAGCCCGTGGCGCGGTGCGCTGGGATCGGCTCGCGGCTCGTGGCGGAGTGCGTGCGGTCGGCGCGCGCGGCGGGGTTCGATCGCGTCCGCACGCACGCGCCGGTCGACTCGGCGGGAGCACGCGTACTCGGGCGTGCGGGGTTCGAGCCGGACGGCAACGAGTGGACCTGCACCTGCTGAGCGGTCTTACGGGATCGGGCCGAGCAGCGCGATGCCGTTCCGCTGCGCCGCGGCGAGCGCCTCCTCCATGCCCGGCTCGGGGCCGAGCGCGGCCACCGCGCGCAGGAACTGCTCCATCGGCGCCCCGGGTGCGTGCACGACGAACGCGATGGCGTCCTCCGTGGACTCGTTGCGGATCGTGTGCGGGGTGCGACCGGCCAGCGGCACGACGTCGCCGGCGCCAGCCGTGAAGCGCCGACGGTCGGGGTCGTCGGCTCCCCCGATGTAGACCTCGCCGGGGTCGTGGCGGTGCATCACCGGCGGGCCACCCCCGGGCGCCATCCGGATCCGGATGGCGAACAGGGCGCCGCCGGTTTCGGCAGTCCCGGCCAGGACGGTGATCTCGTCCAGGCCGGTCCGGATCGTGTCCGCGCCGGCGGAATCGCCGAGCACGGGCACGCCGTGGTGCGACCGGCGCACGGCGCGGTCTTCCAGTACCTCGACGACACGGGCACGACGGTGAGCGTGCTCGCCGAGCGGGCGCAGATGACCAAGCAGGCGATGGCGGAGCTGGTGCGCCACCTCGAGATGCACGGGTACGTGCGGCGCGTGCCCGACCCGACCGATCGGCGCGCGAAGCTCGTCGTCCCGACCGAGCGCGGCCACGACGTGATCGCCATCGCCCAGGGCCTCGTGCCCGAGCTCGAGCACGAGGTCGGGGAGATCCTCGGTGCGGAGCGGGTGCGCGACCTGCGCGCCGCCCTGGAGGCGATCCGCAGGGTGATCCCGGCCGGCCGATCAGCGGGGCAGGTACGCCAGTAGCGCGGGCTCGGCGCTCCCGCGCCAGGTCCCGGTGAGGAAGTCGGCGTCGTCGGGCCGCTCCGTCCGCCCGACGACCCGCAGCACGACGAGCCCGCCGATGGTCGTGGCCGCCGCGCCGTCGACCGGGTCGACGGGCTCGGCGGCGGGTACGGGCGCGGCCGTGCTGCCGGAGCCGGACACGCGGGCGGTCGGTTCGCGGCGGACGGGTGCGCCGTCGGACTCCACCCATTCCGCGGCCTCGCGGCCGCCGGTGCGGATCGTGGCCACGACCGCCGCGACGTAGACCGGGTCACCGCAGCCGTCGTAGACCCAGCGGCGCCCGAGGTGGGTGTGCTCCATCGTGCCGACGAGGTGACGCTCGGCGCCCTCGAGCGGCGTGGCGCGGTAGGTCAGCGGGACCTGGAGGACGTCGCCGTTCCCGGCCCGGACCAGGTGGGTCTCGATGCCCACCTCCCCCGACGGGTCGTCGAACCGGTACGCGCCCAGGAACTCGAACGGGGCCACGGCGCCGGCCGCCCACGTGCGCGACGGGAGCCAGTCGGCGATCAGCTCGGCCTTGGTGGGGGTGATCCGCGCACGGTGGATGAGGGCCACCACGGAGACGCTACGCGGCGCCCAAACATGGGATGTTAGGTTGTTTGAGTGGGACTGACGGCGGTTCGGCCAGGCCGGTTGTGCGACGAGGTCGTGGCCCAGTTCGAGGCGCTGATCGCCTCCGGCGAGTGGCCGGTGGGGGCGAAGATCCCGCCGGAGCCGGAGCTCGTGGCCGCGCTCGGCGTGGGGCGCAACACGGTGCGCGAGGCCGTGCGGGCGCTGGAGCACGCGGGAGTGCTCGAACCGCGCCGGGGCGACGGCACGTACGTGCGCGCCAGCAGCGATCTCGGGGCGGCGTTGCTGCGCCGGGCCCGGCGCACCACGGCGGAGCACGTCCTCGACGTGCGCGCCGGCCTGGAGCGCGACGCGGCGGCGGCCGCGGCGCTCCACCGGACCGACGCCGACGTCGCGGCGATCACGGCAGCGCTCGAGGCCCGCCGCGCCGCGTGCGACCAGCCGGACCGCGCGACGTTCGCCGCCGCCGACGTCGCGTTCCACCGCGCCGTGGTCGCGGCCACCGGAAACCCCGTGCTCATCGACCTGTACGCCGGGCTCACCGAGGCGTTGCAGCACACCGTCACCGAGATCGACGAGCACGACGACGACCCCGCGGCCTTCCCCGGCCACGAGGAGCTCGCCGCCGCCATCGCCGCGGGCGATCCGGATGCCGCCCGGGCCGCGGCGTCCCGCTACCTCGACGCGGCGCGGGCGATCATGGCCCGGGGGAAGGCCCGGCGGTGAGCATCGACGCGGTCACCGACCGGCGCGCGCCCGCGTCGGCGTGGTGGGTCGGCGCGGCGATCGTGCTGGTCGCGGCGAACCTGCGACCCGCCGTCGTCGGGGTGGCCCCGGTGCTCTCGCAGATCCAGGCCGCGGAGCAGCTCTCCGCCACCGCGGCCGGCGTCCTCACCGCACTGCCCGTGCTGTGCTTCGGCCTGCTGGCGCCGCTCGCCCCACCGCTGGCGCGGCGCGTCGGGATCGAGCGCGCGCTGCTGACGGCGCTGGTGCTGCTGATCGTCGGTTTCCTGGTGCGCTCCAGCGGCTCGCTCGCGGCGCTCTTCGTCGGCACGGCCCTGCTCGGCACGGCGATCGCCATCGGCAACGTGCTGCTCCCCAGCCTGATCAAGCGCGACTTCGCGCACCGCACCGGGATGATGACCGGCCTCTACACGATGGCCATCGCGACCGGCGGCGCACTCGCGGCGGGCGTCACGATGCCGATCGCCCATGCCACCGGGCTCGGCTGGCGGGGTGCGCTGGCCCTGTGGGCGGCGTTCGCGCTGGTCGCGCTGATCGGCTGGCTGCCGCACGTGCGCCGGGCCGGACGCCCCGCCCGCGTGGGCAACGTGCGGGTCGGCGGGCTCTGGGGCGACGCGGTGGCGTGGCAGGTCACGATCTACATGGGCCTGCAGTCGCTCGGCTACTTCGCGATCACGGCCTGGCTGCCCGCGTTGCTCGTCGAGCGGGGCTACGACCCGGTGGTGGCCGGCTGGCTGCTCTCGCTCTCCACGGTGTCCGGCATCGCGGGCGCCACGATCGCGCCGGTGATCGCCACCCGCGGGCCGCGGCAGCGCGCCGTCGCCGTCGGCATCACGGCCATCGCCGCGGTCGGGCTGTTGGGCGTGCTCGCCCCGGTCGGGGTCGAGCTGGTGGCCGTGATCCTGCTGGGCTTCGCGCAGAGCGCCGCACTGGGCCTCGCGCTCACGCTCGTCGCGCTGCGGGCACCGGACGCGGCGCACGCCGCGCAGCTGTCCGGCATGGCCCAGAGCGCGGGGTACGTCCTCGCGGCTGCGGGCCCGTTCGTGATGGGCGCGCTGCGCGACCTGACCGGCGGGTGGACCGTGCCGCTGGTGCTGCTGATCGCGTTGCTCGCCGTGCAGGGCACGGCCGGGGTGCTCGCGGGCCGGGACCGCCACGTGCGGCGGAGCTGACGACGGTCCGACCGCAGTTTTCTCGCCACCCGTCGAGTTCGCGCTCGGTATTGTCGGCGACCCGTTCTAGGCTTCCTCGCGCACGAGAGAGGGGAACCCATGACCGTCACCGCTGATGCCCCGCCCGGCACCTGGGAGCAGCACCGGGTTGAGCTCACCGCCTACTGCTACCGCATGCTCGGCTCGTCCGCCGACGCCGAGGACGCCGTGCAGGACACGATGGTGCGGGCGTGGCGCTCGTACGACAAGTTCGAGGGCCGCTCCTCGGTGCGCTCGTGGCTGTACAAGATCGCCACGAACGTCTGCCTGACGATGCTCGACAGTCGCCAGCGCCGCGCCACACCGATGGACTTCGGCACCGCCTGGACGGCCGACAGCGGCCCGGTTCCCACCCCCAAGCCGGAGATCTCCTGGCTCGAGCCGATCCCCGACGCGCGGGTGCTGCCCACCGCGTCCGACCCCGCGGAGCTCGCCGTGGCGAAGGAGTCGGTGCGCCTCGCGTTCGTCGCCGCGCTGCAGCACCTGCCGGCCCGTCAGCGGGCCGTGCTCATCCTGCGCGAGGTGCTGCAGTGGAAGGCGTCCGAGGTGGCCGAGCTGCTCGGCACCACGGTCGCGTCGGTCAACAGCGCGCTGCAGCGGGCCCGCGCCACCCTGTCCGAGCAGGAGCTCGCGCAGCCCGGGCCGGGCGGCGACACCTCCAGCGAGCTCGATCCCGACCACCAGGATCTCCTCACCCGCTACGCCGAGGCGTTCGAGCGCTACGACGTCGGGGCGCTGGTGCACCTCCTGCACGAGGACGCCATCCTCAACATGCCGCCCTTCGACCTCTGGCTGCAGGGCGTCGAGGAGATCCAGAAGTGGTGGATCGGCCCGGGCGCGCCGTGCCGGGGTTCGAAGCTGCAGCCCCTCTCGGCCAACGGGATGCCCGCTTTCGCGCAGTGGCGGCCCAACCCCGAGGGCGACGGGTATCACGCCTGGGCGCTGCAGGTCCTCGACATCAAGGACGGCCGGATCGCAGGCCAGACCGCGTTCCTCGACGTCGACGTCCTGTTCCCGATGTGGGACATGCCGCTGCGGCTCGACAGGGAGGGACAGCCGATCCCGGCCTGAGGCTCAGCGGGCCACCTGCAGGATCCAGTCCATGGCCTGCGGGCACGCGTCGAGCACGGAGATGTGCCCGTCGTCCGGCCGGAACCAGATCTCTGCCTGGCCGAGCAGGTGGGCGATCCGCTCGGCGTGCGACCGGGGGGCCACCAGGTCCTGCTCGCCCTGCACCAGGAGCACCGGCGCCTCCACCATGGCCAGGTCCGCGGCCCACGGGGTGACGAGCGCGACGTCGTCGTCCACCTGGCCGTCCGGGCCGGCGCGGTCGGCGGTGCCGGCATCCACGCCCATCAGCTCCCAGGCACCGGCCAGGGCCGCGAAGTCGGCGGCGGTGAAGGTCGCGGGGTCGAACTCGCTCTGCTCGCCGTGGCGCTTGCGCGCTGCGCGCCCGGCGACGGCGGCGCGCAGCGCGCTGTCGTTCGCCATGCCGGCGAACCATCGGTCGTCGCCGGTGAACGGGGCGATCGCGGCGAAGCAGGCCACCGCGGTCACCCGCCCGGGTAGCAGGGCGGCGCAGGCGAGCGCGTGCGAGCCGCCGCTGGAGGAGCCCATCACGGCGAACCGGTCGAGGCAGAGGGCGTCGGCCACCTGCGCCAGGTCCGCGCCTGCGGATCCGACGGCCCGGCCCGGTCGAGCCGTGGAGCCGCCGTAGCCGGGCCGTGCGTAGGACACGAGCCGGATCCCGCGTTCCCCGGCCAGCCCGAGCAGCGGCTCGTACAACGCGCCGGTCTGCGGGGTGCCGTGGTGCCAGACCAGCGCGGCGTCACCCTCGCCGGTGTCGTGGACCCGCAGATCGCGGCCGTCGGCCAGGCGCAGGTCCCGGATGATCACCATCCGGTCACCGTAGCGCGGTCACGACAGGGCGCCCACGAGCGCTTCCAGGCAGGCGGTGTGGGTGCTCGCCGGCGTGAGCAGCAGGACGGGCACCTCCACCAGAGGGGCCAGCGGCCGGACGGCGGCCCCGGGGATCGGCCCGCCCCCGCAGCCGCAGACCACCGTGGCGTCGTGGCTGCTCATCCCGATCTCGACCGCGGCGTCCTCGAGGGAACGCACCGGCCGGCCGGTGCGCGCGACGACGCCTGCGGCGTCGCAGGCCGCCTGGATGGCGTCGCGCAGGGCGGGATCGGCGGCCCGGTCGGGCAGGCGGAGCGTCAGGTCGGCGAGCGCGCCGATCGGCACGGTGGGGGCGGCGGCGGCCGGGTGGTCCGCCGGGAGCAGCACCTGCAGCGGCTCGCACCACACCTGCCGCGCCTGCAGGTCCCGTGCCTCCACGCGACCGCGGACGAGCGCGATGTCCAGGTCGCCTGCGCGCAATGCCGCGAGGTGCGCGGCCACCGTGCCGTCCACGAGGGTGAGCGAGAGGTCCGGAACGTCCGCCCGCAGCGCGGCGGCCGCCCGGGACAGCCGTTGCCCCACGCCCGGGGTGGTGCCGACCCGCAGCTGCGCCGCGCGGCTGGCGGTGAGATCGGCGGCGACCGCGCGCACCCGGTCCACTGCCGACAGGGCGGCGCGGGCCTCGTCGAGCAGCCGGCGTCCGTCGCCGGTGAGCGTGACGCGCCGCGAGGTCCGCTCCAACAGCCGCACGCCCAGCTCGCGCTCGAGGCGGCCGACCTGCTGGCTCACCGCGGGTTGGGCCACGTGCAGGCGCTCGGCGGCCCGCCCGAAGTGCAGCTCCTCGGCGACGGCGACGAAGTAGCGCAGCTGGCGAACTTCCACGTCCCTTCTCTACCACCGGATCCATCACGTGTCCTTATCGCTGCGGAGGGCGGTTGCCCGTTGATCGGCCGGCGCGCCACGGCTGGACTGGCGGCATGCAGATCGGGATGTGGATCGACGACGAGAAGCCGCTGCCGGCCGTGGTCGACGCCGTCGTGGACGCGGAACGCCGGGGCTTCGCCCGCGCGTGGTTGGGACAGCGGCTCGGCTGGGACCCGCTGACGGCGATCGCCGCCGTCGGCGACCGCGCCCCGCGGATCGGGCTGGGGACGGCGGTCGTCGTGACCTGGTCGCGGCACCCGCTCACGCTCGCCGCCGAGGCCCTCACGGCGCAGGCCGCCGTGCAGGGCCGGCTCACGCTCGGGATCGGACCGAGTCACGAGCCGATCGTGGAGGGCCGGTACGGCCTGCGCTGGCACCGCCCCGGGCGCCACGTCGAGGAGCACGTGGACGTGCTCCGGCCCGCCCTGCGCGGGGAGGCCGTCGAGGTGCGCGGCGAGACCGTCACCGCGGTCGGCGGTCTGACCGCACCCGGCGCGCCCGCACCGCCGCTGCTGCTGGCCGCGCACGGGCCGCGCCTGCTGCGGCTCGCCGGTGAGAAGGCAGACGGCGTGATCACGACGTGGACCGACGTCCGGGGCGTGGCCGAGCACGTGGTGCCCGCGGTGCGGGCGGCCGCGGCGGGCCGCAGCAGCCACGAGCCGCAGGTCGTCGTCGGCGTGATCGCGACGCTCACCGGCGATCCCGACGCCGCGCGGGCCCACGTCGCCGGGGCGTTCGGCATGGCGGGCGATCTGCCGAGCTACCGCCGCTCGCTCGACCAGGCGGGCCTCGCCGGCCCGGAGGACACGATCCTCGCCGGGAACGAGGCGCAGCTGGAGAAGGCCGTGCGGCGCTTCGCCGACGCGGGTGCGACGGAGCTGCAGCTCTGCCCGGTGGGCCCGCCTGCGGAGCGGGCCCGCACGGTCGAGTTCTTCGGCGAGCTGGCCTCCGCTACGGCGTGATCGTCCGGATCGCCAGCTGGTTGCCCGGGGGTGTGGTGCTGCAGCCCGTGCCGTCCATCTGCACGAACAGGGACGCCGTGTCTCCGGGCGGGTAGACGCGCAGGCCGCGCACCGGCACGGGGTGGCAGTCGGCGGGGTCGAAGTTCTGCACGTTGGGGAGCTGGAGCTGCGCCTGCGCCGTGCCGCCCGGCGGGATGGGCACCTGCCCGCCGCGTTCCCCCGACATGGCCGCCGCCGGCCCGACCTGGTGTCCGTCGTCGCCCGCGACGTACGAGACGCCGGGGAAGCCGCGCAGCTCGCAGGTGCGGGACCCGGAGTTGGTGAAGACCAGCGCGCGGTACACCGAGCCGGCCGCCGCGTCACCGTCGCCGAGCGAGACCGAGAGCTCCCCGGTGGTGCAGCGCGGCAGGTCCGCGCCGTCCGCCTGCTCGGCCGGCTCGATCGCGCGCGTCGCGGCTGCGGCCGGGGCCCCTGCACTCGACACGCCCGCGGTGGTCGGCGGGCTGGCGGGCGTCTGCGGCGTGGTCGGCGGGGATCCCGCGCACGCCGTCGCACCGGTCACCACACCCGCGACGATCACCGCCGCCCCGATCCCGGTCCGGATCATGTGGACTCCCCCGATCCTCGCGGCGCACCCCGCGCCGCTCCACCTGGTCAGACGCGCAATCGGACGACGCGTTGCGCGATACAACCGATCGGGTGGCGGGGGTTACGCTCTGCCTCGATGTCGGCGACGCGCTTGCTGGTGCTGGGGATCGTCCGCGGGTACGGGCGTGCCCACGGCTACCGGATCGGCAACGACCTGCTGTCGTGGGGCGCCGACGAATGGGCGAACGTGAAGTGGGGCTCGATCTACCACGCGCTGCGGGCCCTCACCGATGGCGGCTTCCTCGTCGACCACAACGACGTGCCCGGGCGCACCGAGTACGAGCTCACCGAGCGCGGCGAGGCCGAGTACCTGAAGCTGCTGCGGGACGCGCTGCGCCGCCCGCAACCCCGCCCCGACTTCCTCGGCGCGGCGCTGGCCATGCTGCCCTCGCTCCCCCGCGACGAGGCGATCACCCTGCTGAGGCAGCGGCTCGAGGCGCTCGAGACGCAGCGCGACAAGGCGCGGGCTCAGATCGACGCGCTCGTGGAGCCGCCGCACGTGGGTGAGCTGTTCGGCCTCTGGGAGAGCCAGGCGGCGGGCGGCGCCGAGTGGACGCGTGGCCTGATCGAGCGGCTCGAGGCGGGCGCGTACCCGATGGCCGGCGAGCCGCGGTCGCCGGGCACGCCGGGCAGCTGGGAGTCGCTGAGGTTCCCGCCGTATCCGCCACGCGACGAGTAACGCCCGCCCGGTTCCTGTCGATTCAAGTTTGCATCCCCCTTCCCCGTCGGGCATCCTCGGCGGCCCAGAGTTCAAACTTGAGTATCGGGAGGAACATGGTCGCCGCCGTGAGCGCCGAGGCGCTCCGCAAGCGCTACCCGGGATCCGACGAGCCCGCGCTCGACGGGTTCGACCTGTCCGTGCCGCCCGGCACGGTGCACGGGCTGCTCGGCCCCAACGGGGCGGGCAAGACCACCGCCGTCCGCATCCTCACCACCCTGCTGCGCGCCGACGGCGGGCGCGCCACCATCGACGGCGTCGACGTGGCCACCCGGCCCGCGGACGTGCGCCGCCGGATCGGTCTCGTCGGCCAGTTCGCCGCGGTCGACGAGATCCTCGACGGCCGCTGCAACCTCGTGATGTTCGGCCGGCCCTTCCACCTCACCCGTTCGGACGCGCACCGGCGGGCCGACGAGCTGCTCGCTGGGGTGACGGGTCGTGGGTGGCCCAGCACCCCGTCCCCATCGCCGTCGCCTGGCCGCTCGTCATCATCGCGGTCTTCGGGCCGCTCTCCGTCCACGGCTACCGGGAGATGAGCAGTTGACCATCCGGAACCCCACCCCGCCCCGCTGGCTGAAGCCGATGAACAAGCTCTTCCTCGCGCTGCGCCGCACCGGGCTCGGCATGAAGGAGCTGCCCGTGCTCACGGTGCCCGGCCGCACGAGCGGCAAGCCGCGCAGCACCCCGCTCTCGGTGCTCGATCTCGACGGGCAGCGCTACCTGCTGGAGGGCTTCCCCGGCGCCGACTGGGCCCGCAACGTCCGGGCCGCGGGCGGTCGCGCCACGCTGAGCGTCGGCAAGCGGCGCGAGGACGTGCGGCTGGTCGAGCTGGGCCCGCAGGAGGCCCTCCCCGTGCTGCGGGCGTGGCCGGTCCGCATCGCGGACGGCGCGAAGATCATGGCCGACGCCGGCGTCGTCGAGGCGGTCACGCCCGAGGCGTTCGAGGCGGTGGCGGGTCGCTGCGGGGTGTTCCGCGTCGAGCCGGCGTGAATCCGGCCGGGAACCGGCCGCTGCCCCTCGTTGGAAGGACGGCATGACCGAGTACATCTCCGTCGTCGGCGCCCGGGAGAACAACCTGCGCGACATCTCCGTCCGGGTCCCGAAGCGCCGGATCACCGCGTTCGTCGGGGTCTCCGGGGGCAAGTCGTCACTGGTGTTCGACACGATCGCGGCGGAGGCGCAGCGGCAGCTGAACGAGACGTTCTCGGCGTTCGTCACGGCGAGCAACCTTCGCGAGGTGCAGGTGGCCCGTGGGCGTGTGTCCCGCAGCCGGTCCACGCCCGCCTGCACATGTCCGACTGCGGACACCTGCTCGCCCTGCTCGACCGGCTCGTCGACGGCGGCAGCTCGGTGATCGTCGTCGAGCACGACCTCGGCGTGATCGCGCACGCCGACTGGGTGATCGACCTCGGCGGCGACGCGGGCGGTGCCGTGGTGCTCGAGGGGCCGCCGCGCGAGCTCGTCCGGGCGCCGGGCTCGTTCACCGGGGAGCACCTCGCCCGCCACCTCGCCACTGCGCCGGCGGGCTGAGCCGCGTCCAGCGCCGGCCGAGATGGCAGTGAGCGCTGATCGTGGAAGATCGAACAGCGCTGCCTGCCATCTGGGCAGAACCCACCCTCCACTTCTCGGGAGTTCGATGACCGCGACCCGACCCGCCGAGGCGGCTGCCGGGGTTCCGGCGCCATGCAGCGCCGAGATCAGCAGCTGGGGCGGCGAGCTGGCCGTCTTCACGCCCGCCGATCCGCCACGGTTCGGCCGGCTGCTGCTGACCGGCGACCTGCTGCCCGGCATCGGCACGCCCGGCACCGCTGACCTCGTGCCCCCGCCCGGCGATGCGGTGATGATGGTGCCGGTACGCCGGGTACCGGTGGCCGAGGTGGTGCCGGCGCTGCTCGGGTCGCACGCCGAGCCGTCGGGCGAGGTGGCGCTGGCGTTCTGGGCCGCCGCGGCCCGGTTCGCGGTGCACCTCGTCGCCCGCGGCCGGCTGCTCCCGGGCGTGTCGCCTGCCGGGTTCGATGCGTGGCGGGTCGGCCCGCTCGACGCCGAGGACGCCGACCGGTTGCACGTCCTCGCCGCGGCGATGCCACCCACCGCGCGGTCGCTCCCCGTGCCCGGCGTGGAGCCACCGACGTTGCCGGCGGCCGCGCCGCTCGTGCGCGCGTTCCTCGACGCGGTGGCCGACGTGCTGCCCCGCGCCGACGAGGCCCCCGACGCAGCCGGCACGGCGCTGTTCGCCGCGACCGAGCCGCAGTCCGCGGGGCACCTGCGGGACTGGGCCGACGAGGTCGCCGCCGGGGTGGACGCCGGCGTGCGGGTCTCGCTGCGGATCGAGGCGGAGCCGGACGCCACCCGGTTCCGCTCCGTCGTGCAGCTGCACGCGCTCGACGACCCCACGCGGGTCGCCGACCTCGCCGCGGTGTGGAGCGGGGCGTCGGTCGGGTTCGGGCCCCGCGCCCGGCTCGACGCCCTGCTCGCCGTGCGGCGCGCGGCACGGTTCTGGGACCCGCTGCAGCAGTTGCTCGGGCAGGCCGTGCCGGACGTTCTCGACCTGGACGACGGCGACATCACCGACCTGCTCGGCGACGGCGCCGCCCGGCTCACCGCCGCGGGGATCGCCGTCCACTGGCCGCGGGAACTGCGGCCCGAGCTCTCCGCGCGGGTCGTCGCCGGGCGCGGGCGCGGCCCCACTCCCTTCACGGCGGGCGGCGATCCGCTGCACCTCGACTGGGAGCTCGCCCTGCGCGGCGACCCGCTCACCGGCGAGGAGATGGCCGAGCTGGCGGCGAGCCACCGGCCGGTGGTGCGGCTGCGCGACGAGTGGGTGCTCGTCGACCCGGGCACCCGGGCCCGCGCGAGCGATCGCACGCTCGGGCCGGTCAGCCCCGTCACGGCGTTGGGGGCGGCGCTCACCGGCCAGGTGGACGACCGCGGGACGCCGGTCCCGGTCGTCACGACCGGATGGCTGGAGACGCTGCGGGAGCGCATCGCGCAGCCGCCCGCACCGCTCGCCCCACCGGACGGGCTCGCCGCCACGCTGCGCGACTACCAGCTGCGCGGCCTGGGCTGGCTGGACCGGATGACCTCGCTCGGACTCGGCGCCTGCCTCGCCGACGACATGGGCCTCGGCAAGACGATCACGCTCATCGCGCTGCACCTGCACCGCCGCGTCCTCGCCGCGGGGCCCACTCTCGTGGTCTGCCCGGCGTCGCTGCTCGGCAACTGGGAGCGGGAGATCACGCGGTTCGCGCCGGGCGTGCCCGTGGACCGCTACCACGGCAGCGGCCGGGCGCTGCCCGCGCACGACGGGTTCGTCCTCACCACCTACGCCACGATGCGGCGCGACGTCGACGCGCTGGCCGACCACCGCTGGGGTGTGGTGGTCGCGGACGAGGCGCAGCACGTGAAGAACCCCGCGTCGAGCACCGCGATCGCGCTGCGTCGCATCCCGTCGGCGGCGCGGGTCGCGCTGACCGGCACGCCGGTGGAGAACGACCTCGCGGAGCTGTGGTCCATCCTCGACTGGACCACCCCCGGCCTGCTCGGCACGCTCCCCGAGTTCCGGGCCCGGTGGGCGGACCCCATCGCCGAGGACCGGGCCGTCGCCGAACGGTTCGGCCGGCTGATCGCCCCGTTCCTGCTGCGCAGGCGCAAGTCGGATCCCGGGATCGCACCGGAGCTGCCCCGCAAGACCGAGACCGACCGGCCCGTCGGCCTCACCCGCGAGCAGGCCGGGCTCTACGAGGCGGTCGTGGCCGAGACGATGGCCCGCATCGCCCGCTCCGACGGGATGGCGCGGCGCGGGCTCGTGCTCGCGCTCCTCACCGCGCTCAAGCAGATCTGCGACCACCCCGCCCTCTACGCGAAGGAGCCCGACCCGGTGCTCACGGGCCGCTCCGGGAAGCTGGAGCTGCTCGACGAGCTGCTCGACACGATCCTCGCCGAGGACGGAGCGGCGCTCGTGTTCACGCAGTACGTGGCGATGGGGCGGCTGCTGGAGCGGCACCTGCGGGCGCGCGGCACGCCCGTCCAGTTCCTGCACGGCGGCACCCCGGTGCCGGAGCGCGACGCCATGGTCGAACGCTTCCAGCGCGGCGAGGCGGCGGTGTTCCTGCTCTCGCTGCGCGCGGCCGGCACCGGGCTCAACCTCACCCGCGCCGACCACGTCGTGCACTTCGACCGCTGGTGGAACCCCGCCGTCGAGGAGCAAGCCACCGACCGGGCGTACCGGATCGGGCAGACCCGCCCGGTGCAGGTGCACCGGCTGATCAGCGAAGGCACCGTGGAGGACCGCATCGCCGCACTACTGGCATCGAAGCGCGCGCTGGCCGACGCCGTGCTCGCGGGCGGCGAGTCCGCGCTCACCGAGCTCACCGACGCCGAGCTGGCCGACCTCGTCGCGCTGCGAGGTGGGGCATGACGCCGGCACGGGGGTTCCGCGCGTTCCCGCCGCGCCCCGGCCGGCGTGGCCGGTCCTGGTGGGCACGCGCGTTCGTCGCGGCGATGGAGGACACCGCCCTCGACGCCACCCTCCTGCGGGCCGGGCGGCGGTTCGCCGGCAGCGGGCGGATCGGGCCGATCACCGTGGCGCCCGGGCGCATCGCCGCCACCGTCGAGGACCCGGACGGGATCTACGACGTCGTCGTCCACCTCGCCGAGCTCACCGACGCGGAGTGGGCCCGGTTCCTCGAGCAGGTGCGGGCGGAGGCCGGGCACCTCGCGGCGCTGCTGGACCGGGAGGTGCCACGGTCGCTCGTGCGCTCGGCCGACGCGGCCGACGTCGCCCTCCTGCCGACGATCGGCGACCTCGAGTCCGAGTGCGACTGTCCCGACATCGGCGACCCCTGCCCGCACGCGGCCGGGCTCTGCTACCAGGTGGCGTGGCTGCTCGACGAGGACCCGTTCGTGCTGCTCCTGCTGCGCGGCCGCGGCGCCGACGAGCTGCTCGACGTGCTGGGCCGGGAGCCGGTCGCGGAGCCGGCCGTGTCCGGTCGGGACGTGGACCATCCGGTTGTTGCCGCCGCGGCGTACGCGGTCGATCCGGCCGGCCTGCCCGCTCCGCTCCCGCCACCGCCACGCGCCGCGGACCCGGTGTTCCCGGCGGCGCCCGGCCTCCCGCCGGACGCCCTGGTCCGCCTGGTGGCCGGTGCCCTCGCGCGCGCCCGGGCACACCTCGCCGACTCCTGATTCGACGCCTGATTCGACGAGCGGCGCGTTCGTCAGAACCGGACGGTCCACGGGAACGGGGCGAGGTCGGGCTCGACCCAGCCGGTGCGGGCCGCTGCGCCGGCCAGGGTCGTCGAGCGGTAGAAGCGGCTGAGCAGGCGCTTGTCGAGGAGCTCGGGGTTGCGATCGGCGAACGTGGTGAAATCCGGCGTCGGGTGCTCGGCGGTGTGGTGGGCCACCAGCTCGACCCAGGCCCGGCTCATCGTGACGTGGTACTTCTGCGGCGCTCCGGCGTAGCGGGCGGTGCGCCGGATCCCCTCGGCGACGAGGGCGACGGCCGCCGGCATTCCGGTGCGGCGCACCGCGAGCCAGGTCAGGTGCACGTGCTGGCGGTGCCCGAAGGTGTCCGCCGATGCCATGACCTCGGTCATGAGCTCGTCGAAGGTTCGAGACGTCATGGCGAGACCTCGGCGAGGGCGCGCAGGACCGTGTGGAAGCCGGCGACTGCCTCACCGGGCAGGCCGTCGAGCGCACGGGCCTCCACCGAGGTCAGCGTGCGGGTGATCGTGCCGGCGGCCCGTCGGCCCGAGGGGGTCAGCTCGACGACGACGACCCGCCGGTCGGCCGGGCGGGTGCCACGGGTGATGTGGCCCCGGCGTTCGAGCCGGTCCAGCACGCTGGTGATCGTGCTCGGCCGGGAGCCGCTCTCGGCGCAGATCTCGGAGACGGTGCGGCCCGGGCCGTCCGCCAGGATCGCCAGCACGTTGATCTCGGCGGCCGTGAGCCCGAGATCGGCCAGCTCGGAGGCGAGGACCAGCAACGTGGCGTGCGTGGCGCGCTGCAGTGCCAATAGCGCCGAACCAGAAGTCACGATATCGAAATATACGAAGCCGTACTACTTTCGGCAAGTCGTCGGGAGAGGAAGTCGCGCTCCGTCTCGTTGGCGGTCAGCGCGATCGCCCGCTCGTACGCCGCGGCCGCCTCGGCGGCGCGACCGAGGCGGCGCAGCAGATCGGCCTTGGCCGCGGGCAGGTAGCGGTACCCGGTGAGCCGCGGGTCCCGTTCGAGGGCGGCGATCTCGGCGAGGCCGGCTGCGGGCCCGTGGACCATGGCGACCGCCACCGCGCGGTTCAGGGCCACCACCGGTGACGGCCAACGGCGCAGCAGCTCGTCGTAGAGCACGAGGATCTGCGCCCAGTCCGTGTCCTCGTAGGTCGGGGCAACGGCGTGGAGGGTCGCGATCGCGGCCTGCAGGGCGAACCGGCCCGGGTTGCCGCCCCGCAGCGCCCGCACGACCAGCGCGTCCGCCTCGGTGATGGCGTCGGTGTCCCACGCCGCACGGTCCTGCTCCTCCAGGCGCAGCAGCCGTCCGTCCTCGGTGGTCCTGGTCGTCCGGCGGGCGTGGTTGGCCAGGAGCAGCGCGAGGAGCCCGCCCACCTCCCGTTGCCGCGGCATGAGGGACCGGAGCATGCGGGCGAGGTCCAGTGCGCGCTCGGCGAGGTCGTCGCGGGTGAGTGCGGGACCGGTCGGGGCCGTGTGCCCGGTGGTGAAGAGCAGGTGGATCACGGTCAGGACCGCGTCGACCCGGGCCGGCAGCTGGTCGGGCGCGGGCATGCGGAACGGGATCCGGCTCGCCGCGATCTTCTTCTTCGCCCGGGTGATCCGGGCCGCCATCGTCGGCTCCGCCACCAGGAAGGCCTGCGCGACGTCCGGGGTGGTCACGCCACAGACCAGCCGGAGCGTGAGCGCGACCTGGGCCTCGAGCGCCAACGCCGGGTGGCAGCACAGGAACACCAGCCGCAGCCGGTCGTCGGCCACCGCCGGGAGGGCCGGCGGCTCCACCAGCAGGTGCAGCTTCGACCGCTGCGTCCGGGCCCGCCTCAGGGCGTCCAGGGCGTTGTGCCGGGCCGCCGTCGTGAGCCAGGCACCCGGGCGGTCCGGAACGCCGCAGGCCGTCCAGGACTCGAGCGCGGCGGCGTACGCGTCCTGGACGCACTCCTCGGCCAGGTCCAGGTCGCGGGTGACGCGCACCGTCGCGGCGAGCACGGCGGCCCACTCGCGGCGGTGCGCGTCCGTGACGGCGCGCCGGACGGCGTCCGGGCTCACAGGAGCGGCCGCACCTCGACCGCCCCGTCCATGATCGGGAGGAGCTTGCCCACCGCGACCGCGGTGTCGAGGTCGGGGGCCTCCACCACGAAGAACCCGGCGAGCACCTCCTTGGTCTCCAGGAACGGGCCGTCGGTGACGAGGCCGTCCTTGTGGATCGTCCGCGCGGCCGCGACCGGTTGCAGACCCTGCTCGTGGACGACCCGCACGCCCATCGCGGCGATCTTCTCCCCCGCGCTGACGTTCGCCTCCATGACCTCCGGCGGGATGTCGGCCACCCCGCCGGGCAGCTCCTTCTCGTAAATGAGGACCGCGTACTGAGGCATCGTTCGTCACCAGTTCCCTGTCTCGGGCCCGACCGCACCGTAGGTGATGGCGCCCGCCCGCGCGTACCGGCCGATGACGACCCCCGACCGGGTGGTCGCGGACGCCGCGAGGTCGAACCGCGCCGGCACCGTCCCGCTCCCGAACAGCCGCTTGCCGGACCCGATGAGCACCGGCATCACGAGGAGCTGGAGCTCGTCGACCAGGTCGTGCGCGAGCAGCGTCTGCACGAGCCGAATGCTGCCGTGGACCTGGATCTCGCCGCCGTCCAACTTCTTGAGGCCGGCGACGGCGTCCAGCACGTCGCCCTCGAGGAGGGCGGAGTTCTGCCAGGTCACCGATGTGAGGGTCCGGGACGCGACATGCTTGCGCACGGCGGCCCACTTC
Organism: Pseudonocardia adelaidensis; assembly: GCF_039543345.1. NCBI lineage: Bacteria > Bacillati > Actinomycetota > Actinomycetes > Pseudonocardiales > Pseudonocardiaceae > Pseudonocardia > Pseudonocardia adelaidensis. Next base: position 50,187 of record NZ_BAABJO010000006.1, on the reverse strand, counting down.
GAGCCGATCGGGTCGTCGGCCGCGGCCAGCGGCCAGGTGGCGGCGAACTCCTCGTACGTCCGGCGGCCGAGCAGGAGCGCGTCCGCCCGGGCGGCGCCGCCGATCGCCCGCGCGAGGACCTCGTCGTCGATGTACGGCGCCGCCCAGCCGCCGTGGTCAAACCCGCCGTCGCGGTCCTCGTCGGGCCCGCCGGGGCCCTGTACGACGCCGTCCAGCGACACGAACTCCGTCACCATCAGGGTGCGCATGCCGTCTCCTCACACGAGCGCGGGCGCCGCCTTCCGGCGCCCGTCACGTGCTCGGCGGGCCAGGAGACGTCGAATCGACAGCCTTCGATGTGACCCCGGACACACCTCGGCGGACCGCGCGGCCGGCCGCCGCGACGACCGCCTCCAGCGGGCCCCGGAGGCCCGCGAGCCGCAGGCCGATCCCGATCAGCGTGGCGACCAGCACGTGCCCCACCCAGAGCACCAGGTCGTCGGAACCGCTCCCGGCGTACACCGCGAGTGCCACCACGTGCAGCGTGTAGAGGGTGAGCGGGGCCGATCCGAGCGCGGCCGGCACCCCCATCGGCCGGGGAGCCCAGCGCGACAGGAGCAGCATCGCGCCCAGCACCGCGAGCGCGGACCCGGTGGTGGCGGCCAGGTCGAGCGTGCTGCCGGAGTGCGGGCTGTCCACCGCGAGCCACCACCAGTTCCCGGTCGGGGTGGTGCCGTACCGGCGTGCCGACGCCTCGGCGCCGAGCACCCACACCCCGTCGCCCGGTCCGAGCAGCCACGACGACACCGTGTGCGCGGCCACCGCGAGCGCCACACCCCCGGTGAGGAGGCCCGTCGCCACCTGCGGGCGGCGCAGGTCGAGCCGGCCGACCGCCAGGCCGGCGAGCAGGTACGTCGTCCAGGTCAGCACCGGGTAGTAGCCGGTGAGCACCAGCGTGACGACGGCGGCGCCGGGCTCGGCGAGCGCGGGCCACCCGACCTGATCGCCGGGGCCGTCCGGGAGCCCCGCCCGCAACAGCTGGCTGGCCACCGGCGTGAGGACGCACGCGAGCACCGCACCCGCCGCGAGCACCCCGCGCGGGGCCCGCAGCAGGACGGCGGCCACCACGAACAGCACGCCGTAGTAGGCGAGGATGATCGCCACCGGGGCGTCGAGCGCCACCAGCGTGAGGCCGAGCGCGCCGACCAGGATACCGCGCACGACGAGTGCGGCCCCCGCGGCGAGGTGGGCGCGGTTCCCCTCCGGCCGCTGCGTGCCTCCGGTCGCGAGGGCCACCCCGACCCCGGCCAGCACCGCGAACAGCGCCGACGCCCGCCCGGACGCGACCAGGCCCGTGAGCGTCGGCTCGCGGCCGACGCGGAGCGGGAAGATGTGCGTGGCGAACATCCCGGCGAGCGCCACGGCGCGGGCCGCGTCGACCCCGACGATCCGGGACCGGCGCGAGGTCGGCACCTCCCGCCCGACCGCTGCGGGACGCGCCCCCGTCACCGGGCCGGAGCGCCCGCGCCGACGGGGCCGTCCGGCCGCTGGCCGGCCCGGCGCAGCCACTCGTCCAGCGTGCTCTGCACCGCGCGCAGCGGAGGCCGCCGGCGCGGGTCGTTGTCCATCGCCGCGCGCAGCAGCGCGAGGTGCGCCGAGCGGGACGGCAGGTGGGTCAGCCGGGCGCCGGACGCCGCGGCGCGCAGCCCCGACACCGCGTCGGCGTGGCCACCCCGCGGCGGGTGCCCGGTGAGGGCGTAGGAGATCGTGGCGGCGAGCTGCCAGGAATCCGACGCCGGGGTCGCGCGTTCGCCGCACGCCACCTCGGGGGCGAGGAAGTCCGGAGTGCCGAGCACGAAACCCGCCATCGTCATCGTCGAGTCGCCGGTCTTGCGGGCGATCCCGAAGTCGATGAGGTGCGCCAGCCCGGCCTGGTCGACGACGACGTTGCCCGGCTTCACGTCGCGGTGCATCACGCCCCGCGTGTGCGCTGCGTCGAGCGCGCCGGCGAGGCCGATCCACACCCGGGCGGCGGTGACGTCGTCGAGCGGGCCGCGGGTGCGCACCAGGTCGCCGAGCGAGGCGCCCTCCACGTACTCCATCACGATGACGAGGCCGTCGAGCTCGCGCAGGCCCGGATCGCTCGCGGCCGGGAGCAGGTCGTGGATGCGCACGCAGTTCGGGTGGCGGACGGCCACGAGCGCCCGCGCCTCGCGCCGGATCCGCTCCTCGGTCTCCGGGTCGGGCGCGTGCGCCGCCTTGAGCGCCACCTGCTGCCCGAGGCGGGCGTCGTGGGCGAGCCACACCCTGCCGAACCCGCCTGCGCCCAGCCTGCGCACGAGCCGGAACCGGGGTGTGCCGCCCCCGAACGGCGGCGAGGGTGCGACGAGCGTGGGTCGCGGGCCGAGGGGCCGCGGCGGCGGCTGCGGCGCCTGCCGCGGCGGCGGCGTGCGGGGTGCCGGCACCACGGGCGGTTCGGGCTGCCGCGCCGCGAACCGCCGCGCCAACCGGTCGGCGAGCGACGGCTGCGGCGACCCGGCCGGGACCGGGGGACGGCGCGCGGCGACCGGAGGACGCAGCGACTCCATGCGAGGCGGCCTGCGCTGCGCCGGGGCCGGCACGGCCAGGGAACGACGCACCACCTCCCGCGGCGGGGCCCCGACCGCCAGCACGACCGCGATGCCCAGGAACGCCCCGACGCTGACCCCGATCCAGAGGTGGCCCGTGGACCCGGCCGGCGTGCGCGCCGTGAGCAGCGTGAGCGCCACCAGCGGCACCCAGAAGAACTTGGCGGGCCACCGCGGGCCGCGCCGCAGCGCCAGCCGCGCCTGCGCCGCCACGCACAGCGCCGCCACCAGCGGGAACCCGACGAGCAGGACGACCGCGAGGCCGAACCGCACGGGGTCGGCCGGGTCGAACGCGGCGGCCACGGTGTAGCCGCCGAGGTAGGTGGCCTGCGGGGTGAAGCACAGGGTGGTGCCGAGGTCGGCGAGCTGGGCGGAGGTGAGCCCGTCGACCTTGCGGCCCAGGGCCGCGGCGTGGAACACGCGGCCGGTGGCCGTGAACACCGCGAGCGGCAGCAGCCCGGCGCCGACCACGCCGGCGAGGGTCATCAGCACGGACTCCCCCGCCCCGTAGCGGGACCCGATCCGCCTGCGCAGCACGGCCACCAGCACGGCGCCCGCCGTGGGCAGCAGCCCGACCCCGATGCCCAGCACCGTGACGGCCCACGCCCATCCCCCCGGGCAGGTGTCGGCAGCCAGCGCCGTGCGCAGGCTCGCCACCAGGCCGGCGACGAGCGCGGTGAGCGCGTCCACGCCGTGCTCCCCTTCCCTCCGCCCCGGCGGTGGGCGCCGGGGGAATCCCGGCCTCCACTATGGCACCAGCGGGTCACGCGGCGGTGTCGGAGACGGTGGGGTGTCGGCCGAGCGCGCCGGCCGCGCGCCTCGTCGATCTCCGGCTGTCGTGCAACCGATCCGGCGGTCGTTCCGTCCTGGGAGCATGCACCGCGCCACGTTCCCGCTGCTCGCCCTCGCCACGCTCGCGCCGGCTGCTCGTCGGCGGCGGCCGCCCCGGCGGGCACCGCCTCGCCGCCCGCCATCACCGCCCGCGCCACCGGCACCGTGGTCGCGGCACCGGACACCGCCACCGTCGTGCTCGGGGTGGAGACCCGTGACCGCAGCGCCACGGCGGCCCTCACCGCCAACTCCGACCGCGCCAATGCGGTGATCGGTGTGCTGCAGGCCGCCGGGGTGGCGTCGGCGGACATCCGGACCAGCCAGCTCAACGTGTTCCCGACATCCGCCCCGGAGACGGGCCGGATCACCGGGTACGAGGTGAGCAACCAGGTCACGGCCACGCTCCATGACATTGCCGCGGCCGGCACGCTGATCGACCAGGCGGCCGCGGCAGCGGGTGACGCGATCCGCGTCCAGTCGATCCAGTTCTCCATCGCCGACGAGAGCGCCGCGCGTGCCGAGGCACGGGCCGACGCGGTGCGGCGCGCGCTCACCCAGGCGCAACAGCTCGCCGACGCGGCGGGCGTCGGCCTCGGCCCGGTGCGATCGATCGTCGAGGTGGCCGGCCAGCCGCCGGTGCCCTACCGCGCCGAGGCCGACCTCGCCCAGAAGGCCGTACCGGTGCAACCCGGCTCGCAGGAGCTCTCGGTCACCGTGGAGGTCGTGCACGACATCGCCTGAGCGCGCGCGGAACGCGAGCATGGTGGCTTTACTGGCCAATCACGGCAGCAAAGCCACCATGCTGGCACCGGGTACCTGGAATGTCCGCCTGCGCGGCGCGTTGGGAGTGGCATGGCTCTCACCCGTGCCGACGGCCCCCTGTCCGCGGCCGCGCCCGCCACCGTCAACTACCGGATCGACGGACCCGCCCACAAGCTGCTCATGCACCCGTTCCCGCGCCGCGTCCGCGCCGAGGTCGCCGGCCGCACGGTGCTCGACACCCGCCATGGCGTGCTGCTGCACGAGACGGCCCTCCTGCCCCGGCTGTACGTGCCCGAGGAGGAAATCGACCAGTCGCTGTTCGTGCCGAGCGACCACACCACGCACTGCCCGTTCAAGGGCGACGCGACCTACCGGACGCTGCGCGTGGGCGACCGCGTGGTCGAGAACGCGCTGTGGGCGTACCCGGACCCGCTTCCCGACGCGAAGTGGCTCGCCGGGTACGCGTCGCTGTACTGGGAGGCCGCCGACGCGTGGTTCGACGAGGACGAGCAGGTGTACGCGCACCTCACCGACCCGTACACGCGTGTGGATGTGCGCCCCACCAGCCGCCACGTCCAGGTGCTCGCCGGCGACGCGCTGGTCGCCGAGTCGCACCACCCGCTCGTGCTGGACGAGACCGGCCTCCCGCCGCGGTGGTACCTCTCGCCGGAGGACGTGCGGGTGCCGCTGGAGCCGACGGCCACGCACACGCGATGCCCCTACAAGGGCGAGGCGAGCTACTGGTCGGTGCGGCTCCCGGACGGCCGCGAGCTCACCGACGCCGCCTGGGCCTACCCGGACCCGCTGCCCGAGTCCGCCCGGATCGCCGGGCGGCTCAGCTTCCTGCACGACGACCTGACCGTCCTCGTGGACGGCGAGCCGGTATAGGGGTCTAGTCGTCCTCGACCAGCAACGCCTCGAGGGCCGGGAGCGCGGCGACGATGCGCTGCCGGTCCTCCTCGGCGAGGCGGACGAGGCGGCGCGCCACCAGTGCGGTGCGATGGCTGCGCACTTCAGCGAGGCGGGCGGCGCCGTCCTCGGAGAGGACGATGCGCACGCCCCGGGCGTCGTTCGGGTCCGGGGTGCGGATCACCAGCCCCTGCTCGTCGAGCGAGGCGAGCACCCTGCTCATCGTCGGCGCCGTCACCGCCTCGCGGCGGGCCAGCTCCGACAGCCGTAACGGGCCGTGCTGCTCCACCGTGACCAGCGCGGACAGCTGCAGGGGCGGGATCGACTCCCGCCCGTCGATGCGGATGCGGCGGTGCAGGCGGCCGACGACGAGCCGCAGCCGGGCGGCGAGCTCGGTCTGCACCTCGGTGGCCGCGTCCTCGGTCTCCACGGACCCGGTGGTCATCGACACATGGTGCCAGGTGCCGTCGGGCCGCGTGCTCATACCTTGCGCAGTCGGATGCCGGTGACGTTGTGCTTCGGGCCCTTGCGCAGCACCAGGGTGGCGCGGCCGCGGGTGGGCAGGATGTTGCGCTCCAGGTTGGGCCCGTTGATCTCCGCCCAGATGCTCTCGGCACGTGCGACCGCGCCGGCCTCGTCGAGCGCCGCGTAGCGGCGGAAGTACGAGTCGGGATCGCGGAACGCGGTCTCGCGCAGCCGCAGGAATCGCTCGACGTACCAGCGGCGGATGTCCTCCGTGTCGGCGTCGACGTACACCGAGAAGTCGATGAAGTCGCTCACCGCGAGCGCGGGCCCGCCCTCCCGGGACGCCTGCGCGGGCTGCAGGACGTTGAGGCCCTCCAGCAGCAGGATGTCCGGCCGGTGCACGGTGGAACGCGCGCCGGGCACGATGTCGTAGGTCAGGTGCGAGTACACCGGGGCCGACACCTCCGCCCGCCCCGCCTTGACCTCGGTGACGAACTGCAGGAGCGCCCGCCGGTCGTAGGACTCCGGGAAGCCCTTGCGTGCCATCAAGCCGCGCCGTTCCAGCTCCGCGTTCGGGTGCAGGAAGCCGTCGGTGGTCACGAGCGCGACGCGCGGGTGCTGCGGCCAGCGCGCGAGCAGCAGCCGCATGAGCCGCGCGGTGGTCGACTTCCCCACCGACACCGACCCACCGATCCCGATCACGAACGGGGTGCGTGCGGTGGTGGCGCCGAGGAACGTCCGGTACGCGCGGTAGAGCCGCCCGCCCTCCTGCACGTGCAGCGTCAGCAGCCGCGACAGCGGGAGGTACACCTCCCGCACCTCGTCGAGGTCGACCTCGTCGCCGAGGCTGCGGACCTGGTCGAGCTCCTCCGCGGTGAGCGGGAGCGGGGTGTTGGCCCCGAGGCGGGCCCACGACTCCCGGTCGAAGTCGACGAACGGCGAGGAATCCTGCGCGGACGAGACCTGGGCCTCCCCCCGCAGTTCCGGAGGGACCCAGGTCTCAGGCAACGCGCCGGTGCGAACGCCGCTCATCCGGTCAACGTAGATCCCGCGCGGCCGGATCGCCCCTGTTCGTGACCGGAGTGACTCCCGCGGGACCCCGCACCGGCGCGGTCATACACTGGGGCCTCCGCTCCAGGAGGAAGACGCCGTGCCCACCGCACGCCCCACCGAACCGGGCTGCAGTAGCAGGCCGGGTCCGACCCGGCGCCCCCTCACCTGCCCTGCTCCCTCCCCGGCCATCCCCCGCCGAGGCCGCGGATGACCGTCCTCCTGTCCGTACTCGGACTGGTCGCCGTCGCCGCACTCACGCTGGGCACCGCGATCTCGGTGGCATCGGAGTTCGCGCTCACCGCCCTGGAACGCAGCCAGGTCGACGCCCACGTCGCCGAGGTCGGCGACCGGCGCGCCCGGGCCGTGCAGCGGGCCCACCGCGCCCTGTCGTTCCAGCTGTCCGGCAGCCAGCTCGGCATCACGGTCACCACGCTGGTCACCGGCTACGTCGCCGAGCCGGCCATCGCGTCGCTGTTCCGACCGGGGCTGGCCACGATCGGGTTCTCCCCCGGCATCGCCGCCGGCACCGCCACCGTGCTCGCGCTGCTGCTCGCCACGGGCCTGTCGATGGTGTTCGGGGAGCTCGTGCCGAAAAACCTCGCCATCGCGGGCCCGCTGCGCGTCGCCCGCGCGGTGGTCTGGCTGCAGAGCGGCTTCGCGCACGCGTTCCGGTGGCTCATCAACGGGCTCAACACCGCCGCCAACGCGGTGGTGCGCAGGCTCGGCGTGGAACCCGCCGAGGAACTGCGCTCGGCCCGCTCGGCCCGCGAGCTCAGCTCGCTGGTCCGCAGCAGCGCCCAGCACGGCACCCTCGACGCCGGCACCGCCACGCTGATGGACCGCTCGCTGCGGTTCACCGACCGGGTGGCGGAGGACCTCATGACCCCCCGGGTCCGCGTCGAGTCGCTCGACGCCGACGCCACCGTCGCCGACATGGTGGCGCTCGCCCGGCGCAGCGGCTTCTCCCGCTTCCCCGTGCACAACAGCGACCCCGACGCCGTGCTCGGCGTGGTGCACGTCAAGCAGGCGTTCGGGATCGAACCCGATCAGCGGGGGCGCGTGCCGGTGGGTGATCTGGTGCAGGACGTGCCCACCGTGCCCGGATCGCTCGATGGCGACGAGCTGCTCACGCGGCTGCGCAGCTCCGGTCTCCAGCTCGCCGTGGTCGTCGACGAGTACGGCGGCACTGCAGGCATCGTCACCCTCGAGGACCTCGTCGAGGAGATCGTCGGCGACGTGCGCGACGAGCACGACCGCGCCGAGCAGGCGACGGTGCGCCCCCTCGGCCGCGGTAGCTGGCTGGTGTCCGGGCTGCTCCGGGACGACGAGGTGGCCGACGCCACCGGCTTCCCGATGCCCCCCGGCGCGTACGAGACGCTCGCCGGCCTCGTGCTCACCCGGCTCGGCCGCATCCCCGACGTCGGCGAGGAGGTCACCGTCGACGGGTGGCGGCTCACCGTCGTGCGCCGCGACCGCAACCGGGTCGCCGAGCTGCGGCTCGCCCGGCCGGGGGCCGAGGAGGAGACGTGACCGAGCTTGCGAGGTCACCGTTCGGCGCAGCACCGCGCCTGACCCGCCTCCCGCTCCCACCGGGCACGGCGCCGCGGAGCGTCAGCGAGGTGGTGTCGTGACCTCGGACCTGCTCGCGCTGCTCGCCGCCATCGCGCTGCTGGGTGCCAACGCGTTCTTCGTCGGTGCCGAGTTCTCGCTGATCTCCGCGCGGCGCGACCGGCTGGAGGCGATGGCCGGTGCGGGCACGGTGGGCGCGCGCACCGTGCTGCGCGCCCACGCCGACCTGTCCCGGATGCTCGCGGCGTCGCAGCTCGGCATCACGATCAGCTCGCTGCTGCTCGGCCGCCTCGGCGAACCCGCCGTCGCCCACCTCATCGAACGCCCCATGGGGTGGTTCGGGCTCCCCGCGGCGCTGGTGGACCCGATCGCGTTCACGATCTCCCTCGCGATCGTCGTGGTCGCGCACATCCTGCTCGGCGAGATGGTGCCGAAGAACATCGCGATCGCGGGGCCGGAGCGCACCGCGATCCTGCTGGTCCCGCCGTTCCTGGTGTTCACCACGGTGATGCGGCCGCTGATCGAGCTGTTCAACGTCATCGCCAACGGGGTGCTCCGCCTGCTGCGGGTGGAGCCGCGCGACGAGCTGGAGGCGTCGTTCACCTCCGGCGAGCTCGCCGACCTCATCGCCGAGTCCGGCCGCGAGGGCCTGCTCGACGACGACGAGTCCCGCCGGCTCACCCGCACCCTCAGCTCCGCTGAGGCCACCGTGGCCGACGTACTCGTGCCCGTCTCGGAGGCCGTGATGCTCCCGGCCGACCCCACCGTCGGTGACGTCGCCCATGCCGTCGCCGAGACCGGGTTCTCCCGGTTCCCGGTACGGGCCGCGAGCGGCGGCCTCGCGGGATACCTGCACGTCAAGGACGTCCTGGACCTCGTCGACGATCCGGAGGCCGCGGTCCCGGCCCCGCGGGTGCGCACGCTGCCCGAAGTGCCGGCGTCCGCGCGGCTCGACGAGGCGCTCGCCGTGTTGCGCCGCGCGCGGGCCCACCTCGGCCGCGCCGTCGGCGCGCGCGGCGAGACCGCCGGTCTCGTGGCGATGGAGGACCTCGTCGAGCACTACGTGGGTGAGGTCAGCGACGCCACCCACGCCCGGGAGCACCAGGCCTGACGGCGCGGCCCGCTCCCCCGCGACCGGCGGCGGGGTCGTTGCGGTCGGTGATCGTCAATCTGTGATTGACGATCAGTATGCGTCAATGAATCATTGACGGCGTAATGGGGGTGCCGTGATCATCCGGACTCGCCACGATGACGGCGTGTTCGTCCCCGGTCTCCAGCTCTCCCGCACCTTCTACGCCGAGGCCGTGCGCCCGCTACTGGCCGATGTCCGGCACTCCGCGGCACGCATCGGATCCGGCTCCGAGGTCCTCGGCTTCGACACCCCCCGCTCGGCCGATCACGAGTGGGGGCCGCGCCTGCAGGTCTTCCTCTCCCCCGCCGACGCCTGGCGCATCCCCGGCCTCGACCGCCGCCTCGCCGACCGCCTCCCCCGCGCCTTCCATGGGTGGCCCACCCACTTCGAGGCCGTCGAGGGCGATCGCGTCGGCCACATGGCCCACACCGACGGCCCCGTCCGGCACCGCGTCGAGATCACCACCGTCGGCGCCTGGTGCCGCGACCACCTCGGCATCGAACCCGGCGCCGAACTGCCCACCGCCGACTGGCTCGCCCTGCCCACCCAGGCGCTCGCCGAGGTGACCGCCGGCGCCGTCTTCCACGACTGGCTCGGCGAGCTCGAGCCGCTCCGGGCGGCCCTGACCTGGTACCCGCCCGACGTCTGGCGCTACGTCCTGGCCTGCCAGTGGCAACGCATCGCGCAGGAGGAGGCGTTCGTGGGCCGGGCCGGCGAGGTCCGCGACGAGCTCGGCTCCGCCCTCGTGGCCGCCCGCCTCGTCCGCGACCTCGTGCGGCTGGCCCTGCTGCTGCACCGGCGCTACCCGCCGTACAGCAAGTGGCTCGGCAGCGCCTTCGCGACACTCCCGGTGGCCGCCACCCTCGGCCCGGTCCTGCGGGGCACCCTCGCCGCCGCCGCGTGGCGGGAACGCGAACACCACCTCGGCACCGCGTACGAGGCCCTCACGGCCGTGCAGAACGACACCGGCCTCGCCGCGTCCGTCGACCCCACGACCCGGCTCTACTTCGACCGCCCGTTCCGGGTGCTCAAGGCCGACCGCATCGCCGACGCCCTCCTCGCCGCCGTCGGCGATCCGGCGATCGCTGCACTCCCCCGCATCGGCGCCATCGACCAGTACGCCGACAACACCGACCTCCTCACCGACACCGCGCGGCGCCAGGCCATCGCCCGCGCTGCCCTCGCGTAGCGGGCCCTTGCCGGCGGGGACGGCGCGGTCGGCCGGCGCGGTCATCGAATGGTTGGCGAAACGGAGGCGTCAATGTTTCGTTGACATCGAGAGTGGTTGCCGTCACACGTATCAGATCCGGACCCCCGCCCCTCCTGGGGGTGGACGGGTGGGACTGGAGGGGGCCCGCCCGTCCACTCCTGCCTCCGCCCGCCGGGCGGATCAGCCGCACCGGTGAGAGGGTGGCCGGGTCAGCGCCCGCCACCCGGACAGGACCGATGCCGAGCACCGCCACCGTCCCTCAGACCGGCTTCTTCGGACACCCGCGGGGTCTCGCCACCCTCTTCGGCACCGAGATGTGGGAGCGCTTCTCCTACTACGGGATGCGCGCGATCCTGCTGTTCTACATGTACGACCAGGTCAGCGAGGGCGGCCTGGGGATGCCACAGCCGCTCGCGGCCGCGCTCGTGTCGGTGTACGGCGCGTCGATCTACCTGTCCGCGATCGCGGGCGGCTGGGTGGCCGACCGCCTGATCGGGCCCCGCCACACCGTGCTGTACGGCGGCGCCCTGATCATGTGCGGGCACGTCAGCCTCGCCCTGCCGCTGGGCCGGCCCGCCCTCTACGCGTCGATGGCGTTCCTCGTGGTCGGCACCGGCCTGCTCAAGCCGAACATCTCGCAGTCGGTGGGCGCCCTCTACCCGGCCGACGACCGGCGGCGCGACGCCGGTTACAGCATCTTCTACATGGGCATCAGCGTCGGCGCGGTGCTCTCCCCGTTCGTCGTCGGGACGCTGGGCCAGCGGATCGGCTACCACGTCGGGTTCGGCGTCGCCGCCGTCGGCATGCTCATCGGGCTCCTGCAGTACGTGCGGGGCTGGAAGTACCTGGGCGACGTCGGCCTCCGCCCGGCCAACCCGATCCGCGAGGAGCCCGCCGGCCGGCGCCGGCTCGGGCTGATCGGGACCGCGCTGGCCGTCATGGTGCTGGTCGTGGCCGTGCTCGCGCTGAGCGGCTGGCTCTCGATCGAGGGGGTCGTCGACGCGCTGAGCGTGCTCGCCGTCGTCGTGCCACTGGCCTACTTCGTGGCGATGCTCCGCAGCCCGAAGGTCTCCCCTCCGGAGCGGGCCCGGGTGTGGGCGTTCGTCCCGCTGTTCGTGGCGTCGGCCTGCTTCTGGCTCGTCCAGGAGCAGGGCTACAGCGTGCTCGCCACGTACGCCGACACCCGCGTGGCGCTGGACGCGTTCGGCGTCCCGCTCGCGTCCTCCTGGTTCCAGTCCGTGGGCTCGTTCGTGCTCATCGTGCTCACCCCGGCCTTCGCGGTGCTGTGGACCCGCCTCGGCGACCGCGTGTCCACGCCGCAGAAGTTCGCCGCGGGCCTCACCCTCGCCGGCATGTCCTACCTGCTGCTCGTGGTCCCGGCCACCGCATGGGGCACCTCCGTGCCGGTCGGCCCCCTGTGGCTGGTCGCGAGCCTCGCCGTCGTGACGGTCGGCGAGATGTGCCTGTCCCCCATCGGGATGTCCGCCACCACCCGGCACGCGCCGGCCGCGTTCCGGAGCCAGACCATGGGGCTCTGGCTCGCGTCGAACGCCGCAGGGCAGGGCATCAGCGCGCAGATCGTGCAGCTCTACCGGCCGGACACCGAGGCCACGTACTTCAGCCTCATCGGCCTCGCGGCCATCGTGCTCGCCGCCGTGCTGCTCGCGCTCGCGCCGCTGCTCACCCGTACGCTGCGCCGGGCCGACGCGGGCCCGGCGCAGGACGAGGATCAGGACGAGAACGCCGACACCGGCGGGCAGCTGCAGACGAGGTTCCGGTCGCCGTAGGCGCCCTCGATCCGCCGCACGGGCGGCCACACCTTCCGGTCGTGCACGCCCGGCGTGCCGCCCATCGGGTAGGCCGCGATCTCACGCGTGTACGGGTGGTCCCACTTGTCGGCGAGGCACGCGGCGGTGTGCGGGGCGCCGCGCAGCGGGTTGTCGGTGACGGGCCACTCCCCCGTCGCCACGCGCTCGATCTCCTGCCGGATACCGATCATGGCGTCGACGAACCGGTCGATCTCGGCGAGGTCCTCGCTCTCCGTGGGCTCCACCATGAGCGTGCCCGCCACCGGGAACGACATGGTCGGGGCGTGGATGCCGTAGTCGGCCAGCCGCTTGGCCACGTCGTCGATGGTCACGCCGGTCTCCTTGGAGATGGCGCGCAGGTCGAGGATGCACTCGTGGGCCACGTGGCCGTCCGCGCCCGCGTACAGCACCGGGTAGTGCTCGCGCAGCCGCGCGGCCACGTAGTTCGCCGCCGCCACCGCCGTGAGCGTCGCCCGGCGCAGGCCGCCCGCGCCCATCAGCCGCAGGTACGCCCACGAGATCGGCAGCACGCCCGGGCTGCCGTGCGGCGCGGCCGACACGGGTCCCACCTCCCCGCGCCCGGGCAGGAACGGCACCAGGTGCTCCGCCACGGCCACCGGGCCGACGCCCGGCCCTCCCCCGCCGTGCGGGATGCAGAACGTCTTGTGCAGGTTCAGGTGGCTGACGTCGCCGCCGAAGGCACCCGGCCGGGCCAGCCCCACCAGGGCGTTGAGGTTCGCGCCGTCCAGGTAGACCTGGCCGCCCGTCGCGTGCACCGCGTCGCAGACCTCCCGCACCTGCGCCTCGTACACCCCGTGCGTGGACGGGTACGTGATCATCAGCGCGGCCAGCGACGACCCGTGCTCGGCGATCTTGGCGTGCAGGTCGTCGAGGTCGACGTCCCCGGTGGGCGCGGTGGCCACCACGACCACGCGCAGGCCCGCCATCACCGCCGACGCCGCGTTCGTGCCGTGCGCGCTGGCCGGGATCAGGCACACGTCCCGGTGCCCCTCCCCCCGGCTGCGGTGGTAGGCCGCGATCGCGAGCAGGCCCGCGAACTCGCCCTGGCTGCCCGCGTTGGGCTGCAGCGACACGGCCGCGTAGCCGGTGAGCTCCGCGAGCCAGCGCTCGAGGTCGGCGATCAGCTCGAGCGTGCCTGCGGCGTCGGCCGCGGGGGCGAACGGGTGCAGGTTCGCGAACTCCGGCCAGGTGATCGGCTCCATCTCGACGGCCGCGTTGAGCTTCATCGTGCACGAACCCAGCGGGATCATCGTGCGGTCCAGCGCGAGGTCGGCGTCGGCGAGGCGGCGCAGCCAGCGCATCAGCGAGGTCTCGCTGCGGTGCTCGTGGAACACGGGGTGCGTCAGGAACTCCGACGTGCGCCGCAGGCCGGCGGGCAGGGCGTCGTCGGTGGCAGCGTCGAGGTGCGCCACGTCGAGGTGCGCCACGTCGAGCCGGCCCGCGTCGTCGTCGACCCCGAACACCGCCCACAGCGTCTCCAGGTGGGCCACCGTGGTGAGCTCCGAGCACGCGATGCCGAGCGTGTCGGCGTCGACCCGGCGCAGCGCGATCCCGGCGGCGTGCGCGGCGTCGGCCACCTCATCGGCACGGCCGGGCACGCGCACCCGCACGGTGTCGAAGAACTCCCCGTGCACCACCTCCACGCCGCGTGCCCGCAGGCCCGCGGCGAGCACCGCAGCCATCCGGTGGGTGCGCAGCGCGATCCGGCGCAGCCCGTCCGGGCCGTGGTACACGGCATAGCAGGCCGCGACGACGGCGAGCAGCACCTGCGCGGTGCAGATGTTCGACGTCGCCTTCTCGCGGCGGATGTGCTGCTCGCGGGTCTGCAGCGCCAGCCGCAGCGCCGGGTGCCCGTCGACGTCGCGGGACATGCCGACCAGCCGCCCCGGCAACTGCCGGGCGTGCTTCTCGCGCACCGACAGGTAGCCCGCGTGCGGGCCGCCGAACCCGAGCGGCACCCCGAACCGCTGGGTGGTGCCGACGACGGCGTCCGCGCCCAGCTCGCCGGGCGGGGTGAGCAGGGTGAGCGCCAGCAGGTCGGCGGCCACGGCCACCAGCGCACCGCGCTCGTGGGCGGCCGCGATCAGCGGCTCCGGGTCGCGGACGGCCCCGGAGGCGCCCGGGTAGCTCAGCAGCAGCCCGAACAGCTCCCCCTCCGGGAGCCCGTCCTCCACGTCGGCGACGACGAGGTCGATGCCCAGCGGCTCGGCCCTGGTCCGCAGCACGTCGAGGGTCTGCGGGAGCGTGTCGGCGTCCACCACGAACCGCGGCGAACTCGCCTTCCCCGCCCGCCGCAGGAGCGTCATCGCCTCGGCCGCCGCGGTGGCCTCGTCCAGCAGCGACGCCCCGGCCACCGGGAGGCCGGTGAGGTCGGCCACGACCGTCTGGAACGTCAGCAGCGCCTCGAGGCGGCCCTGGCTGATCTCCGGCTGGTACGGGGTGTAGGCGGTGTACCAGGCCGGGTTCTCCAGCACGTTGCGGCGGATCACGGGCGGCGTGACGGTGCCGGCGTAGCCCAGCCCGATCATCGGCACGGTCACGGTGTTGCGCGCGGCGAGGGCTCGCAGCTCGGCGAGCACCTCGGCCTCCGTGGCCGCGGGCGGAAGCGTCGACGCGCCCGGCTCCCGGTCGCGGATGCTGCCGGGGACGGCCGCTGCGGCGAGCTCGTCGAGCGAGGAGGCGCCGATGGCCGCCAGCATCGTCTCCATCTCGTGCGGGCGGGGCCCGATGTGGCGGTCGGCGAAGGGCGTGCCCCGCTCCAGGTCGGCGAGTGCGGGTCGGTCGGACACGAGATCCTCCAGGCGGAGCGGGCTGCGGGCCAGGGTGGAACCACCCTCCCCCTCTGTCCCCGCCCGGTGACCGGGCGCCTGAGAGATTCGCCCCGTGACCGGAGCTTTCCCCGTCGGCGGACGGGCATGCCCGTCGCTTTCCAGAGGCGTCTCGCCCATGCGGTCCTGCTGCCTGAGAGGTTCCGGGGAGGAGTTGCTCCTTCGGCGCCCGGTCAGGGACCGGGACTCTCCCGCATGGGTTCGGCGACTACCGGAGGAATGCTACCGGTGCGGCCCGCCGGTGGACCCGCGACTCGCGCGTGGGTGCGAGCGGCGCTGGTGCCGATTCAGCTGATGGCGCGCCGCGCCCGGCGGCGGGACAGCTCGTCCTCGGGGGCGTCGTCGACGCTGCCACCGTCGGCCCGCTCCACCGGGAAGTCCTTGATGGAGCCGCTGATCTCCTTCATCGCCCCGCCGACCGCGATGCCGAACACGCCCTGGCCGCCGCGCAGCAGGTCGACGACCTCCTCCGGCGAGGCGCACTCGTAGACCGTGGTGCCGTCGCTGAACAGCGTGATGCCGGCCAGGTCGCGGATTCCGCGGCGGCGCAGGTGCTCGACGGCCACGCGGATGTTCTGCAGCGACACCCCGGCGTCCAGGAGCCGCTTGACGACCTTGAGGACGAGCACGTCCTTGAACGAGTACAGCCGCTGCGAGCCGGAGCCCGCCGCGCCGCGGATGGACGGGACGACGAGCCCGGTGCGCGCCCAGTAGTCCAGCTGGCGGTACGTGATGCCGACGACCTGGCACGCGGTCGGCCCGCGGAAGCCGACGAGCTGGTCGGGCAGGCCGTCGAACCCTTCTCCGAGCAGCGGGTCAGGGAAGAGCTCGCCCTGCTCGGGCGCGCCGGACGGCGGCTG
This sequence comes from Pseudonocardia adelaidensis, assembly GCF_039543345.1. Classification (NCBI taxonomy): domain Bacteria; kingdom Bacillati; phylum Actinomycetota; class Actinomycetes; order Pseudonocardiales; family Pseudonocardiaceae; genus Pseudonocardia; species Pseudonocardia adelaidensis. The sequence continues at coordinate 34,133 of NZ_BAABJO010000006.1, read as the reverse complement.
CTCCACCGAACTCCTTCCGCCGGGGCCCGGCTCCGACCACCGGGGGGTCTGCCGGAGCCGACGGGCTGAGAGGAACCGACGATATGAGCAGGCGAGCGCCCGGTCAACGCGGCGCGCCGCCCGGGTGAACCCGGGGGGCGGGGCCGCTCTAGGGCTGGGCGCCGCGGAAGTCCTCGGGGGAGATCGAGTCGAGGAACTCGCGGAACTTCTCGACCTCGTCCTCCTGCTCGTCCGGGATGATCAGCCCGGCCTCGGCGAGCACGCTCTCCTCGGCGTGGATCGGCACCCCGATCCGCAGCGCCAGCGCCACCGAGTCGCTCGGGCGCGCCGACACCGTGATGCCGCCGTCGAACACGAGCTCCGCGTAGAAGGTGCCCTCCTGCAGATCCGTGATCCGCACCTGCTCGAGGCGCCGCCCCAGGGCGTTGATCACGTCCTTCAGCAGGTCGTGGGTGAGCGGCCGGGCGGGCTTGACGCCCTGCTGCTCCAGCGCGATGGCGGTGGCCTCCACCGATCCGATCCAGATCGGCAGGTAACGATCGCCCGTGGTCTCCCGCAACAGGAGGATCGGCTGGTTGGCCGGCAGTTCGACCCGTACCCCCACGACGCGCATCTCGCTCATCGCACTGCTCCTCCTCGCGATCCTGCGCTTCCCGACGCTACACGGCGCACCCTGCCTGCGCCCGACTCCGGACGGGTCGCGGCGGTGGCCGGGAGGTCAGCTCCGCCCACCGGGCTCGCGCGGCCCGGTGAGGAAGACGAGACGGAACTTCCCGATCTGCACCTCGTCGCCGTTCGCGAGCACGGCGGTGTCGACCGGCTCCCGGTTGACGTAGGTGCCGTTCAGGCTGCCGACGTCCACGACGACGAACTCGCCCGCGTCGCTGCGGAACTCCGCGTGGCGGCGCGACACGGTGACGTCGTCGAGGAAGATGTCGCTGTCCGGGTGGCGTCCGGCGCTCGTGGACGGCCGGTCGAGCAGGAAGCGCGAGCCGGCGTTGGGGCCGCGCTTGACCACCAGCAGGGCAGAGCCGGCGGGCAGCGACTCGACACCGGAGACCGGCTGGTCCTGGGCCGGGGACTCGGCCTCGGAAAGGAAGTCCGCGCGGAAGACCGACGTGGTCTCCGGGGAACGCTCCGGTGGCACGCCGGGCCCGTCGTTCGTGGTCACCTCGGGGTCTCCTCCTGGTGGTGGGCGGGTGTGGTGCCCTGGTCTCGGGTGCGGTCAGTGTGACGCCGTGCGGGCGAACGCGCGCGGGCGGCGTCGGATCAGGCAAACCTACCGTGCGACGGTGGGGCCGGAAGGCCCGGTCAGCTCCCCGTGAGCTCCCGGTACGCCGCCGCGTCGAGCAGGTCGTCCGGGAGCCCCTGCGCGTCGCCGGCGAGCCGGACCTCGAACATCCAGCCCTCCTCGTACGGGCCGGAGTTGACCAGCTCGGGGTTGGCGTCCAGCGCGTCGTTGACCGCCGCGACGGTGCCGGCGACGGGCGAGTAGATGTCCGACACCGACTTCGTGGACTCGACCTCGCCCACGGCCGCTCCGGCCGTGACCTCCTCGCCTGCGGAGGGCAGCTGCACGAAGACGACGTCGCCGAGCTGGGACTGGGCGTGGTCGGTGATACCGATCCGAACCACCCCGTCCCCCAGGTCGCGCACCCACTCGTGGGCGTCGGTGTAGCGGAGGTCCTCGGGGATCACGCGGAAAGCCTAGTCCTCGGGTGGGGGGCCTCCCGCGACCCCCGCCCGATCAACCGGCGTGCGCAGCGCCCGGACGAACTGCGCCAGGTAGAGCGCCCCCGTGTACAGGTAGAGCGCGGTGCCCCACACCGAGAACGCGTAGGCGAACGGGCGGGCGAGGTCGGCGAACCACCCCTGCGCCTGCGCGGCGAGCAGCAGCGGGAACGCGTACAGGAGCAGGAAGGTGGCGCCCTTGCCGAGGTAGGTCACCTGGTAGGGCCCGTACCCGCGGGAGCGCAGCACCGGGAGCGTCGCGGCGAGCACGAGGTCGCGGGCCACGAGCGCGATCACCGCCCACCAGGGCACGACGTCGCGCACGCCCAGCGCCAGCAGCGCGGCGAGGATGTAGAGCCGGTCCACGGCCGGGTCCAGGAGCGCGCCGAGCGCGCTGTACTGCCCGAGCAGGCGCGCGAGCTTGCCGTCGAGCCAGTCGGTGATCCCGCCCAGTGCCAGCACGACGATCGCCCAGACGTCGGCACCCCACGCGGCGCCGCCGGGCACCAGCAGCAGGTACAGGAACACCGGCACCCCGGCCAGCCGCAGCAGGCTGAGCAGGTTGGGCACCGTGAGCACCCGGTCGCGACCCAGCTGCGCCAGCAGGCTGGTCAACGACGGTTCGGCCACCCGCAGAGCCTACTGACCTCCCCCGCGGCGTCGCGCAGCGCGACGGCGCGAGGCACGATGCGGTGATGGACGCATCGACCCTCCGAGAGCTGCAGACCCCGCTGAAGGCTCGCTACCGCGAGGACCCGGCCGCCGCGGTCGTCACCCTCACCGCGGACGGCGAGCTGGACGGCACCGGCGTGGCCTGCCGCGTGCGCACGGCCACCGCGCTCGCCGAGGCGGGCCTGCACCCGGCCACCGGCGGCGACGGCACGCAGCTGTGCTCCGGCGACATGCTGCTCGAGGCGCTCGTCGCGTGCGCGGGCGTCACGCTGCGTGCCGTGGCCACGTCGCTCGGGCTGGAGGCGAGCGGCACCGTCCACGCCGAGGGCGACCTCGACTTCCGCGGCACGCTCGGCGTGGACAAGGAGGCCCCGGTCGGGTTCCGCGAGATCCGCCTCCGGTTCGACCTCGACACGGCCGCGAGCGAGGACGAGGTCGCCACGCTCGTCCGGCTCACCGAGCGCTACTGCGTGGTGCTGCAGACGCTGAAGTCCTCCCCCGCCACCTCGGTGAGCGTGCGGGCGTGATCGGGGCGCACGCACTCCTGCGGTCGCTCGTGGCCGGCGGGGTCGACACCTGCTTCGCCAACCCCGGCACCTCCGAGATGCACTTCGTCGCCGCGCTCGACGGGGTGCCGGAGATGCGCGCGGTGCTCACCCTGTTCGAGGGCATCGCCACCGGCGCGGCCGACGGTTACGCCCGGATGGCGGAGCGGCCCGCCGCCACGCTGCTGCACCTCGGACCCGGCCTGGGCAACGGCCTGGCCAACCTGCACAACGCCCGCCGGGCCGGCACGCCCGTCGTCGCCGTGGTCGGTGACCACGCCACCACCCACGCGAAGTACGACGCGCCGCTGCAGTCCGACATCGCCGCGATCGCGGGTGCGGTGTCCGGCTGGGTGCGCGAGAGCACCCTCACGGCCGAGATCGGCGCGGACGCGGCCGCCGCGGTGGCCGCGGCCCGCGCCGGGCAGGTGGCGACGCTCGTGCTGCCTGCGGACGTCAGCTGGGACGAGGGTGGGGAACCCGTTCGGGGGCCGGACCCGGTCGCACCGCCGGCCGGCGCGGAGCCGGACGCGATCCGCGCGGCCGCCCAGGCGCTCGCGTCCGGGGAGCCGTGCGTCCTGCTCGTCGGCGGCGATGCCACCCGGGCCGCCGGGCTCGCAGCGGCCGACCGGATCGCCGCCGCCACCGGGGCGCGGGTGCTCGCCGAGACGTTCCCCACCCGCCTCGAGCGCGGGGCCGGGATCGCGCCCGTCGACCGGCTGGGCTACGTCGTCGACGTGGCGGTGCGGCAGCTCGCGGGAGCACGCCACCTCGTGCTCGTCGGCGCGCGTTCGCCGGTGTCGTTCTTCGCCTACCCCGGCAAGGAGTCCGACCTCGTGCCCGCCGGCTGCCGCGTCCACGCCGTCGTGCCCCGGGAGGGCGCCGTCACCGGCGGCACCGCCACCGCCGCCCTGGAGGAGCTCGCCGACCTGCTGGCCCCGGGCACGGCCCCGCGGCCGGCTCGGGCCGCGCGGCCCGAGCTGCCCACCGGGCCGCTCACGGTCGAGAGCGCCGCCGCCGTGGTCGGCGCGCTGCTCCCCGAGGGCGCGATCGTCGTGGACGAGTCGGTGACCTCCGGCCTCGGCCTCCCGGCCGTCACCGCGGGCGCCCCGCCCCACGACTGGCTCACGCTCACCGGTGGCTCGATCGGCTACGGCCTGCCGGCCGCCACCGGCGCCGCGGTGGCCTGCCCGGACCGGCCGGTCTGGTGCCTGGAGGCCGACGGCAGCGCCATGTACACGATCTCGGCGCTCTGGACCCAGGCGCGGGAGGGACTGGACGTCACGACGCTCGTGTACCACAACAGCGCCTACGCCATCCTCCGCATGGAGCTCATGCAGACGGGCGCCGCCGGGCACCTCACCGGCGACGGGGCACGCGCCAGGGCGCTGCTCGACCTCGACCGGCCCGACCTCGACTTCGTGGCGCTCGCCGCCGGGATGGGCGTGCCCGGCGAGCGCGTCACCACGGCCGACGAGCTGGCGGCCGCGCTGCGCCGCGCCGCCGCGGAGCCGGGGCCGCGCCTCATCGAGGCGATGGTGCCGCCACTGGTGCCCTGATCTGGCCTTTCCCGGCCCGGGCCGGGTCCGTTCACCGCGGCGATCATGCGCTTCGTCGTTCCCGCCCGACCGGCCGGCCCGCCTACCGGCCCGGGGACGTACAGTGTGTCCCGCGTAACGCTGCGTCCGCATCGGTAGCCGGGGCGGACGGGCGTTCGTCGTGTGCTGTGCTGACCTGACGCTTGTGTTCGCTCGTCCCGGGATGCGTGATGACGACAACGGTCGAGGACTGCGGGTCCGTCGACCATGCCGTCGCGGTGCCCGTGAGCGACGAACAGCTGTGGCAGATCTCCGCCGAGTTCCTCGCGCACGGGCTCGTCCGCGGCGAGCACGTCATCTACTTCGACGACGGCACCTCCGACCGCGTGCTCGAACGGATGACCGACGACGGCGTGGCGGTGGCCGGGCCGCTGCGCGAGGGCCGCTTCACCATCGTCCCGAGCGACCGGCACCGCTCGCCCCGCGAGGTCGCCGAGGCGGTGCGCGCCACGGTCGACGCCGCACTCGCCGCCGGCTACCCGGCCGTGCGCATCACCGGCAGGCTCACGTTCGCCGTGAAGCACGCCGCCGGAGACACGCGCGCGTCCGGCATGGCCGACTACGACCGGGTCATCGAGGAGGTCGTCCGCGACCGGCCGGCGCACGTCCTGTGCATCTACGACCGGGCCCGCTACCCGGAGGAGGTCGTGGAGGCGATGCGGGCCGCGCACCGCACCGAGGTCGTCGCGCCCGCGATCTACGACGACGGCCTCCTGCGGATCACCGCGCTCGGCCCCGGCTCCGCCCGGGTCGCCGGCGAGGTGGACCACAGCAACCGGCCGCGCATCCGCAGCTTCCTGGAGGCCGCGCTCGACAAGGCGCTGCGCCTCCCGGACGCCCCCACCGACATCTGCCTCGACCTGTCGTCGCTGCGTTTCCTCGACGTCGCGGGTGCCGTCGGGCTCGTCCACGCCGCCGAGGAGTTCCCCAACGCCCACCGGCTGGTGCTCACCGGCGTTCGGCCCCGGGTGCAGCGGGTACTGGACCGGTGCGGGGCGCCGTTCGCCACCCAGCTCGTCGTGCGTACCCGCAGCGACCAGCCACCGGCCGCACATCCCCACGCCGACGACCTCGAGAACGAGCGCACCGTGATCGAACAGGCCCCGATCGAACAGGCCCCGCACGAGCAGGACCGGCACCCGCGCCACTCCGACGACGCCCCATCGGACGGGGAGCCCCCGAACGACGGGGCGCGGAACGCGCAGGCCCCCGCATGAGGATCGAGACCACCCGCTCGGCCAACGCCGTCCGCCTCGAACACGCCGCCGGGTTCCACGCCTCCACCACCCACCTGATCGACCAGCTCGTCCCGCTCGTGGAGCAGGCCCTCGACCGCGACGAGCCGCTGGCCACGGCGCTGGAGCCGGGCACGGAGCGGGCACTCGCCGACCGGCTGCACGGCGGCCTCCCCTCCGAGGACCGGGTGGTCCGCCTGCACCGGCCGGACGGTGGCCCCGCCGGCGCGTCCGCACAGACGCTCGCCGCCCGGTGGGCCCTCGAGCTGCGCGCGATGAGCGTCGCGAACGGCCGCCCGGTCACCGTGGTCAACGAGCACGCGGCCGCCTTCGACGGCGCCGACGGCCGCTTCTGGACCGAGCTCGACGCTGCGCTGAACGTCGCGCTCGCCGACCTGCCGGTGCGCGTCACCTGCTTCTACCCCGAGCTCCCCCTGCACCTGGAGATCCTCGACGGGGCGCGGCGCAACCACCCGCTCCTGCTCAGCGACGGCGAGCTGCGGCACAACCCCGGTCACCACGACCCACGCGCCGTCCTCACCGCGCGGCCGGCCGCCCAGCCGCCGCTGCTCGGCCCGCCGGACCTGCGGATGACGTTCAGCGCGTGGCAGCTGCACGAGGTGCGCAGCACCGTCGAGCAGGCGCTGTCCGGCCGCGGCTACGAGCGCGAGCGGGTCGAGGACGTCGTGCTCGCCGTCAACGAGCTGGCCACCAACGCCGTCGAGCACGGCAGCCCGGAGGCGCAGCTGTCGCTGTGGACGGGACGGGACGGGCTGCTGTGCGAGATCGACGACGGCGGCACCCTCCGCGACCCGTTGCCCGGGCTGCAGGCCCCCCACCCGGCCGAGCCCCGCGGGCGCGGCGTCTGGATCGCCCGCCAGCTCTGCGACTCGCTCCACGTGTGGGCCGACGGCCGGGGCACCCACGTTCGGGTGCACGCCACCCCATGAGTAAGATGGCGGTGACTCGCACGTCACCCGGACGGCCGCAGAGCAGCCGGAAGTGTGACGAACATGCCCCTTGGCAACGCGGTCGCTCGGGAGAACACTCTTTCGCGGACTCGGGCGCTGTCACGCCGCCGACGGGTCCCTGCGAGCTTCCAGCCGGGCACTTCCACACATGGGACGATCATGTCTGACGATCAGCGACGATCTCGCACGACTCAGGCGCATCCAGGCGCCCGGCACGCGGTGCGTGTGCTGGGGTCCTTCACCCTCGTCTCGGACGGGGCCGCCGTCCCGCTCGGGGTCGACTCGCGCAGGCTCGTCGCCTACCTCGCCGTGCACCCCCGCCCGCAGGAGCACGCCGCGCTCGCTGCCGACCTCTGGCCCGGCGTCCCCGCCGCGGCCGCCCAGCGCCTCCTGAACGAGGCGGCCACCGCCGTCGGCATCCCCACGCTCTTCAGCGACGGCGACCTCGAGGCACCGCTCGCCCTCGCCGCGGACGTCCAGGTCGACCTCGCCGACGCGCTGGGCCTCGTACGGGCCCTCCCCGAGATCCCGGCCACCGACAGCCCCGACATCGCGCTGCTGTCGGCCGACATCCTGCCCGGCTGGACCGCCGCCTGGATCGCCGTGGAGCGCGAGCGGTTCCGCCAGCTGCGGCTGCACGCGCTCGAGGAGCGCAGCCTGCGCCTGTCGGCCGCGGGCCGGCACGCCGAGGCCGTCGCGCTCGCCGAGATGGCGGTGCGCACCGCACCGAGCCGGGAGAGCGCGCGCCGGGCCCTGATCGAGGCCCACCTCGCCCAGGGCAACATCGCCGCCGCCGTCGCCGAGTACGACGCCTACGAGGAGCTGCTGCGCTCCAGCGTCGGCGGGCCCGCCTCCAGCAGCCTCGACGCGCTCTTCCCGCCGTCGCCGGTGTGGCCCGTGCTGCGGGCCCGCCGCCCGATGCCGCGCTCGGCAGTGCAGCTGCCTGCGCTGCGCGCGGTCCGGGGCGCCGTGGGCGGCAGCCGCCGGCTCGTCTCGGGTGGCGGGGCCTCGCGCCCGTACTGATCTGCACTGATCCGCTCGGAACGGCGCCCGCGCCACCGGTTTTCCGTGTTCGGGACCCGCAAGATCGGGTACCCGGACGTCATGCACAGGACCTCCGAACCGGACGTCGAGGCCGACCCGAAGGTCGCGCGGAGCCGCGACGCGGGCGGCGTCGAGCCCGATCGCAAGGATCGCCCTGATCCGCGCCACGGCGACCCGGACGGGCCGAGCACCACGGGCACCGACGAGAACGAGGAGTTCGTCGGGCGCGTCGCCGGGGAGGACGCCGGCGCCGAGGGCGAGACCGGCGCCGAGGCGCGCGCGGAGAGTGAGCGATGAAGCGCGGGGACGGCAACGAGCTGACCGGCCTCGAGAAGCTCGCCTACAAGCCGATCGGGCTGCTCTTCGGGCTGATCGGCGGCCTGCTCGCCGGCAAGGTCTTCGGGATCGTGTGGAAGCGGATCTCGAACGAGGACGAGACGCCGCAGCCGCTGTCGGACGACTACACCACCCGCGAGGTGCTGCTGGCCGCCACGCTGCAGGGCGCGATCTTCGGATTGATCAAGACCGCGGTGGACCGGTACGGGTTGAAGGGCGTCCGGCGCTTCCTGGACACCCCGCGCCCACCGGCGCGCCGCCGAGTGGAGGTGTGAACGGATGCCGGGCAAGGACGCGATGCCGAGCACGGTGGAGCGCTCGGACGACAAGGCCAAGCGCACGTGGGTGGAGACCTACGACTCGGCGATGGAGACCTACGGCGACCAGGGCGGCCGCGCCCGCCGCGTCGCGTTCGCCGCGCTCAAGCACACCCACGAGAAGGTCGGCGACCACTGGGAGCCCAAGGGCCGCAAGGGTGCGTCGGACGAGCAGGCCGCCGGCCCCGGCCGCAAGCAGAGCAAGCCGACCGCGGGCGGCGTCGACGCCAACGCCCCGAAGTCGCACCTGATGGACGTCGCGAAGAAGCTCGACATCCGCGGCCGCTCGTCGATGAAGAAGGACGAGCTGGTCGACGCCATCAAGAAGGCGAACGACCGCAAGACCGAGAAGTCGCGCGGCAAGAAGTGACCCACCCGTGAGCGGATACGGGTGCCCGAGCACCCGTATCCGCTCACGAGGCCGTCAGGCGGCCAGTGCACGCAGGCGCGGCAGGACGTCCTCGGCGAACTGGGACAGGAAGCGCTCCTGGTCGTGCCCGGGGCCGTGGAACACGAGGTGGTTCAGCCCGGCGTCGACGTAGGGCTTGATCTGCGCCACGGCCTCGTCCGGGTCGGAGGCCACGATCCAGCGCTTCGCCACCTGCTCGATGGGCAGCTCGTCGGCGAGGCGTTCCATCTCCACGGCCGAGTGGACGCTGTGCTTCTGCTCGGCCGTGAGCGAGAGCGGCGCCCAGAACCGGGTGTTCTCCAGCGCCTGCTGCGGGTCGCGGTCGTAGGACAGCTTGATCTCGATCATCCGGTCGACCTCCGCGGCGTCGCGCCCCGCGGCCGCCGCGCCCTCCTCGACGGCGGGGATGAGCTTGTCGGTGTACAGGTCCATGCCCTTGCCGGAGGTGCAGATGAAGCCGTCGCCCGAGCGGCCCGCGTACTTGGCCACCACCGGGCCGCCCGCGGCCACGTAGACCGGTACCGGCTGCTCGGGCCGGTCGTAGATCGTGGCCCCGACGGTGCGGTAGTACTCGCCCTCGAACGACACCTCCCCCTCGGTCCAGAGCTCGCGCATCAGCCGGATCGACTCGCGCAGCCGGGCGAACCGCTCCTTGAACTCCGGCCACTCCCGGCCGGACACCGCGATCTCGTTGAGCGCCTCGCCGGTGCCGACGCCGAGCATCACGCGGCCCGGGTACAGCAGGCCCAGGGTGGCGAACGTCTGGGCGAGCACCGCCGGGTTGTAGCGGAACGTCGGGGTGAGCACGGAGGTGCCGACCAGCACGCGCGACGTGCGCTCCCCCACCGCCGCGAACCACGCGAGCGACGCGGGCGCGTGCCCGCCCTCGTGGCGCCACGGCAGGAAGTGGTCCGACGTCACGACGCTGTCGAGCCCCACCTCCTCCGCGCGCACGGCGTACTCCACCAGGTCCCGGGGCGCGAACTGCTCCGCGGACGCCTTGTAGCCGATCCTCAGTTGTCCTGCCGCCACGACGGTTCCTTCCCCTACGATCTTCTGCTGTTCCCAGCCTGCCACTTCCACCGGACTGGACTTCAACCCGTGTGGAGGTGGTTGCGTCTCTCCCGTGGGACAACTCGGGTGCGCGGGCCGCCATGCCGTTCTAGCGTCGATCGAGCCATGACGGAGCCGCCGCCCGCACGGGCCTCCCTTTCCACCCTCCGCCGCCTCGCCCCCTACGTCCGCCCGCATCGCCGGGCGCTGCTCGGGGGCGGTGCGGCGGCGCTCGCCGGCACCCTGTCGGGCCTGACGATCCCGCTGGTCACACGCGCGATCGTCGACGGTCCCATCGCGCGGGGCGACGCGGGCTCCCTGCCGTGGCTGGTGCTGGGTGTGCTCGGGCTCGGTGTACTGGAAGCCGCGCTGATGTTCCTGCGCAGGCGCCTGGTGGCCCGGCCCAGCACCGGCATCGAGGCCGCGCTGCGCACCGACCTGTTCGCGCACCTGCAGCGGTTGCCGGTGGCCTTCCACGACGGGTGGCCGTCCGGGCAGCTGCTCTCGCGCGCCACGGCCGACCTCACCACGATCCGCTGGTTCGTCGCGTTCTCCGGCATCTTCCTCGTGGTCAACGTGCTCACGGTGCTGGTGGGCATCGGCGTGCTGCTGTGGCTGTCGGTGTGGCTCGGGGCCGTCATCGCGGTCACCGCCGTGCCGCTGCTCGTCCTCACGGTGCTGCTGGAGCGCCGGTTCTCCGTCGCCGCCCGCCGCGCCCAGGACCAGGCGGGCGACCTCACCACCGCCATCGAGGAGTCGGCGCTCGGGATCCGGGTGCTCAAGTCCCTCGGCCGGGGGCGGCGCTTCACCGAGCGCTTCGTGGCCGAGGCACGCGGCCTGCGGGGCACCGAGCTGCTCAAGATCCGGCTCATCGCCGCGCTGTGGGCGGTGCTCGTGCTGCTGCCCGAGTCGGCGATCGCCGTGGTGCTCGGGCTGGGCGCGTGGGGCGTGGCGGGCGGTTCCCTCACGATCGGCACGCTCGTCGCGGCCGTCACGGTGATGACCTACCTGTACTGGCCGATCGCGTCGCTGGGCTGGCTGCTGGCCGAGGCGAGCAACGCCGCGGCCGCGACCAGGCGCTACTGGGAGGTCCGCGACGTCGCACCGGACATCGTCGACCCCGCCGACCCGCAGCCGCTGCCGCACCCGGTGCGCGGCGCCCTCGAGCTGCGCGGGGTGCGGTTCCGCCACCCCGGCGGCGACCGGGAGATCCTGTCCGGCGTCGACCTCGCCGTGCGGCCCGGCGAGACCATGGCACTGGTCGGGGCCACGGGGTCCGGCAAGACCACCCTCACCGCGCTCGTCACCCGTCTGCACGACGTCACCGGCGGCGCGGTCCTGCTCGACGGCGTGGACGTGCGCCGGCTCCGGCTGGCCGACCTGCGCACCGCTGTCGCCACGGCGTTCGAGGACCCGGTGCTGATCTCGGCGAGCGTGCGGGAGAACGTGCTGCTCGGATCCCCCGGCTCCTCCGACGAGCAGGTGTGGGACGCACTGCGCGTAGCCAGCGCCGACGGGTTCGTCGCCGCGCTGCCGTGGGGCCTCGACACCCGCATCGGCGAGCAGGGCATGTCCCTCTCGGGTGGACAGCGCCAGCGGCTCGCCCTGGCCAGGGCCGTGGCCGGGCACCCGCCGGTGCTCGTGCTCGACGACCCGCTCTCCGCGCTCGACGTGCACACCGAGGCCGAGGTGGAGGCCGCGTTGCGCCGGGTGCTGGGCGGGGTCACGGCGCTGGTCGTGGCGCACCGGCCGTCCACCGTGCAGCTGGCCGACCGGGTGGCCCTGCTCGACGACGGCCGGATCGCCGCGGTGGGCACGCACAGCCAGCTGCTCGCCACCGTCCCGGAGTACCGCAGGTTGCTGGCCAGCAGCGACGAGGACCGCGAGGAGGTGGGGGCGTGACACCGACGGACACCGGGGCCGGCACGGAGGACGAGGCCTGGCGCGGGATCGCCGAGGAGGACGACGAGGCCGACGCCGTCGACGACCGCACGGGGCTGCGGTTGCAGGCGCGGGCCCGCCGGCTCGTCGCGGAGCTGCTGCGGCCGCACCGGCGCGCGGTGGTGCTGGCCGCGGTGCTCCTCGTCGCCGAGAACGCGGTCGTGCTCGCCGGCCCGCTGATGGTGGCGTACGCCATCGACACCGGCGTGCCGGCCGCGCTCGGCGGGCGGCCGGGCCCCCTCGCGGCGGCCATCGGCGGGTACGCCGCCACCGGGATCGCCGGCGCCGGGCTGCGCTCGGCGTTCCTCCTGCTGTCCGGGCGCATCGGCCAGGACCTGCTGCTGGACGTCCGCGAGCGGCTCTTCGCCCACGGGCAACGGCTGTCGCTGGACTTCCACGAGTCGTTCACGTCGGGCCGGTTGATCTCGCGGCTCACCAGCGACGTCGATGCCCTCTCCGACCTGCTCGAGAAGGGCCTCGACGGGCTGTTCGGCGCGCTGCTGTCGCTGGTCGGGATCACGGTGCTGCTGGTGTGGATCGACCCGCTGCTCGCGGCCGTGGTGCTGGGAGGGTTCGTCCCGCTGCTGCTGGTCACGCGCTGGTTCCAGCGCCGGTCCCGGGCCAGCTACCGGCGCACCCGCAGCACCGTGGCCCGGGTGATCGTGCACTTCGTCGAGTCGGTCAACGGGGTCCGGGCCGTGCAGGCGTTCCGCAGGGAACCCCGCAACGACGAGATCATGCACGGCCTCGCGTCCGCCCACCGCGACGCCACCGCCACCGCGTTCCTCACGGTCGCCTGGTACGTGGCCGCGGTCCGGCTCGTCGGCAACGCCACGCTGGCCATCGTGCTGCTGCTCGGCGGGCTCCGCGTCGTCGACGGCACGCTCGCGCTCGGGGCGCTCACCGCGTTCGTGCTGTACCTGCGCCGCTTCTACGACCCGCTCGACGACCTCGCCCAGTTCTTCAACGCCTACCAGTCGGCCGCCGCGGCGCTGGAGAAGATCGCGTCGGTGCTGGACACGCCGGTCGGGGTGCCCGATCCGGAGCGCCCGGTGCCGCTGCCCCGCCCGGTGCGCGGTGAGCTGGAGTTCGACCGGGTGCGGTTCGCCTACCAGCGGGCACCCCAGCGCACCGTGCTGCCGGAGTTCTCACTGCGGGTGCCGGCCGGGCAGACCGTCGCGCTCGTGGGCGCCACCGGTGCCGGCAAGTCGACCCTCGCCAAGCTCGCGGCGCGCTTCTACGACCCCACCGGGGGCACGGTGCGGCTCGACGGCGTCGACCTGCGCGACATCACCGACGCCGACCTGCGCTCCGCACTGGTGATGATCACCCAGGAGGCCTTCCTGTTCTCCGGCTCGGTCGCCGAGAACATCGCGATGGGCCGGCGGGCGGGCGGGGTGCCGTCCCGCGCCGAGATCGTCGCCGCCGCAGCAGCCGTGGGGGCGCGGGAGTTCATCGAGGCGCTGCCGGACGGCTTCGACACCGACGTCCGCAAGCGCGGCGGGCGGCTGTCGGCGGGCCAGCGCCAGCTCGTGGCGCTGGCGAGGGTGGTGCTCGCCGACCCCGCCGTCGTGCTGCTCGACGAGGCCACCTCCTCGCTGGACATCCCGTCGGAGCGGGCGGTGCAGGCGGCGCTCGAGACGGTGCTCGCCGGGCGCACGGCGCTGATCATCGCCCACCGCCTCTCGACCGTCCTCGTCGCCGACCGGGTGCTGGTGGTGTCCGACGGCCGGATCGTGCAGGACGGCCCGCCGGAGGTGCTCCTGGCCGAGGACGGCGAGTTCGGCAAGCTCCACGAGGCGTGGCGGGCGAGCCTGGCCTGATGTCAGCAAAGCCACTTCCACGACCTCTGGCGTCATGCAGGTGGCTCTGCTGACACGCCGGTGGGGCTACTCGGCGACCACCCTGTTCGTCAGGGCGCCCAGGCCCTCCACCTCGACCGTGATCGTGTTGCCCGGCTCCACCGACCGGACGCCCTCCGGCGTGCCGGTGAGGATCACGTCGCCGGGCTCGAGGGTGGTGAACCGGGTGATGTACTCGATGAGGAATGGGATCGGGAAGATCAGGTCCTTGGTGCGGCCGTCCTGGCGGCGCTCGCCGTCCACCGTGCAGGAGACGCCGACGTCGGCCGGGTCGAAATCGGTGTCGACCCACGGCCCGATCGGGCAGAAGGTGTCGAACCCCTTGCCGCGGGTCCACTGGCCGTCCGAGCGCTGGATGTCGCGGGCGGTGACGTCGTTGCCGCAGGTGTAGCCGCCGATCACGGCCCAGGCGTCGGCGGCCGCGACGTTCCGCGCGGTGCGCCCGATCACGAGCACGAGCTCGGCCTCCGGGTCGACGCGCTGCGACAGCTGCGGGTACACCACGTCGGCGCCCGGCCCGACCACCGCGGCGGGCGGCTTCAGGAACAGCAGCGGCTCCGCCGGCACGGCGTTGCCGAACTCCTCGGCGTGGGAGCGGTAGTTGCGCCCGACGCACAGCACGGTGCGCGGGGTCACCGGGGCGAGCAGCGACACGTCGGCCAGGGAGCCGACCTCCTGCGCGGTGGGCCGCAGACCGGCGAAGGGCGTGCCCTCGGCGGCCAGCACGACCCCGTCGTCGAGGACGCCCCACGCGGCGCCGCCGGTCGTCCCGTAGCGAACGATCTTCACCGGATGTCCTTCCTGGTCATGCTGGTCAGCACTGGTTGTACGCGTTGGTCCACAGCGCGCCCTCGGCGGGGTCGCCCGCCGAGTCCGTGATCTGCACGTCGTGCATCACGGTGAGCGTGGTCTGCACGGCCGCGGCGTCGAAGCAGCCGTCCGCGGAGAGGGCGGGCGCGAGCGCCTCGAGCGTCTGCTGCAGCACCGGGAGATCGCCCGCCGACATCCGGTCGACGATCTTCTCGGCCGCGGCCCGCGGGTCGGCCAGCACCTGCCCCATGGCCGAGTTCAGCGCACGGCTGAACGCGCGGGCGGCCTCCGGGTTCGCGTCCGCCCACTCCCGGTTGGCGGCGAACCCCGTGTAGGCGAAGTCGGCGAACGTCGGCACGTCACCCGAGGGACCGTCGATGAGCACGGTGCCGAACCCCTCGGCCTGCGCGACGTACGGCGTCGGCGGGGAGAGCTGGTAGGCGTCGATCTGGCCGGTCTCCAGCGCCGCCAGCAGCGACGCGCCGTCACCGATCGCGATGATCTCGGCGTCGCGCTCCGGGTCGAGACCGGCCTCGCGCAGGTAGTAACGCATGTACTTGTCGCTCGCGGCCCCCGGGGACGTCACGCCGAGCCGCAGTCCCTTCAGCGCCGCGAAGCGCGCCTCGATCGGCGACTCGCGGCTCACCCCCCGTTCGCGCGCGACGTCCGGGTTCATCACCAGCGTGAACGTCACCCGCCGCACGAGGTTGTGCACCATCACCAGGCTGTCCTCTCCTTCGGCGGACAGGGTGGCCAGGTCGTCGAAGCCCAGGTCGGCGTACTGCGAGCTGCCGGAGATCGCGGCCGGCACCCCGTCGGCACCGCTCTGCAGCTCGACGATCGTGACGTCGAGGCCCTCGCGCTCGAAGAGCCCGTCCTTCTCGGCGATGTAGAGCGGGGCGAGGAAGGCGCTCGGCAACGACGACACGGTGATCGCGGTGCGGCCTCCCTCCCCCGGCGCTGCGCCGCCCCCGTCCCCGCCGCACGCGCCGAGCGTCAGCGCCATCGCCAATGCGCCACCCAGAACTGCGGAACGCCGTTGTCCTCGCATGATCACTCCTGTCGATGGGGTTGGTCCGCAGCGTTGATCTTCACCGGCCGTCGGCCGCCTGCGGCACGTCGACGTCCGGCTGCCAGCGCAGCGCGTTCCGCAACGGGCGCAGCAGCAGGTTCATCAGCAGCACGATCACGCTGAGCGAGAGCACGCCGGCGAGCACGCCCGCCGTGGAGTAGCTCGACGCGGCGGCGCGCGTGAGGTAGCCGAGCCCGCGGTTGGACGAGATGAACTCGCCGGTGACCGCGCCGATCATCGCCGCGGGCAGGGTGATCCGCAGTGCGGCCAGCACGAACGGGAGGGCACTGGGCAGCAGGACCGTGCGCAGCTGGTCCCGCCGCGACGCGCCCATGACCCGGGTGACGTCGAGCAGGCCGGTGGGCACCTGCTGGAAGCCCGCCACCGTGTTGATGAAGACGATGAAGAACACGAAGTAGGCGGCGATGAGGACCTTCGGCGTCATCCCGATCCCGAACCAGAGTATGAACACCGGGCCCATCGCGACCGCCGGGATCGAGTACGCCACCAGGAAGTACGGCTCGGTGATCCGGTGGACGGTGCGCAGGACGGCGAGCGGCCACGCCACCAGCACGGCCGCGACCGCGCCGAGCACGTAGCCGAGTACGGCGGCCGTCACCGTGAAGGCGCCGTGGTAGCCGAGCTCCCCGGAGACGGCCCAGTCCACGAGCGTCGCGGCCACGTCACCGGGCGAGCTCACGTAGAACGAGCGGATCAGGGTGCCGGAGGCGAGCTCCCATCCGGCGAGCGCGACGACGACGATGCCGAGCCGCGCAGCCACGAGGAACCGGCGCTCGGCGGCGCGGTCGGCGTGGTGGGCGCGGCGGGTGGCGTCGAGGACGGCCGTGCCCGCCGGGGTCGGTTCGTGGGCCCTCATCCGTGGACCCGTCCGCCGTGCCAGGGCGAGAGCCGGCCCTCCACGAACCTGAGCAGCCCGTTGGCCGCCATCACCACGGCCGCGATGATCACGATCCCGGCGAACACGGTGGCGATGTCGAACTCGCGCGACGCCCGGGCCACCAGGTATCCCAGGCCCTGCGTGGAGGCCACGAACTCCGACAGCAGCGCGCCCTCGATCGCGCGGGTGACGGTGATCCGGATGCTCGCGACGATCGCGGGTGCCGCCGAGGGCAGGGTGACCTTCACCAGCAGGTCGCGCCGGCTCGCGCCGAACACCCGGCACACCTGCAGCAGCCCGGGCCGCACCTCGCGGATGCCGGTGGCCGTGTTCACGAACACCACGAAGTAGACGAGCAGCGCCGCCATGACGATCTTCGGCGTCGTGCCGAGGCCGAACCACAGGATGAACAGGGGGGCGAGGGCGATCTTCGGGATCGAGTAGAACCCGACCAGGAACGGCTCGAAGACCGCGTACCCGCGCCGGGTCTGCGCCAGCGCGAACGCGCTCGCCAGGCCCAGCACCGAGCCGATCGCGAACCCGACGGCCGCCTCGCCGAGCGTGACCCCGACGTGCCGGACGATCTCGCCCTCCGCCGCGAGCTCGCCGACCCGGCCGGCGATCGTGGCCGGGTCGCTCACGTACCGCGGGTTCACCAGGTGACCGAGGCCGAACTGCCAGAACAGCAGGATGGCCGTGCCGAACGCCGCGGTGCCCGCCCACAGCACCGCCCGCTCCGACCGCACGCGCCTGCGGTCCGCCGCGGCGGTGCGGGCCAGCACCGCTTCACCCCGCCCGACGTCGGGGGCGACGGTGGCGGTCATGGTGCGCCGCCGCCTATCTCCGCACGGATGTCCGCCCACAGCGCCTCGTGCAGCTCGCCGAACCCGGGCGTCTCGTGGATGCGGAACGGATCGCGCGGGCGCGGGATCTCGACGCGGTACTCGCGCTTCACCGTGCCCGGGTTGGCCGTGAACACCAGGATCCGGTCCGACAGCGCGATCGCCTCGACCAGGTCGTGGGTCACGAACAGCACGGTCGGGCGAGAACGCTGCCAGAGCTTGAGCAGCTCGGCCTGCAGGATCACCCTGGTCTGCGCGTCGAGCGGGCCGAAGGGCTCGTCCATGAGCACGACGTCGCTGTCGTACACCAGCGTGCGGATGATCCCGGCCCGCTTGCGCATGCCCCCGGACAGCTCGTGCGGGTAGTGCTCCTCGAAGCCGGCGAGCCCGACCAGCTCGATGAACTCGCGGGCCCGCCCGCGGCGCTCGGCACGCTGCACGCCCCGCATCTCCATGCCGAGTTCGACGTTGCCGGCGAGCGTGCGCCACGGCAGCAGGTTGTCCTCCTGCGTGATGTAGCCGACCGCGGTGTTGACCCCGCGCACGGGACGCCCCTGGTGCGTGACGGTGCCCTCGGACGGGGTGGCCAGCCCGGCCACCATGTTCAGGCAGGTCGACTTCCCGCAGCCGGACGGACCGACGAGGCTCACGAACTCGCCCGGCCGCACGTCGAACGCGACGTCCTGCAGGGCCAGCACCGGCTCGCTGCGCCGCCCGCGTGCCACGAACGCCTTGTAGACGTGGTCGAACCCCACCGCGACGGTCTGCACGTTCTCGCCGACCTTCTCCGCCGTGCTCACGCCGTCTCCCCGCCCACCGTCGGTTGCTCCTCGGCCAGCAGGGTGCTGACGGTGTCGCCCACCGAGCGCTTGTGCCACAGCGCCAGCGCCGCGGCGCGCTTGGGATCCCGCGCCCGCAGTGCGTCCATGATCCCTTCGTGCTCGGACTGCGAGGCGGCCAGCCGCTCCGGCACCATGCGGAAGACCCGCTGGAAGCCGGAGTGGCGCTGCCAGATGTCCATGGTCAGCTCGCGGAGCATCTCGTTGCCGCAGGCTCCGACGATCGTCGCGTGGAACTCGCGGTTGAGGTCCGAGAAGCCGGGGCCGTCCTGCGCCCGCACGGCCGCGCGCATCCGCACCATGAGCTCGTCGAGGACCTGCAGCTCGGCGTCGGTGATGCGCTCGGCGGCCAGGCCCGTGGCGATGCTCTCGAGGTGGCCGCGGATGAAGTAGGTCTCCTCGATCTCCCGGGCCGTGAGGGTGGTGACCCGCGCGCCCCGGTACGGGATCATCTCGACCAGCCCGTCGCGCTCCAGCATCCGCAGCGCCTCGCGCACCGGGATGTCGCTGGTGTCGTACTCGTTCGCCAGCTGGCGCAGAACCAGGCGGGTGCCCGACAGGATCTCGTTGGACAGGATCCGCTCACGCAGCGCGCGATAGATCGTCTGCGACTTCAGGTCGGACACGAACCATCCCCTTGTGGCCTCCGTCACTCCGACCATATCAGATATTTACACCCGCGCGCGCTGCGTTCCGCCCCCGGTCCGGCCCGATAGCGCTTACCCTGGGCGGATGTCGGCAGAGCTGCTCGGGCGCGCTCCCGCGCTGGAACGCCACAACGGCGTACCGGCGCACGCCCAGATCGAGCGGTGGCTCATGGAGGAGATCACCGCGGGCTCGATCTCGGCGGGCGACCGGCTGCCCGGGGAGCGCGAGCTCGCCGCCGCGCTGCAGGTGAGCCGGATGACCCTGCGCCAGGCCCTCGACGGGCTCGCGCGCCGGGGCGTGCTCATCCGCACCCCCGGACGCTCGGGCGGCGCCTTCGTCGCGGAGCCCCGGATCGACTGCGACCTCACCGGCGTCGCGGGCTTCACCGAGCAGATGCGGCGCGCGCACCGGAGGGCCGGCGCGGAGATCATCACCGCGCGCACCATCGAGGCCGAGGGGCCCGTGGCGCAGGCGCTGCGGCTCGCGCCGGGTGCCCCGGTCTACGAGCTGGTGCGCGTCCGTTCCGCCGACGGGGCGGCGCTGGCGCTGGAGCGCTCGTGGCTGCCGGCCGACCGGCTGCCCGGCCTGCTCGGCCACCCCTTGACGGGGTCGATCTACGAGCTGCTCGCCGACGAGTACGGGCTCGCCCCGCACACCGCCGTGGAGTACCTCGAACCCGTGAGCGCCGATCCGGCCGAGGCGGCCGCGCTCGGCGTGGTCCGCGGCACGGCCCTCATGGGCGTGGAACGCACGGCGCTCTCGGTGGGCGCCCTGCCGGTCGAGTACGCCCGCGACCTGTACCGCGCCGACCGCGTGCGGCTCATGGTGCGCACCGAGGTACGGCGCTAAACCGGTTGCCGCCCCAGCGGGTGCTGGGCTGTACTCCCCCACTGATCGACGAGAGGGAGTCCCGCGATGCGAGCTGCGTTCACGTCCACCCCCGCCGCTTCCGCATCGCCGAAGGACATGACGCTTGGCTCGCACGCTCAACCTCGGAATCGTCGCCCACGTCGACGCCGGTAAGACCAGCCTCACCGAGAGGCTGCTGTACGACGCCGGGGTGGTCGACCGCATCGGCAGCGTCGACGAGGGCAGCACCCAGACCGACACGGGCGACCTCGAACGCAGGCGCGGCATCACGATCCGCTCCGCCGTCGTGTCGTTCCGCATCGGGACCGGGCCCCGCCCGGTCCCGGTCAACCTGATCGACACGCCCGGCCACCCCGACTTCATCGCCGAGGTGGAGCGGGTGCTCGGCGTGCTCGACGGCGCGGTGCTCGTGCTGTCGGCCGTCGAGGGTGTGCAGGCGCAGACCCGCGTGCTCATGCGCACGCTGCGGCGGCTGCGGATCCCGACCCTGCTGTTCGTCAACAAGATCGACCGCATGGGCGCGGACGTCGACCGCGTGCTGGCCGACGTCGACAGGCGGCTGACGCCCGCGGCCGTCGCGATGGTGGGTGTGCGGGACGGCGAGGTGCTCCCCCACGGCCCGGACGACGCCGGGTTCACCGCGCGCCTCGCCGAGGTGCTGGCCGAGAACGACGACGCGCTGCTGGCCGATTACATCGGCGCTACGTACCTCGACGACACTGCCCAGCTCGACGGCGGGCTGTCCTGCGAGCGCATGCACCGCGAGCTCGTGGCGCAGGTCGCGCGGGCGCAGGTGTACCCGGTGTTCGCCGGGTCGGCGATCACCGGCGCGGGCGTCGACGCGCTGACGGCCGGCATCGCCGGGCTGCTGCCCGCGTCCGACGGCGACCCGGACGGGCCGCTCTCCGGCACGGTTTTCAAGATCGAACGAGGTCCGGCGGGCGAGAAGGTCGCCTACGCGCGCCTGCACTCCGGCACCCTCCGCGTGCGGGACCGCCTCGACGCCGGTGGCGGCAAGGTCACGGCGCTCGCCGCCGTCGAGGGTGGCAGGCCGGTCCGGCGGCAGGCGGTCACCGCGGGCGAGATCGCCACGCTGCGGGGGCTGCCCGACATCCGGGTCGGCGATCCCATCGGCGTTCCCCGGCCCGGCGCCCCTGCCCGCCAGTTCGCCCCGCCGACCCTCGAGACGGTGGTGGTGCCGGCCACGCCGGCCGAGCGCGGAGCGCTGCACGCCGCGCTCACCCTGCTCGCCGAGCAGGACCCGCTGATCGACCTGCGCCACGACGGCCGGGAGATCGCCGTGTCGCTCTACGGCGAGGTGCAGAAGGAGGTCGTGCAGGCCACGCTCGCCGAGGAGTTCGGCATCGAGGTCGAATTCCGCGAGTCCACCACGATCTGCGTGGAGCGGCCGGCCGGGGTGGGTGCCGCCGCGGAGGTCATGAAGGTCGAGCCCAACCCGTTCCTCGCCACGGTCGGGCTGCGCGTGGAGCCGGGCCCGCTCGGATCGGGTGTGGTGTTCCGGCTGGGCGTCGAGCTCGGGTCCATGCCCTACGCGTTCTTCGTCGCGGTCGAGGAGACCGTCCGCGAGACGCTGCACCAGGGGCTGCACGGCTGGCAGGTGCTCGACTGCACGGTGACCATGACCCGCTCCGGGTACGCGCCGCGGCAGAGCCACGCCCACGCGACCTTCGACAAGAGCATGTCGAGCACCGCCCGCGACTTCCGCCACCTCACGCCGCTGGTGCTGATGAGCGCGCTGCAGCGGGCCGGCACGACGGTGCACGAGCCGGTGCACCGCTTCCACCTCGAGGTCCCCGCCGACACCTACGGCGCCGTGCTGCCGGTGCTCTCCCGGTTCCGCGCGGTTGCGCACGCGCCCGTCGTGCACGGCGCGGACCTCCGGCTGGACGGCCTCGTCCCCGCGGCCTCCGTGCACGGGCTGGAGCAGCTCCTCCCCGCCCTGACCCGCGGGGAAGGCGTGCTGGAGCACGAGTTCGACCACTACGAGCCGGTGACCGGGCCGGTGCCGCAGCGCCCCCGCACCGACGACGACCCGCTGCACCGGAAGGAGTACCTCCTCCGCGTGGAGCGCCGGGTGCGGGCCCATCGGTCGTAGCGGGGGACGTGCGACCTCGACCGGTGATCGGCCGGCGCGGCCGGGACGTGCGGAGCGCATAGGATCTCCGAGACCACTCGACGAGGAGCACCGGGACGACAGCGCGATGGACCTGGCGATCGACCGCGCCCATGGCGCCCGCATCTACGACTACATCCTCGGAGGCAAGGACAACTACGCCGTCGACCGGGCGGCCGGTGACGCGTCGCTGCGGCTCTGGCCCGCGCTGCGCGTGCACATGTCGGAGAACCGGAGCTTCATGCACCGGGTCGCCCGCCACCTCGCCGAGCGGGGCGTGCGCCAGTTCCTCGACATCGGCACCGGCATCCCCACCTCGCCCAACCTCCACGAGGTCGTGCAGGCGGTCGCGCCGGACGCCCGGATCGTCTACGTCGACAGCGACCCGACGGTGCTCGCCCACGCCAGGGCGCGCATGACCAGCACACCGGAGGGCCGCACCGCCTACGTCTGCGCCGACATGCGCGAACCGGACACCGTCCTGAACGCCCCACAGCTGCGCGCCACCCTCGACCTCGGCGAGCCCGTCGGCCTCACCCTCATCGCGGTCCTGCACTTCATCGCGGAGGACGACCTCGCGCACCAGGTCGTGCAGCGGCTGGTCGATGCGCTGGCGCCGGGCAGCTTCGTGGGCGCGTCCATCGCCACCGACGACTTCGCCCCCGTCCCCCTCGCACAGGTCCAGCACGTGTACGAGGCGTACGGCGAGACGGTCCGGTGGCGCTCGAAGGCCCAGGCCGAGAAGTTCTTCGCCGGGCTCGAGATCCTCGACCCCGGGATCGTGCAGATCCACAAGTGGCGGCCGCAGCGCGGGACCGCCCCGATCGCCGACGCGGACATCGCGATGTACGGCGCGGTGGCCCGCAAGCCCTGAACGAGCCACCCCGACGCGGACGTCACGCACCGACGCCGGCGCCCGCACCGCAACTGCAGTCGGTGTGCCGGCACCACGACCGGTGTGCGAGCGGCACCGCCCCTCGATCTCTCGCCCCGGGCCGTCCGGTTCGGGCCCGCGCCGTCGGACGGTGCCCCTACGATCGCCGGGTGCCCGATGCCCGGACCGCAGATCCCGCCCCCGAGTCCAGTGCGGCAGCTCCGCTCGACGTCCTGCGCCGGGTCTTCGGCTACGAGTCGTTCCGCGGCCAGCAGGCGGAGATCATCGAGCACGTCTGCGGCGGCGGCGACGCGCTGGTCCTGATGCCCACCGGTGGCGGGAAGTCGCTGTGCTACCAGATCCCGGCGCTGGTGCGCGCGGGCGTCGGCGTGGTGGTGTCCCCGCTCATCGCGCTGATGCAGGACCAGGTCGACGCGCTGCGGGCGTTGGGCGTGCGCGCCGGGTTCCTCAACTCCACCCAGACCCTCGAGGAGCGCCGCGACACCGAGCGGGCCTTCCTCTCCGGTGAGCTCGACCTGCTCTACCTCGCCCCCGAGCGGCTGCGCGTCCCGTCCACCATGAGCCTCCTCGACCGCGGCCGGGTCGCGCTCTTCGCGATCGACGAGGCCCACTGCGTCGCGCAGTGGGGCCACGACTTCCGGCCCGACTACCTGGCGCTTTCCGAGCTGCACGAGCGCTGGCCCGACGTGCCCCGCATCGCGCTCACGGCCACCGCCACCGAGGCCACGCACGCCGAGATCGCGCAGCGTCTCGACCTGCGCCCGGGGGAGCGGGCGCGGCACTTCGTCGCGAGCTTCGACCGACCGAACATCCAGTACCGGATCGCGCCGAAGGACGAGCCGCGCCGCCAGCTGCTCGACCTCATCCGCACCGAGCACGCGGGCGACGCCGGCATCGTCTACTGCCTGTCCCGCAACTCCGTGGAGCGCACCGCCGAGTTCCTGGCGGCCCAGGGCCTGGTCGCACTGCCGTACCACGCCGGGCTCGACGCGGGCACCCGCGCGGCCAACCAGGCGCGGTTCCTGCGCGAGGACGGCGTGATCGTCGTGGCCACGATCGCCTTCGGCATGGGCATCGACAAGCCCGACGTGCGCTTCGTGGCCCACCTCGACCTGCCCAAGTCCGTCGAGGGCTACTACCAGGAGACCGGCCGCGCGGGTCGCGACGGGCTGCCGTCCACCGCGTGGCTCGCCTACGGGCTCGCCGACGTCGTCCAGCAGCGGAAGATGATCGAGGAGTCCGACGGCGACCGCGACCACCGCCGCAAGCTGGCCCAGCACCTGGACGCGATGCTCGCGCTCTGCGAGACCGTCGAGTGCCGCCGCACGCAGCTGCTCGCCTACTTCGGTCAGCGGGGTGCACCCCCGTGCGGCAACTGCGACACCTGCCTGGTGCAGCCCGAGTCCTGGGACGGCACGGTGGCGGCCCAGAAGATCCTCTCCACGGTGTTCCGGCTCGACCGCGAGCGGCGGCAGAAGTTCGGTGCCGGGCAGATCATCGACATCCTGCTGGGGCGGCGCACGGCCAAGGTCGAGCAGTTCGACCACCACTCGCTCACCGTCTTCGGGATCGGCACGGAGCTCGGCGAGGGCGAGTGGCGCACGGTGCTGCGCCAGCTCGTGGCCCGCGGGCTGCTCGCGGTCGAACCGCGGCACCAGACGTTCGTGCTCACCGAGGAGAGCCGCCCCGTGCTGCGCGGCGAGCAGCAGGTGATGTTGCGACGCGACCCGCAGCGCCAGGCCCGCCGGGCCCGGCCGGCCGGATCTTCGGCGGCGCAGCCGGCACTCGCCCCCGAGGCGGCCCCGCTGTTCGAGCGCCTCCGGACGTGGCGCGGCGCCACCGCCAAGGAGCAGGGCGTGCCCGCCTACGTGATCTTCCACGACGCCACGCTCCGCGAGATCGCCTCCCGGCGCCCGGCCTCGCTCGCCGAGCTGGGCGCGGTCAGCGGCGTCGGGGAGACCAAGCTGGCCCGCTACGGCGAGCAGGTGCTGCAGGCCCTCACCGACTGACCGCGCTCATCGACCGGGCGGGCTCATCGACCGGCCGGGCTCACCGCGCGACCGGGGGGAACCGCACCACCACCGAGCGGTCCAGCGCGTGCTCGACGAGCCGGATCACCGTGGCGAGGCACGAGCCACGCACCCGCGCGTCCGTCGGCAGCACCGGCACGTCGCCCCGCAGCCCGAGCGCGTCGTGGACGTCCGCGGGCCGGAACCGGTCGGCGCCGGGGAACCCGTTCACGGCCACGACGAACGGGATGTCGCGGCTCTCGACGAAGTCCACGGCCGCGAAGGAGATCTCGATCCGGAGCGGGTCGACCAGCACCACTGCGCCGACGGCGCCCCGCGCGAGCTCGTCCCACATGGAGGAGCGGCCCTGCGCCGGCATGCCGAGCAGGTAGAGGACGTGCGAGTCGCCGACGCCGACCCGGGCGACCTCCAACGCCGCCGTCGTGGTGGCGGTGGCCCGGCCCGCGGGGAGGTCCCCCACGGGCGCCACCGTGACGTACCGGTCGGTGGACGGCGGCGCGAACTCCGACACGGCCCGCACGAACGTCGTCGTGCCGACACCGGCCCCGCCCACCACCACGACCTTCAGCGGGGTCGGAACCGGCTCGTGCAGCCTGTGGTCAGGGGACACGCAGGCCGTCCAGCAGCCGGGCGAGCACGGAGGCGCTCGGGCACCCGCCCGGCGGAGCGTGCACCTCGAGGAACCCGCCGTCGACGAGGTCGCCGACGATCCCGCGCACCACCGCCAGCGGCACCGCGAGCGCCGCACCGATCTCGACGAGCGACACCGGCCGCCCGGCCAGCTCGACGATCCTCCGGGGATCGGCGTCCAGGCCGTGGCCCCACCGGGCGCGGGCGGTGGTGGTGACGAGCGACTCCATCGGGAGCGCGCGCCCGCCCCGGCGCACGCGAGCCCCGGCGACGGCGGGGAGGGTGGCGACCCCGTGCCGCGGCCCCTCGTGGGCTCCGCGCCCGGGTGGCTCGACGCCCCTCACGGTTCCGGACCCGGGTGCATGATCGATGGCAGAACTCCAGACCGAGCGAAGCATCCGCATTCTCCACGGCTGAGCTGATGGGGAGCGGAGCGCGCGTGGTCGGGGTCCGGGACAGCCCGGGAACGACGTCACGGTGACACCGGTGTCACCGTGGGCGGACGATCTCGGGCAAGCGCGCTCACGGGAACAGCGCATGGTAGTCGCCACAGGGCCGCGAGTTGTTACACCGGGTGCCCGTGATCTCTACAATTAGTACACCCGGGTGAAGATCGAATCAGGCGCGGATGCGCGCGCCCGTCGGGTCGTAGAGCGGGCTCGCGGCCACCGTCGCCTGCTCCCACGTGCCGTCCACCTGCACGTCGAGCTCGGCGCCCTCGGCGGTGCCCGCCGGCAGGTAGGCGTCCGCGATCGAGCGGGCCACCGTGTAGCCGTAACCGCCGGACGTCACCTGCCCCACCACCTCGCCGGCCAGTCGCACCGGCTCCCCGCCGAGCGCCACCGCGCGCGGGTCGTCGAGCAGGAGGCAGCGCAGCGTGCGGGCGGGCCCCCGCTCGCGGGCGGCGAGCAGCGCGGCGCGCCCGACGAACTCCCCGTTCCGGCGGACGGCGAAGCCCAGCCCCGCTTCGTCGGGCGTCGTCTCGGGGGTCACGTCCGCTCCCCACACCCGGTAGCCCTTCTCCAGCCGCAGGCTCTCGATCGCCCGGTAGCCGCACGGCCGGACGCCCGTGTCGGCGAGCGTGCGCCACAGCGCGGCGCCGTACTCGGTGGGGCAGTACAGCTCCCAGCCCAGCTCGCCCACGAACGTCACCCGCGCCGCGCGCACCGGCACGTCGCCCACGGTGGTCTCGCGCATCGTGCCGAACGGGAAGTCGGCGTTCGTCAGCGACACGGGGGTGAGCGGGTCGAGCAGGTCCCGCGCCTGCGGGCCCCACAGCCCGAAGCACGCCTCGGCGCCCGTGACGTCGGCCAGCCGCACCGACGCACCCGTCAGCCGGGCCCGGCGCCGCAGCCACCCGAGGTCGTGCGTGCCGAACGCGGTGCCGGTGACCACGAGGAACTCGTCCGCGGCCAGCCGGGTGACCGTGACGTCCATCTCGATGCCGCCGCGGTCGTTCAACGCCTGGGTGTACACCACCGCGCCCGGCGCCCGGTCCACCCGCCCGGCGAAGACGTGCGCGCAGAAGGCGGCCGCGTCCGGGCCGCTGATCGAGATCTTCGCGAAGGAGCTCTCGTCGAACAGCCCCGCCGCCTCGCGCACGGCGCGGTGCTCCGGCTCGACGCACGGCGACCAGTGCCGGCCGGCCCAACCGCGTGGCCGCAGCTGCTCCGAACCGGGTTCCGAGTAGTGGTTCACCCGCTCCCACCCGGCCTTCTCGCCGAACACCGCGCCGTGTGCCGCGTGCCACGGGTAGGCGGGCGAGGTCCGCAGCGGCCGCCCAGCGGCGCGCTCGGCCGCCGGGTAGCGGATGTCGTAGTAGCTCTCGTAGTTCTCGACGGTGCGGGAGAGGGTGTAGCCGGGCGAGCGGTAGTGGCGGCCGAAGCGGCGCACGTCCATGTGCCACAGGTCCATGCCCGGATCGCCGTCGAGGATCCAGTCGGCCATCACGCGCCCGATCCCGCCTGCACCGGCGATCCCGTGCGCGCAGAACCCGGCGGCGACGAAGAACCCGGCGACCTCGGTCTCGCCGAGGCAGAACTCGTTGTCCGGGGTGAACGCCTCCGGGCCGTTGATCATCGTGACGATGCCGGTGTCCACCAGCGCCGGGACCCGGACCTGCGCGTTCTCGATGATCTCGGAGAACCGGTCCCAGTCCGGGGAGAGCAGCTTGCCGTTGAAGTCCGCGGGCACGGCGTCGTAGGAGCTCGCGGTGGCGGTCCACGGCGCCGACTGCCGCTCGTAGCCGCCCATGACGAGGCCGTCGACCTCCTGGCGGTAGTAGACGAGCAGATCGGGGTCGCGCAGCGACGGCAGCGGCCGGTCCGCCGGCATCGAGCCGGCCGGCAACGGCGCCGTGACGACGTACTGGTGCGACATCGGCACCACCGGGATCCGCACCCCCGCGAGCCGCCCGATCTCGGCCGCGAACATCCCGCCGCAGTCGACGACGACCTCGCACTCGACGTCGCCCTGGTCCGTCCGGACGCCGGTGACCTGGCCATTCGTCGTATTGATCGCGACGACACGGCTTCGTTGTGCGATCGTGACTCCGTTCGCCCTGGCGAGCGCCGCGAGGGCGTAGCACAGGCGCGAGGGGTCGACGTGCCCGTCGGTCGGCGTGTACGCCGCGCCGAGCACGCCGTCCATGCTCATCAGCGGAAACAGCTCCCGGGCCTCCCCTGCGGAGATCAACTCCAGGGGCAGTCCGGACCGGGCCGCCCACCCGGCCTGGCGGCGGATCTCCTCCAGGCGCTCGGCTGAGGACGCGAGCCGCAACGACCCCGACTCCACCCACCCGGGAGCGTGCTCCCCACCCCCGGCCTCGAGCTTGCGGTACAGCTCGGCGGAGTACACGTTCATCCTGGTCAGGGCCGGATCCGAGCGCAGCTGCCCGACGAGGCCCGCCGAGTGGAACGTCGATCCGCTGGTCAGCTCGGAGCGCTCGAGCAACAGGACATCCCGCTCGCCGCGCTCCGCGAGGTGGTAGGCCACACTGGCGCCGCCCACCCCTCCACCGATGATCACGATGCGGGCACGGCCGGGCAACACGTCTGGCATGAACCGCACCTTACGGTCTAGACCGTATTTGACGCGACTTCTACCATCCCCCAGTGGAGTTGACCACGACAGTGCTCGATCCGGACCTGGAAGCCCTGCTCGACACGATTCCGTGCACCGCGCGACACCCCCGCACCGTCGTGGATCTGCCTGGTGGTCTCACCAACCGCAACCTGAAGGTCACCAACGGCGACGGCACGTGCGTGGTGCGGATCCCGGCCGCCGGCAAGAGCCTGCTGGGCATCGATCGTGACGTCGAGCACGCCAACTCGGTGGCCGCCGCCGAGGCCGGGGTGGGCGCGCCGGTGCTGCACTACCGGCCCGGCGACGGTCTCGCCGTCGGCTTCCTGCCCGGCCGGACGCTCAGCGACGCCGACCTGCACCGGCCCGACGTCCTGCACCGCGTCGCCGCCGCCTGCCGGCAGCTGCACTCGGGGCCCCGGTTCGTCAACGACTTCGACATGTTCGAGGTGCAGGCCGGCTACCGGCGGATCGTGGCCGAGCACGGCTTCCGGCTCCCGGCGCGCTACGACGAGTTCGCGCCGATCGTCGCCCGGATCCGGGAAGCGCTCGGAGCCCGCACCGACACCGTGCCCTGCAACAACGACCTCCTCGCCGAGAACCTCCTCGACGACGGCGAGCGGGTGCGCATCATCGACTACGAGTACTCGGGCAACAACGACCCGTGTTTCGAGCTGGGCAACATCTGGAGCGAGGCGACGCTGCCACTCCCCCTGCTCGACGACCTCGTCACGGCCTACTACGGGCGACGCCGCCCGCGGCAGGTCGCGCGGGCGCGCCTGTTCGCCCTGATGTCGCAGTACGGCTGGACACTCTGGGCGTCCATACAGGACGGTTCCAGCCCCCTGGACTTCGACTTCTGGTCCTGGGGCATGGAGAAGTACGACCGCGCCGTCGCGGCCTTCGACGGACCCGACCTCGAGCACCTGCTCGTGGCGGCCTCCCGACCCGACTAGACCCACAACCTCCTGAACCACCCCCCTGAACCTCCGAGGAGCCCCCGTGGCCGCCACCGAGGGTGCCCAGCGCACCGATGACGAGGCGATCCTGCATCGCCTCGGCTACGCCCAAGTGCTGTACCGGGAGATGGGCGGGTTCTCGAACTTCGCCATCTCGTTCACGATCATCTCGATCCTCGCGGGCTGTCTGACGTCGTACTACATCGCCTTCAACAACGGTGGCCCGATCGCCATCACCTGGGGCTGGCTGATCGTCGGGGCCTTCTGCGTGCTCGTCTCCATGTCGATGGGCGAGATCGCCTCCTCGATGCCGACCGCGGGCGCGCTGTACTTCTGGGCTTCCAAGCTCGGCGGGCCCGCGTGGGGCTGGTTCACGGGCTGGTTCAACCTGGTCGGCCAGATCGCCGTCACCGCCTCCATCCAGTACGGGTCCGCACTCTTCGCAACGGCTCTGCTGAACCTGTGGTTCCCGGACGCCGTCGGCACCGACACCGGGGCCGTCTTCATCACGTTGACGGTCATCGTCGCGCTGCAGCTCGGGCTCAACCTGCTCAACGTCAACCTCCTCGCCCTGCTGAACACGGTCTCGGCGTGGTGGCACATGGTCGGCGTCGTCGTGATCGTGGGCATCCTGGCCGTGATCCCGGACAACCACCAGTCCGCCGGGTTCGTGTTCGGCGAGGTGATCAACAACTCCGGGTTCTCCGACACGGCCATCGTGTTCGTCTTCGGCCTCGGTCTGCTGATGGCGCAGTACACGATCACCGGCTACGACGCCTCCGCGCACATGAGCGAGGAGACGCGGCAGGCGTCGCGCGCCTCCGCGCTCGGCATGGTGATGTCCGTCGTCGTGTCCGTGGTGTTCGGCTTCATCCTGCTGGTCGCTGTGACGTTCGCGGTCCCCGACGTGCAGGGCACCCTCGACGCCGCCGGCAACGCGGTCGTCTACATCTGGACCGAGTCACTCGGCGAGACGTGGGCGGAGTTCCTGCTGTTCATCGCCGTGGTCGCCCAGCTCTTCTGCGGTACGGCGTCGGTGACGTCGGCCTCGCGGATGATGTTCGCCTTCTCCCGGGACCGGGCGGTGCCGTTCTCCACGCTCTGGCGCAAGGTCGCCGCCAACCGGGTGCCGGTCAACGCCGTCACCGCGATCTCGGTTCTCGCCTGGGCCCTGATGATCCCCACGCTCGCCAACGGCGTCGTCGGCTACGCGGTCGGCACCTCGATCGCCGTCATCGGCCTCTACATCGCCTTCGCCCTGCCGATCATCCTGCGCATCAAGGCGGCCGAGAGGTTCGAGAAGGGCGCCTGGAGCCTCGGGGACCACTACAAGTGGATCGCCCCCGTCTCCGTGGCGTGGATCGCGCTCGTCTGCGTGCTGTTCCTCATGCCGCTCTCGCCCAAGGGCATCCCGGGCGCGGAGGACTTCTCCTGGGAGTCGGTGAACTACGCCCCGATCACCGTGTTCGGCGCGCTCGTCCTGTTCGGCGGCTGGTACCTGCTCTCGGCCCGCAACTGGTTCACCGGGCCGGTGCGCGAGGCCGGCAGCGAGGAGGAGCTGCAGAGCATCGAGAAGCAGCTCGACGCTGAGGCGCACCGCCACACCGGCCCCGGTGCGGCGACGGCGGCCACGGCCGCGGCAGCCACCGCGACGGCGGTCGCGGTCGCGGAGAAGGACGACGAGGCCGACGAGGCCGAGCCGGCGTCGAAGACCGAGGCCGAGCCGGCGTCGAAGACCGAGGCCGAGCCGGCGTCGAAGACCGAGCCGGACGGGGATGCCGACGGCGACGAGCCGACTGCGACGAGCGGGGCCGCCGAGGCCGACCCGGGTCCGGCGGCGGAAGGTGCGACGACGGAGGAGACCCCGGCGAGCGCGGACAGCACCGGTCCGGCGGACGAGGACGCAGAGGCCACGGCCACGAGCGACACGGCCACGAGCGACACGGCCACGAGCGATACGGCAGTCGCGGCAGACACGGCCACGAGCGACACGGCCGTCGCGGCTGACGCGGCCACCGACGACGCGCCGGCCGCGGCGACGCCGTCCACCACGGAGGCCGCCCAGGAACCCGTCGCCGACGCGGGCACCGGGACGCCCGTCACGGCCGATGAGCCCGGCGACCGGCCCGACGAGGAGGGTGGGGCGTCCTCCTCGGCCGCTCCGGCCGCGGCCGGGGAGGAGGCCGACGCGGACGCGGCAGCCACCGCCGACGAGGCCGCGGGCGCACCGGTCACCACCGAGGCGGAGCCCGCCCAGGCGGACCCGGACCTGCGGGCCCAGCTGAAGGAGGAGCTCAAGGCGGAGCTGAAGGCCGAACTCCGGGCCGAGCTGCTCGAGGAGCTCCGCCGCGAGGCCACCACCAACGGCTCCGTGCCGACGAGCACCACCGGCACCGACGCCGGCGCGTCGGCGTAGAAAGGGCGCACGACCGCAAGGCGAACCGCACTCCCCACCGGTCGACCTCCGGCGGGAGTGCGGTTCGTCGTGAACCGCTCCACCCGGAAGGACTCCCATGGCCCGCCCCGGCATGCTCACCCTCGAGCAGCTGCGCACATCGGTCGAGGACGGCGCGATCGACACCGTCCTCGTCGCGTTCACCGACATGCAGGGCCGCCTGCAGGGCAAGCGGTGCGCCGCCCGGTACTTCCTCGACGAGGTCGTGCCGCACGCCGCGGAGGCGTGCAACTACCTGCTCGCGGTCGACGTCGAGATGAACACCGTCGACGGCTACGCCATGTCGAGCTGGGAACGCGGCTACGGCGACTTCGTGCTCGTCCCGGACATGACCACGCTGCGCCTGGTGCCGTGGCACGAGGCCACCGCGCTCGTCCTGTGCGACGTGCGGTGGGCCGACGGCACACCGGTCGTCGCGTCGCCGCGGCAGATCCTGCGCGCCCAGCTCGACCGGCTCGCCGCGCACGGGCTCGCCGCCGACGTGGGCACGGAGCTGGAGTTCATGCTGTTCGCCGACTCGTTCGACACGGCGTGGCGCAAGGCCTACCACGACCTCGAGCCGGCCAACCTCTACAACGTCGACTACTCGATGATCGGCACCTCCCGGGTCGAGCCGCTGCTGCGGCGCATCCGCAACGGGATGGCCGGGGCGGGGATGGTCGTCGAGTCGGCGAAGGGCGAGTGCAACCTCGGCCAGCACGAGATCGCGTTCCGCTACGCCGACGCGCTCACCACCTGCGACAACCACTCGATCTACAAGACGGGTGCCAAGGAGATCGCCGACCAGGCCGGCATGGCGCTGACCTTCATGGCCAAGTACGACCAGCGCGAGGGCAACTCCTGCCACATCCACATCTCGCTGCGCGGCGAGAACGGGCCGGTGTCGGCGGGGGAAGGCGAGCACGGCTTCTCGACGCTGTTCTCGCACTTCGTCGCCGGGCAGCAGGCCTGCCTGCGCGAGCTGACCTACCTCTTCGCCCCGAACATCAACTCCTACAAGCGCTACGCCGAGGGCAGCTTCGCGCCCACCGCCGTCGAGTGGGGCCTGGACAACCGCACGTGCGCGCTGCGGGTGGTGGGACACGGCCCGTCGCTGCGGGTGGAGAACCGGGTGCCCGGGGGCGACGTGAACCCCTACCTCGCGGTGGCGGCGCTGATCGCGGCGGGTCTGCACGGCATCGAGAACGAGCTCCCGCTCAGCCCGCCGTTCGCCGGCAACGCCTACCAGGCCGACGGGCTCCGCGTGCCGACCACGCTGCGCGAGGCGGCGCACCTGTTCGCCGGGTCCAAGGTGGCGGAGACGGCGTTCGGCACCGAGGTGGTCGAGCATTACAGCAACGCCGCGCGCGTGGAGCTCGCCGCGTACGACGCGGCGGTGACCGACTGGGAGCGCAGGCGTGGGTTCGAACGGC
Source organism: Pseudonocardia adelaidensis (assembly GCF_039543345.1). Classification (NCBI taxonomy): domain Bacteria; kingdom Bacillati; phylum Actinomycetota; class Actinomycetes; order Pseudonocardiales; family Pseudonocardiaceae; genus Pseudonocardia; species Pseudonocardia adelaidensis. Next base: position 844 of record NZ_BAABJO010000006.1, on the reverse strand, counting down.
TCTGACCCGCCACGCCCCGTCGTCGGGATCACGGCGTACGGGGAGCACGCCCGCTACGGGGTCTGGGACAACGAGTCGGTCCTGCTCCCCCGCACCTACCCGGACGTCGTGATCGCGGCAGGCGGAGTGCCGGTGCTGCTGCCGCCGGTCCCGGAGTCCGCGGCCGCGGTGGACCGCCTCGATGCCGTCGTGCTCGCCGGCGGGCCGGACGTCGGCCCCGACCGCTACGGCGCGGCCCCGCACCCGCGCACCGGGGCGCCGCGGCCCGATCGGGACGGCGCCGAGCTCGCCGTGCTGCACCGGGCCCTCGAACGCGGGATCCCGGTCCTGGGCGTGTGCCGGGGCGCGCAGATCCTCAACGTCGCCCTCGGCGGCACGCTCGTGCAGCACGTGCCCGACGTGGTGGGCCACTCCGGGCACAACCCCTCCCCCGGTGTCTTCGGCACCGTCGAGGTGGCGCTGGAACCGGGCAGCCGCGTCGGTGCCGCCCTCGGCCCGGTGGCGACGGTGCGCTGCCACCACCACCAGGCCCTCGACCGCCTCGCGGACGGCCTCGTGGTGACCGGCCGCGCCGCCGACGGCCTGGTGGAGGCGGTGGAGCGGTCGGGCGCCCCGTGGGTGGTCGGCGTCCAGTGGCACCCGGAGGAGGTGGCGACGGACGTGCGCCTGATGACAGCACTGGTGAGGGCGGCGGCCCAGAACCGCACCACAGCTCCGTAGTGCTGTTCTCCGGCGGCTAGTGCCCCCCGCCGGAAGTCCGCCGAATAATTCGGCGGCCCAGCCCCACGCTGCGCGCACCGGCCGACGTCCCGAGTACGCCCGGTACGAGGGCCGCCGCCCGGCA